>NZ_CP013021.1:2390000-2765000 GCF_001420915.1 Agarivorans gilvus | reverse complement strand
CCCACGCTTTCGTACATGAGCGTCAGTTCTTGTCCAGGTGGCCGCCTTCGCCACTGGTATTCCTTCAGATCTCTACGCATTTCACCGCTACACCTGAAATTCTACCACCCTCTACAAAACTCTAGCTAACCAGTTCCAAATGCCATTCCCAGGTTAAGCCCGGGGATTTCACATCTGGCTTAATTAGCCGCCTGCGTACGCTTTACGCCCAGTAATTCCGATTAACGCTCGCACCCTCCGTATTACCGCGGCTGCTGGCACGGAGTTAGCCGGTGCTTCTTCTGTTGCTAACGTCAAATTATATGGGTATTAACCACACAACCTTCCTCACAACTGAAAGTGCTTTACAACCCGAAGGCCTTCTTCACACACGCGGCATGGCTGCATCAGGCTTGCGCCCATTGTGCAATATTCCCACTGCTGCCTCCCGTAGGAGTCTGGGCCGTGTCTCAGTCCCAGTGTGGCTGATCATCCTCTCAAACCAGCTAGGGATCGTCGCCATGGTAGGCCATTACCCCACCATCTAGCTAATCCCACTTGGGCACATCTGAAAGCGAAAGGTCCGAAGAGCCCTCCTTTGGTCCGAAGACATTATGCGGTATTAGCAGTCGTTTCCAACTGTTGTCCCCCACTCTCAGGCAGTTTCCCAAGCATTACTCACCCGTCCGCCGCTCGTCATCTTCTAGCAAGCTAGAAATGTTACCGCTCGACTTGCATGTGTTAAGCCTGCCGCCAGCGTTCAATCTGAGCCATGATCAAACTCTTCAATCAAAAGTTCTTTCGCTCAAGTTAAAAACTGAAATAGTACTGTGTTTTACAGTGCAAGCATCCAGTTCACTTAAGCTTAATTTTTTCGCTTAATGCCCTGTGAGTGCTCACACAGATTGCTTGATAAATTGTTAAAGAGCGTTGCTTCTTGCCGAAGCGAGGTGCGCATTCTACGCCATCCTCTGTGACTGTCAACCGCTTTTTTAAAACATTTTAAAAACCGCTTTGAAAGTCGCTAACTCAGCCCTAGGCCTTGCCAGCCCTGACTTGCATCAACGTTGCTCTGCAGCGCTGTGTGCCGTGTCAGTGGAGGTGCATTATAGGCATCGAATCTTTCGGCGCAAGCGTTTTTTGAAGAAAAATAGGATTTTCAGTTCAACTGCTCAAAGCTTGCGCAGAATTTAAGAAAACAAGTAGAAAACGCTGATTATTTATTCAATTTTGCGAAGTGTATCGCGAAATCATCTACCTTAGACCAGTCGGTTAACTCAATATCCTGTGAGGTATCAGTACTTCCGCCGGTCATTTTCATAATCATTTGAATAAGACGGGTTTGCCACCAGGTATAACGAGAATAAAGTAGCGCACCAGCAAATATCGCTTGGCTCTCTGGCATCCATTCAGCACGCTGATTGAGCTTCTTCATATAGACGCTAGTTTCTGGAGTACTCTTCTCTGGCTTACGCGCTGTTAAACAGACTCCAAAAAATGCCACCGGCAAGTTCGCCAGCTGTTGTTGGTACTTAGCTAACAGAGAGTATAAATGTGGCCGAAACTTACCATAACGAATCGAAGCGCCAATCAGCACTTTGTCGTAGTCTGACCAATTTACTGCTTGCTGGAGTTGCTCCAAGTTTTGGTAGTCAACGCTTAGGTCTGTTTGAGGCTGCTGCGCAATAATATGCTTAGCTATTTTTAAGGTTTGCCCTTCACAACTTGAATATAAGACCAGTAGTTTCATTATTAACTCTTCCAAAACGCGGGGGTAAATAGAACTAACAGGGTAAAGACTTCTAAGCGACCAAACAACATCGCAATTAATAACACCCATTTACTGGCATCACTAATATCTGAGTAATGCACTGCCACTTGCCCTAAGCCGGGGCCAAGATTATTTAAACAAGCCACCACTGCGGAGAACGCCGATAGCTCATCCATACCGGCGGCAATTAACCCCAACATACAAATGACAAAAACCAAGGTATAAGCAGAAAAGAAGCCCCATACTGCTTCTAGTACCCGATCGGGTAAGGCCTTGTTGGCTAGTTTAATTTGAAACACCGCTCGAGGATGAACTAAGCGCTTTAATTCGCGCATCCCTTGTAGGCTAAGCAAAAACACTCGAATTACTTTTAAGCCGCCACCGGTTGAACCAGCACAGCCGCCAATAAAACTGGAGAACACTAACAAAACCGGTAGAAATAACGGCCACTCAGAAAAGCTAGTGGTGGTAAAACCGGCGGTAGTAGAAATAGAAACCGACTGAATAAAGGCTTGGTCTAAGGCCACAGCTGCTGAGTCATACACCTGTTGAGCAAGTAAAATGGCGAGACAAACCAAGGTCAGACAAACCTGAATAAAAAAGAAGGCACGACACTCAGGGTCTAGAAAATAGTATCTAAAGGTAATGCTACGACCGTTAATCGCAGCGTAATGCAGTGAGAAGTTAATCCCTGAGATAATCAAAAACACCGCACAGATGGTATTGATAATCGAACTATCGAAGTAGCCCAAACTGGCATCATAGGTGGAGAAGCCACCGATGGCGATGGTGGAAAAGGCGTGACAAATCGCGTCAAACAGAGACATTCCCGCTAACCAAAAAGCCACTGAGCAGGAGATGGTTAAAAATAAATAGATGTACCAAAGCACTTTGGCGGTTTCTGCAATACGCGGCGTCATCTTTTTATCTTTTACTGGGCCGGGTATTTCAGCTCGATACAGCTGCATCCCCCCAACACCCAAGATCGGCAGTACCGCCACCGCTAGAACAATAATCCCCATCCCGCCTAACCACTGCAGCATCTGGCGATAAAACAAAATACCTTTGGGCAAGTTTTCGATGCCCACGATCACCGTGGCACCGGTAGTGGTGAGTCCCGAAAAGGATTCAAAGAAGGAGTCGGTAATCGACATATCGGGGTTTTCAGCAAGAATAAAAGGCAAGGCCCCAACACTGCCCAGTACCGTCCAAAACAGCACCACAATCAAAAAACCTTCTTTAGCTTTGAGATCTTTCTTTTGCTGTCGTTGCGGAAACCACAATAAGAAACCAGCACTCACACACAAGGCAAATGCCGCCATGAATGCTTTACCCGCGCCATCTTTATAAACGGCGGCAACCAGAGCAGGAACAATCATAGCGAGACTAAATAACATTACTAGAAGTCCAACGATCCTAATAATCGCTCTGATTTGCATCCGTTTTTTATCTCTTGTTCGTTTAAGAAGTTAAATCAATGTTGTCTATCTTGAAGTAAAGCATCTTCCAAAACAACTTAAGACAGCAGCTTACCTACATTTATCTGGCCACTTGATACATTGATCAGCTGTTGCTTAAGTTCCGCATAATAACTTTGCGCAATACTAATTCGCATCTGAGCAACATCAGAAAACTGCGTATCGACTTTAATCGCTTGGTAACGCTCTAACAGCAGCTCAACTTGGCTAGTATGCGCATAATCAAACTCTAAGAGGCATTCACCACTGGCCACCACAGTTTCCGTTTCAATTAATGACAAGGCCTGTTGAACCCCGCCACCATAGGCTTTAACCAGCCCGCCGGTGCCCAACTTAATTCCACCAGAATAACGTACCACTAGCGCCAGAACCTGACCTAGCCCACTGCCCTGCAGCTGCGCTAGCATCGGTTTTCCCGCCGTACCAGAGGGCTCACCATCATCACTAAAACCTAAACATTGGCTGTCACTAGGATGCCCAGCAACAAAAGCCCAACAATGATGACGCGCCTGAGGATGTTGCTGCTTTATCTCGACAATCTGTTGCTGGGCCTGCTGGCGATTAAGCACCGGAACAATCAAACTAATAAAGCGGCTCTTTTTGATCAGCTCTTCACTAATAACCGTGTATTTGGGTTTTAGATAATCGCTACTGGTTATTTCCAATTTTGCTCTCGGGTTAAATTAACAGGGGCTTGCTCGGTCACTAATACATTGTCTTCAATGCGTATACCGCCAAAGCGCCGCATTTCATCAATCCTCGGCCAATTAATCAAGCGACTGTGTTCTGATTCAGCTAACTCGCTCAATAAACTGGCAATGAAATACAGCCCAGGTTCAATGGTGAGAACCTGAGAAGGTTCAAGTATGCGAGTGCAACGTAGAAAGGGATCTTGCTCTGGAGCCGCTTGAACCTCGCCATTTTCGTCCTGCATGAAGCCGCCCATGTCGTGTACTTGCAGGCCCAGATGATGGCCCAAGCCATGCGGGAAGAAATAGCGAGTAATACCGGTTTCAACCGCTGCCGAGGCGCTACATGTAACAAACTCAAAATCCACCAGCACTTTAGCCAACTGACGGTGTGCTTTTAAGTGTAAATCGGTATAACGCAGGCCAGGTTTAAGCTCCGCTACCATCACCAGTTGTAATTTATCCATTTCAGCAATTAACTCGGCAAACAAGCCTTTACGATAGGGATAGGTGCGAGTGATATCTGCGGCGTAACCTCGACACTCGGCTCCAGCATCAATCAACATCGAGTAATGTTGTTTTTCCGCCAGCTTTTTAGCGCTAAGCGCAGTGTAATGCAGTATCGCTGCGTTCTCATTCATCGCAATGATGTTGGCGTAAGGTAGTGAGTACTCACTTTTACCCAAGCAGGATAAATAGGCTAGATTGATATCAAATTCTGATGCGCCAGCAAAAAACAATTCCTTTGCCACTAAATGCGCTTTTACCGCTCTATGGTTCGCTTCATCAATACTGTCTATCTCATAAGCGGTTTTATAAGCACGGTGATAATGTAGAAAATTTAATACCGACTCAGGATTACGTTCACCAATAGCTAGTGCCTCTGCTAACTCGGGATGTTCACCAATATAAGCGCAACGCTGCCGCTGAGCCGGTAAGAAGGGCTCAATATCTTGAGGGTTTTTCATAATCTCAATATCGAAGCTCTCTAGCCAAAAGCCAGCAGGTTCATCGGCGGTTTTATGCCAATAATCACTTGGCTGATAGTAAATCAATTTCGGCTTATCCAAGCCATTTACCACCAGCCAACAATGGGGATGCTCGGTTAAGGGCAGCCAATGCTTAAAATGGGGATTAGTTTTAAAAGGATAATGCTGATCATCGAGAAAAGTACGTAAAGGATAGCCAGAATGAATGATCAGCGCATCTAAACCCTCTCGGGCTAACAACTTAGCCACTCGCTGCTGTAGTTGTTCTATGTGTTGAGTAAACAAACCTTGAATCGTTGCCATGGCATCCTCTCTCGGGCTTTTTGTGGGCTATTTAGTTATAGCCCATTTAAGCACAGCTTTTTTAGATCTGGCGCGTTTAATCAAGGATTTTCCACCGATGCCATCGGCAATTTCAAGCCTCAATTTGTGCTCTGCCCAACAAATAATTAAACAAGTGTTTTAAATAGGTGTTATATTTGTTTTAATATTTAAGTAACAAACTGATTACAACTTATCTCTAACCCCTACACAAACTGGTGCAACGAACACCAGACATAAGGAGAGCGGAATGATCTATCAAGGCGAGAACCTCAGTGTTCGTTATATTGCCGATGGTATCGCTGAACTAACATTCGATGCCAAGCAAGGAAGTGTCAATAAGTTAGACAAAAGCACCCTGGTTTCACTCGATGAAGCTATCAGCGCATTACAAAACCAAGCTCAGTTAAAAGGTCTGTTAGTTAGCTCCGCCAAAGAGGCTTTTATCGTCGGTGCCGACATCACCGAATTTTTAGGGCTGTTCGCTCTACCTGAAGACGAGCTAAGCGCTTGGCTAAATAAAGCCAATGACATCTTTAATGCGCTGGAAGACCTTCCGGTTCCTAGCATCTCAGCAATTAATGGTTATGCCCTGGGCGGCGGTTGTGAGTTAATCCTCTCTACCGATTTGCGCATTGCCGATAGCAATGCTCGTATCGGTCTACCAGAAACCCAGCTCGGCATCATGCCTGGCTTTGGTGGTACGGTAAGACTCCCTCGTGTGATTGGCGCCGACAATGCGATGGAATGGATCACCACAGGTAAAAACTATAAAGCTGCCGAGAGCCTAAAATTTGCTGCAGTAGATGCTGTCGTAGATAGCGCCCAACTACGTGAAGCGGCCTTAAGCATGCTCAACGATGCCATTGCTAACAACATCGATTGGCAGTCTCGCCGGAAAGCTAAACAGGCTCCTTTAGCGCTTAATAAAATTGAAGCAACAATGAGCTTCAACTGCGCTAAAGGCATGGTTAGCGCCAAAGCCGGGCCGCACTACCCTGCACCTATCACCGCAGTTAAAACCATTGAAAGCGCGGCCCGCTGTAATCGACAAGAAGCATTAAAAATAGAAGCCAAAAACTTCATTGGCCTAGCCAAGTCTGAGGTAGCTCAAGCCTTGGTAGGCATCTTCTTAAATGATCAGCAACTTAAAGCTCTCGCCAAAAAATCCGGAAAAAATGCTCAGGCTATCAATCAAGCGGCAGTATTAGGCGCTGGCATCATGGGCGGAGGTATTGCCTACCAAAGCGCCAGTCGCGGTATTCCAGCAATCATGAAAGACATTAACCAAGCCGCACTTGAGCTTGGCATGAACGAAGCCACTAAACTGCTAAACAAGCAGTTAGAACGCGGTCGCATTGACGGCCTAAAAATGGGCAAAATACTGTCTTCGATTAACCCAAGCCTAAACTATGAGTCTATCGCCAATAGCGATATTGTGGTTGAAGCGGTTGTTGAGAACCCTAAAGTTAAGGCGGCGGTACTAAAAGAAGTTGAACAAAAAGTCTCTGCCGACACCATTGTCGCTTCTAATACCTCTACTATTCCCATTTCTCTGCTAGCTAAAGATTTAGCGCGCCCCGAAAAGTTCTGTGGTATGCACTTCTTTAACCCTGTACATCGCATGCCTTTGGTTGAAGTGATTCGTGGAGAGAAAACCTCTCAAGAGACCATCGACAGTGTTGTCGCCTACGCCGCGAAAATGGGTAAAACCCCAGTAGTGGTAAATGATTGTCCCGGCTTTTTTGTTAACCGTGTGCTGTTTCCTTATTTCTTTGGCTTCACTCGGCTACTGCAAGACGGTGCCGACTTTGTTCAAGTTGATAAAGTCATGGAAAAACAATTTGGTTGGCCAATGGGCCCCGCCTATCTACTTGATGTAGTAGGTATTGATACCGGCCACCACGCTGGGGAAGTAATGGCTAAAGGTTTCCCTGAGCGCATGGGAAAAACCACAGAAGACGCCATTGATGTCATGTATCAAGCACAACGTTTCGGCCAGAAAAACGGTTTGGGTTTTTATGCTTATACCAAAGACAGCCGCGGCAAACCGAAAAAAGATGCCGATCCAGCCAGCTATCAACTACTTAATAAAGTGGCTAACCAGTCGCAAGACTACAGCAGCGAGCAAATCATCGCCCGCATGATGATCCCGATGATTAACGAAGTGGTGCGCTGTTTAGAAGAAGGCATTATTCAAAGTCCAGGTGAAGCCGATATGGCGCTGGTCTATGGCTTAGGTTTCCCTCCTTTTAGAGGTGGCGTATTCCGTTACCTAGACAACATGGGCTTAGATAAATATCTAGCTCTAGCAGACCAATACGCTGAATTAGGTCCTTTATATCACGTTACCGATGGCTTACGCGCAAAAGCAGCGGCAGGCGAAACTTACTACGGCAAGCAAGGCTAATGGAGGAATATAAAATGAAAGAAGTCGTGATAGTTGATTGTATTCGAACTCCAATGGGCCGCTCGAAAAACGGCTGCTTTAGGCATGTTCGCGCCGAAGACTTATCAGCTCAATTAATGAAGGGTTTACTGGAACGTAATCCCAAACTGGACCCAATGGATATTGAAGATGTTTACTGGGGCTGTGTTCAACAAACCTTAGAGCAAGGCTTTAATATTGCTCGTAACGCCGCCTTATTAGCTGGCCTGCCACATTCAACGGGTGCAGTAACGGTTAACCGCTTATGCGGATCATCGATGCAAGCACTGCATGATGCGGCGCGTGCGATTATGGCAGACCAGGGCGATGTATTCATCGTTGGTGGGGTTGAGCATATGGGCCATGTGCCAATGAGCCACGGGGTAGATTTTCACCCCGGCATGGCCAAGTCGGTTGCCAAGGCAGCAGGCATGATGGGCTTAACCGCCGAGTTGCTCTCGCAAATGCATGGTATTAGCCGAGAAGCCATGGATGAATTTGGCGCGCGCTCTCACCGTTTGGCCCATCAAGCAACCTTGGAAGGCCGCTTTGCTAACGAAATCTACCCCATAGAAGGCCACGACGCCGATGGCACACTGAAAAAAATCAACACCGACGAAGTAATTCGCCCAGAAACCACAGTAGAAGCCTTGGCCCAACTGCGTCCGGTATTTGACCCTGCCAACGGTAAAGTCACCGCCGGCACTTCTTCGGCCTTATCTGATGGCGCTTCCGCCATGTTAGTGATGTCGGCAGAAAAGGCCGCAGAACTAGGCCTAAGCGTGCGTGCTAAAGTCCGGTCGATGGCGATTGCCGGTTGCGATCCTTCAATTATGGGTTACGGCCCAGTTCCAGCTACGCAAAAAGCCTTGAAGCGTGCAGGGCTTAGCATTGATGACATCGACCTATTTGAACTCAACGAAGCCTTTGCCGCGCAATCGCTGCCTTGTGTTAAAGATTTAGGCTTGCTGGAGCAAATGGATGATAAGGTCAACCTCAATGGTGGAGCGATTGCTTTAGGCCATCCGCTAGGTTGTTCTGGCACGCGTATATCTACCACCTTAATCAACCTAATGGAGGCCAAAAATGCCAAGCTCGGTGTTGCGACCATGTGCATCGGTCTAGGTCAGGGTATCGCAACGGTGTTTGAACGCCCATAATTCCGCGTCTTTCTTAACAATGGGAGCCAAATGGTAACATTTAGCTCCCATTTTTTTTGCTTATTTGGCACAAGCGTTTTTCCTAAGCGGGTTGTTTGGTATTCTTATGGGAATGTTTTCATTCATACAGTATAGAGGCTCATGGTTTTAGCTAAACAGTTGTTGGTAGTCGATGACGATCAAGAAATTCGTAACTTGCTTCAACAGTATTTAAGTAAGTCAGGTTTTGACGTGATTAGTGCTAACGACGGTGAGGAAATGACCAAGTTGCTCGAAACCAATGATCCTGAGCTGATTATTCTGGACATCATGCTACCGGGAGACGATGGTTTTACTCTGTGTCAGCAAATCCGTCGCACCTCCAATGTGCCCATCATCATGCTTACCGCTAACTCCGATGAAATGGATAGAATTGTTGGCTTAGAGCTGGGCGCCGACGATTACATTGGCAAACCCTTTAATCCACGCGAATTGCTGGCGCGAATTAAAGCCTTACTAAGACGCTCTCAAGTCACCGCCAACTCCCAGCACAATACTCGCTACATTCGTTTTGGTCAGTGGCGCTTAGATACCCAAAATCAGCAATTAGAGCATCAAGACGGCGACAAACTCGAACTGTCGAGCAGTGACTACCGTTTACTGCAATTATTCTTACAACACCCTAACGAAACCTTAGACAGAGACACCATTAGTGATGCTACTCGGGGACGCGAAAGCCTGCCCATGGAACGCGGCATCGATGTGCAAATTAGCCGACTACGCCAACGCCTCAAAGACGATGGCAGCCAAACCCGCTTAATCCGTACCATTCGCGGCGTGGGTTACATGATGGTCACCCAAGTCAGCCATGAAGCTTAAGGCGTTTATCGAACGCATCAAGCCTAACTCGCTTCTGGCGAGAATGCTGTTATTGCTACTATTGGCCATTGGCTTAGCTCAAGGCGTAAGTAGCTTTATCTGGTTTTATCAACTGCGCCAATCGGAAACGGAAGGGCTTCGCTCCACTTCAGAAAACTTAGCGCTAAGCCTTGCTTCCACGGTGACTTTTTTTGAATCGCTGCCTTCTGAATATCGCCATATTGTGCTCGATCAACTACGCAAAATGGGTGGCACACGATTCTTTGTTTCGCTGAATAAAGAATTCATTAATATTCAGCCAATACCTGACAGTCATCGTAAAAACGTTGTGATTCAAACGGTAGGCGAAGTATTACATCGAGAGCTTGCTCGCAGTCCGATGATCGATGTCGACTTCGCCATGCCAGAGCAACTGAAAATCTTAAAAAATGACGTTTATCTTAAAGACTTACCCTCTTCTTGGGCTTCCCATACGCTACAAATCAAACCACTCAACCCACCTATACTGGTCACTCAAATAGAGCTGGAAAGTGGTGAGTGGATTTACCTAGCGGCCTTACTCCCCGCTCCCTACATGAGCCTAAAAGACAACTTACTACCGCAAGACCGAGTCATGTTCATTGCCCTAATGACCTTTTTCTTGCTGCTATTTACCTTTGTTTTGGTACGCCGGCAAACACGGCCACTTAGACGCCTTGCCAAGGCTGCTTCTAGCTTAACCATTGATTTATTTCAACCCCCTTTAGTAGAAGAAGGCAGTGACGAGATCCGCAAGGCCACACGTGCCTTCAATGCCATGCAGAATAAGCTGAAACGCTATATTGAAGATCGAGAGCTGTTGTTCCGTTCTATCTCTCACGATCTAAAAACACCAATTACGCGGCTACGACTACGCGCCGAGTTACTCGATGATGACCAAGTGATTGATGCTTTTAACCGTGACCTAGACGAATTGGAAATCATGGCTAAGGGTGCCTTACAAACCGTTAAAGATACCGACATTCATGAAAATTTAAGTGATATCAATATAATGACTCACTTAAAACACTGTATCGAACCCTATGCCGACAAGGTGGCCTTATTTGGCGATACGCCACGCAGTTACCGCGGTAAACCTTTGGCGATTAAACGCTGTATTAGCAACCTAGTTGAAAACGGCATTAAATACGGTAGTGCGATAGAAATTTACCTACTCGACGATGACAATGAGCTGTGTTTACTGTTTGTTGACCATGGCCCAGGGATCCCAGAAGACCGCCTCAAAGACGTATTTAACCCCTATGTTCGCTTAAGCCAAGATCAAGCGGGTTCCGGTTTAGGCTTGGGTATTGCGCGCAATATTGCCCACGCCCACGGCGGCGATATTAGCTTGCAAAACCTGCCTCAAGGAGGTTTAGAAGTAAAACTCCAACTGCCTCACATAAAATAAGCCTTTTGTAACACCTTTGTTACAATCAGTTACTTTGTTATCAAGCTGTTTCACATAGACTATTAATTAGCCAATCGTCGACAAAAAGATTGGTGAAACAAGGAATGGAATTCACAAAACAATAACAAAGGCATTAATAATATGCGTAAATTTGTCACTCTTGCCTCTACCCTGGCACTTACTGGCGCGATCAATCTTGCTCATGCAGGCGAAGTTGAAGTTCTTCATTGGTGGACTTCAGGCGGTGAAGCAAAATCGGTCGGCGTACTTAAACAAATGTTAGAAACCCAAGGCCACACTTGGAAAGACTTTGCCGTAGCAGGTGGTGGCGGGGAAAGTGCCATGACGGTACTGAAAACCCGCGCCATCTCTGGTAATCCACCAGCGGCGGCCCAAATTAAAGGGCACGACATTCAAGAATGGGCCGATCTGGGCTTTTTAACCAACCTCAATGACGTAGCAGCAGCCGAAAAATGGGATCAAGTGGTTCCCGCCGTTGTCACAAAAGTAATGAAGTTTAACGGCGATTACGTTGCGGTTCCGGTTAACGTTCACCGAGTAAACTGGCTATGGGCCAACCCCGCTGTATTTGAAAAAGCTGGCGCCAAACTGCCCACCACTATGGATGAGTTCTTTGTTGCAGCAGACAAACTAAAAGCCGCTGGCATCATTCCTCTTGCCCATGGTGGTCAAGCTTGGCAAGACGCCACGGTATTTGAGGCGGTTGCCTTAGATATTCTTGGTTCTGAAGACTACAACAAAGCCTTCGTGGAACATGACGACGCGGTGCTAAGCAGCGACAAGATGGTAGACGTTTTCGCCACCTTCCAAAAAATGCGTAACTACATCGATAGTGACTCACCGGGTCGCGATTGGAATATCGCCACCGGCATGGTGATCAATGGCCAAGCAGCGATGCAAATTATGGGCGACTGGGCCAAAGGTGAATTTATCGCCGCAGGTAAAGTACCAGGTAAAGACTTCGTTTGTTTGCCGGCACCAGGAACCGATGGTCAATTTACCTTTAACATCGATAGCTTTGCAATGTTCCAGTTGAGCAATGCAGACAATGTTAAAGCCCAAAAAGCCTTGGCTAAAACCATCCTCACGCCAGAGTTCCAAGAAGTGTTCAACTTAAACAAGGGTTCTATTCCGGTACGTACCGACATGGATATGAGCAAGTTTGATAGTTGTGCGCTGGACTCTATGGCTACCTTTAAGGCCAGTAATGAGTCAGGCGACTTGGTTCCTAGTATGGCCCACGGCTTAGCCACTACTGGCTATGTACAAGGTGCTATCTATGACGTGGTAACCAACTTCTTCAATGATCCTAACGGCGACCCGAAACAAGCAGTAACTAAATTAGCGCGCGTAGTAAAAGCCGCTAAATAAGCCCCCTAGCTCCGGCGCCATGCCGGAGCTTGCTATTGCGATTATCTTATTGTTTGAACCGGATGTTCGAACGAGGCTGTACTATGTTTAATATTCTGCAAAAATGGCTACCCAAAATCATTTTGTCACCCTCGATTTTCTTGGTGACAGTATGTATTTACGGCTATGTCGCTTGGACTGGCTACCTCTCATTAACCCATTCACGCTTCCTACCCAACTTTAAGTGGGCGGGTTTGTTGCAATACCAAAAGCTAATGGAAAATGACCGCTGGCTGACTTCCTGTATTAACCTGCTGGTTTTTGGTGTTTTATTCATCGTTATTTCGATTGTTTTAGGCACGTTACTGGCAATCTTACTAGACCAAAACATTCGCCAAGAAGGGGCGATTCGCACCATTTACCTTTACCCCATGGCATTGTCCTTCATTGTTACTGGCACCGCCTGGAAGTGGATCTTAAATCCGGGGCTGGGCTTAGAAAAAATGATGCATGACTGGGGCTGGAGCAGCTTTAAGTTTGACTGGATAGTAAGCAACGAAATGTCGGTCTACACCCTAGTCATAGCCGCGGTATGGCAATCTTCTGGCTTTGTGATGGCAATGTTCTTAGCGGGTTTACGTGGCATCGATTCCAGCATTGTGAAGGCAGCACAAATTGACGGCGCCAGTATGCCTACCATTTACTGGAAAATCATTCTGCCTTGCTTACGTCCGGTATTCTTTAGCGCGGTGATAATTACCTCACACATTGCCATCAAGAGCTTTGACTTGGTCACCGCCTTAACCTCTGGTGGACCAGGTTATTCATCAGATCTCCCCGCTTTATTCATGTATACCCATGCCTTCACCCGTGGACAAATGGGCTTAGGTGCAGCGAGTGCGATGATGATGTTAGCCGGCGTATTGGCCATCCTCGTACCTTATTTGTACTCAGAACTACGTAACCGGGAGCAATAATATGACTAAATTTACACCGGGACGTTTATTCATCTATCTGATTTTACTGCTATTTTGTGCGGTCTATTTAATGCCGTTAATGGTGATGTTGCTCACCTCCTTTAAAACTTTACCGGACATTCGTGGCGGAAACCTGCTGTCATTACCCGATGTATGGGTAGTAGAGGCTTGGGCCAAAGCGTGGGGAAGTGCTTGTACAGGGGTGACCTGTGAAGGAGTTAAAGGTTATTTCTGGAATTCCTTTAAAATGGCAATACCGGCGGTGTTCATTTCCACCTTAATTGGTGCCCTCAACGGCTACGTTATTGCTCACTGGCGCTTTAAAGGCTCAAACCTGTTTTTTGCCCTGATGTTATTTGGCTGCTTCATTCCCTTTCAGGTAATTTTGCTACCGATGGCAGCCACTTTAGGCAAATTTGGCTTAGCCAATACCACCACCGGCCTAGTGTTTGTTCATGTGGTTTACGGTTTGGTATTTACCACCCTATTTTTCCGCAACTTCTATGTATCGGTGCCCAGCGAATTGGTGAAAGCCGCCAAGCTCGATGGCGCAGGCTTTTTTACCATCTTTTTTAAGATCATGCTGCCCATTTCCAAGCCCATCATCATGGTGTGCATCATTTGGCAGTTCACTCAAATATGGAACGACTTCCTATTTGGCGTAGTTTACTCGGGCTCGGATTCACAACCGATTACCGTGGCATTAAACAACTTAGTTAATACCAGTACCGGTGTTAAAGAATACAACGTAGACATGGCCGCCGCGATTATCGCTGCCCTTCCTACCCTATTTGTTTACGTTGTAGCTGGAAAATATTTTGTGCGCGGCTTAACAGCTGGCTCAGTAAAAGGATAAGTAGCAATGGCGACCTTAGATATAAAACAATTACACAAGCGCTATGGTAAAAACGGCCCCAACACTCTAGAAGACATCAATATTTCCATCGATTCTGGTGAGTTTCTAATTCTAGTAGGACCTTCTGGCTGCGGAAAATCTACCTTAATGAATATGATTGCCGGTTTAGAGAGTATCACCAGTGGCGACATCTGCATCGATGGCAAAGTGGTTAACAGCGTAGAACCCAAAGATAGAGACATTGCTATGGTGTTTCAGTCCTACGCGCTCTACCCCAACATGACGGTGCGCGGCAACATTGAGTTTGCTTTAAAAATTCAAAAAATGGAAAAAGCAGCCCGCGATAAAGAAGTCACCCGAGTGGCCCAGCTATTGCAAATTGAGCACCTACTCGAGCGTAAACCTTCACAATTATCAGGGGGACAACAGCAGCGGGTATCAATGGGCCGAGCACTGGCTCGCCAGCCTAAAATTTACCTGTTCGATGAGCCCTTAAGTAACCTAGATGCCAAACTGCGTGTAGAAATGCGCCATGAAATTAAGAAATTACATCAACGTTTAGGCACTACCATCGTTTACGTTACCCACGACCAAATCGAAGCGATGACCTTAGCCGACCGTATTGCGGTAATGAAAGATGGTAAGTTATTGCAACTGGGCACGCCTGCCGAGATTTACAATAATCCAGCAGACATGTTTGTGGCCGGTTTTATGGGTTCTCCGGCAATGAATTTCTTACACTGCCGAGTAGAACAGTCTGAGCAGGGTTTAGTAGGGAGCTTGGTTTGTGACCAACAAAAGACCCATCATATTCCGCTGCCCGAGCAGCTAGCCAGTTATGCTGGGAAATCCGTAGTAGTGGGCATTCGCCCAGAACAAATTACTCATGTTAATCCGTCTAAGCAAGGCAAAGCCTTAGTCGCCACACTCAACTTAAAATTAGGTGTATTAGAGCCAACTGGTCCCGATACAATTGCCTTAGTGAGCCTAAACGATAAAGAAATTAGTTGTCGTTTAGATCCCGACAAACCAGCGAAAATGGGCGAAAACTTAGAACTAATGTTTGATTTATCAAACGCGGTGTTTTTCGACCCTAATAGCGAACAACGAGTCCGCTGATAAATATCAAACTAGGGGCTTAGGCCCCTTTTTTATTTGTCGGTGGTTTATGATAATCTTGGCTTATTCTTCAGCGTCATTTATGACCGCTGCCCCTTGGTATTGCTTATCAACAACGATGCCAAAGTAGCAACGAGAGAACCAAGTTCGATGAGTAAAGAAATAGACTTAAGCCAAGCCGATCACCAACTAAATGCTTTGGGTTTACGTTGCCCTGAGCCAGTGATGATGGTAAGAAAAGCCATTCGCAACATGAGTCTGGGTGAAACCTTATTGGTGGAAGCAGATGATCCTTCAACTACTCGCGACATGGTTAGCTTTTGTGAATTCATGGATCACACTTTAGTGGCCAAAAAGACCGACCAAACACCTTTTCGGTATTTGATCAAAAAAGGTAGTTAGGCCAGTTTTTTAAAAAAAGTCTACTTTATCAGCAATTCGCCTTATAACAGCACTAGGGTCTGCTTACTTGCTAAGGTATACTCCGTCAGTTATAAAACCGATTATTTTTCATACGCGCGACACAAAATCATGCATAAATACGATATAAAAACCTTTCAGGGCCTGATTTTAGCCCTACAGGACTACTGGGCTCGCCAAGGCTGCGTCATTGTTCAACCTTTAGACATGGAAGTGGGCGCTGGCACCTTCCACCCGCAAACGTTCTTGCGCTCTATCGGTCCAGAACCGATGTCTAGTGCGTATGTACAACCATGTCGCCGTCCCACTGATGGACGCTACGGTGAAAACCCCAATCGTCTTCAACATTACTACCAATTTCAAGTTGTCATGAAGCCTTCTCCAGACAACATTCAAGAGCTGTACCTTGGCTCCTTGGTTGAATTAGGCATCAACCCAGAAGTTCACGATATTCGTTTCGTTGAGGATAACTGGGAATCCCCCAC
This sequence comes from Agarivorans gilvus, assembly GCF_001420915.1. Classification (NCBI taxonomy): domain Bacteria; kingdom Pseudomonadati; phylum Pseudomonadota; class Gammaproteobacteria; order Alteromonadales; family Alteromonadaceae; genus Agarivorans; species Agarivorans gilvus. The sequence continues at coordinate 2,748,670 of NZ_CP013021.1, read as the reverse complement.
TCTAGGTGCTTGGGGACTAGGCTGGGAAATATGGTTAAATGGCATGGAAATCACCCAGTTTACCTACTTCCAACAAGTGGGTGGCTTAGAGTGCTCACCTGTAACCGGTGAGATTACCTATGGTTTAGAGCGCCTCGCCATGTACATTCAAGGCGTAGATAGCATCTACGACTTAGTTTGGACCGATGGCCCCATGGGCAAGGTGACTTACGGTGACGTATTCCATCAGAATGAAGTTGAACAATCTACTTACAACTTCGAGCACGCCGATACCACAGCCTTATTCGCCCAGTTTGATCAATGTGAAAAAGACAGTCAGAAACTAATTGAAGCAGGGCTCCCACTGCCTGCTTATGAACAAGTAATGAAAGCCTCACATGCCTTTAACTTACTTGATGCCCGTCATGCAATTTCGGTAACCGAACGGCAACGCTTCATTCTACGAGTAAGAACCTTATCCAAGGCCGTAGCAGAAGCTTATTACCATGCTCGTGAAGAGCTCGGTTTCCCTTTATGCAAAGACAACAAGTAACGGAGGCAGCATGAGTTACGACAACCTATTAGTAGAAATCGGCACCGAAGAGTTGCCACCTAAAGCCTTACGCGGCTTAGCAGAATCGTTCCAAAGCAATGTGCAACAAGGGCTAGAAAAGGCAGACTTCCAATTTGAAAAAATTGAGTGGTTTGCAGCACCTCGTCGCCTAGCTTTGTTAGTTACAGCGCTCAGTGAAAAGACCCCAGACAAAGTGGTAGAAAAACGCGGTCCTGCGGTAAGTGCTGCCTTCGATGCCGACGGCAAAGCCACTAAGGCAGCCGAAGGCTGGGCTCGCTCAAATGGCATTAGCGTTGAGCAAGCTGAACGCATCAGCACCGATAAAGGTGAATGGTTACTGCATAAAGCTGAGATTAGCGGTCAAAGCATTTACCAATTGGTTCCCGAGATTATCGCCGATGGCTTAGCCAAGTTACCCATTCCTAAACCGATGCGTTGGGGCGCTACCGCGACTCAGTTCATTCGTCCAGTACACACCATCACTATGTTATATGGTGAAAAACTAGTACAAGGTAATATTTTAGGCATCGAGTCAGCGCGTACCGTGCGCGGCCACCGCTTCATGGGTGAAGCCGAGTTTGAACTTAGCCATGCCAACGATTACGTGCAGCAACTAGACCGCCGCGGCAAAGTGATCGTTAATTACGAACAACGTAAAACCATTATTCGCGAGCAAATTGAAGCCGAAGCTGCTCGTGAAGGCGGCGTAGTGGAGATGGACGACAGCTTGCTGGAAGAGGTATGTTCATTGGTGGAATGGCCTGTAGCAATGGTAGGTAGCTTTGAGGATAAATTCCTTGCGGTCCCCGCCGAAGCGTTGATCTACACCATGAAAGACAACCAGAAGTATTTCCCTATCTTAGATACCGAAGGTAACTTATTACCTCGTTTCATCTTTGTATCTAACATTGTGAGTAAAGATCCTAAGCAGGTGATTGAAGGTAACGAAAAAGTGGTTCGCCCTCGCCTAGCGGATGCTGAATTCTTCTTTGAAACTGACAAAAAATCTAGATTAGACAGCCGCTTAGATAAACTAGCCAATGTGGTATTCCAGCAAAAATTAGGCAGCTTATTAGACAAAGCTAATCGTGTGTCAGAACTGGCTGCACAAATTGCCGGTGAAATTGGTGGTAATAGCCAACATGCACAACGCGCCGGGCTACTATCTAAAGCCGATTTAAATAGTGAAATGGTATTAGAATTCCCTGACATTCAAGGTGTTATGGGTATGTACTACGCCAAGTTTGATGGTGAGCACGAAGATGTTGCCAATGCCCTAAATCAGCAATACTGGCCGCGTTTTTCTGGTGACAAACTACCCGAATCTAAAGTGGCTTCAGCGGTAGCAATCGCCGACAAATTGGACACCTTGGTAGGTATCTTTGCCATTGGTCAATTACCTAAGGGAGACAAAGACCCTTTCGCTCTGCGTCGTGCTAGCTTAGGTATCATTCGCATCATTCAAGATAAAGGCTTCCAGCTGGACTTGAATACGCTAATCAATAGTGCGCTGTTATTGCTCCCTCTTGAACTATCTCAAGAGCAGCAAAACCAGGTTCATGCTCAGTTACTCGACTTCATCTACGCTCGTTTACGCGCCATGTACCTAGAACAAGGCATCGATGCCAGCGTCATTACCGCTGTGTTAGAGCGCAAGCCAAGCCAGTTAATTGACATTGAGTCACGGATCAAAGCGGTAAGCCATTTCCGAACTTTAGAACAAGCACAAGCCTTAGCCGCAGCAAACAAGCGGGTATCTAATATTCTGGCGAAGAACCCAGACTTCGTGAAGCCGGAAGTCGATAACAGCTTGTTGAAAGAAGCTGAAGAACAAGCACTGGCCAACGCAATTACTGCCATGGCCGAAAAAGTAGCACCTTTGCTAGCCAAAGCCGATTATCAACAAGCCCTTATCGAGCTTGCTGGCTTACGTGAAGTGGTTGACCAGTTCTTCGATAACGTAATGGTAATGAGTGAAGATGATCAACTAAAAATCAATCGTTTAAGCCTACTAAACTCGCTACGACAATTGTTTTTAGAAATTGCTGACATCTCGGTTATTCAATAATAACACTCGCTATCAACCTCTTTAAAAGCCGCTTAATTTCTGTTTCAGCGGCTTTTTTTGATCTACTTAACTGTTTTAATAAATTCTAGGAAATCCTGAAATCCTTTTCAGCTTGGGAGTGTGAGCTTGGCACGTTTTTTCACGGCTAGCTTCGCTATAAATGTTGCTGAGTTCAGCTCATTACGTAATGTTTGTCTGCAAAGACAAAGGAAAGCTATAAAAAAGAAAGGAATTGGAAATGCTTAAAAATATTATGAAAGCAGGTGTGCTAGCGCTAGTCACCGTTCTTGCAGCAGGTTGTGCTTCTGGAGATTCAAACAGTAAATTAACACGTGATGTATACCTACGTGGTGTATTCACTTGGTGGGATGCGGCTCCTGAATTTAAACTTCAACCCGTTGAAGGTAAAGAAAACGTTTGGTCTGCAACTTCTGCAGTTGACGAGCCACTAATTGCTGATGGCCAACCTTACGAGTGGAAATTTGGTGACGCAGCATGGCAATGTGGTACTAACTTCGGTTTCCTATCTGGCGAAGCAGACATCAAAATTGGCGAACGTCGTCAATCTAACAAATGTTCAGCCTTTGATAACTTCAAATTTACTCCAGAAGAAGATGGTGTATACCGTTTCTTCCTAGACTGGTCTGAAGAAATTCCAGTTGTTTACATCGAAAAAGAAGAGATGTAATACTAGCTACGCTAGTTAAAAGCCCCAACAGGGGCTTTTTTGTATGGTCAACAGAAAGGAACTAAGCAATGCAGCAAGTAATTAAACCTGCCCTTTTGGGCTGCTTGGTCAGCATAGCTATCGCGGGTTGCGCATCAAACGATGCCAACCAAAACACGACAGCTACGGCGACCAGTTCGCAACAAGCACTAAGTCAAAGCAAACAATGCCTACAATGGGATGGTCAGCCCATTACTGTAGACGTAACCAACAGCTTTGAAGAAGGCACCGCCGTTAAAGATTTCTACAGCGGCCAAGTTAGCACCGTTTACCAAGGAAAAGTCACCTTTACCCCCGCAGCAGAGAGCGGAGGACTATTGTTACTCGAGTCAGCCACCAAGAAAGCCGATAAGTTTAACTGGGACAGCGCCTCGGTCTACTTCGTTATTACCGACCGTTTTTACAATGGTAACCCTAGCAACGATAACAGTTACGGTCGTAGCAAAGACGGAGCCAATGAAATCGGCACCTTCCACGGCGGTGATATTGCCGGCCTAACAGAAAAACTCGATTACATTGAAGATCTTGGTATTAATGCTATTTGGATTACCGCACCCTACGAACAAATTCGAGGCTGGGTTGGCGGTGGTATGCGTGGAGAATTCAAGCACTACGCTTATCACGGCTACTATGCTCAAGACTATACTGTGATGGACCAAAACATGGGCAGTGCCGAGGAATTTAAACAGTTCGTTGATAGCGCTCATGCCAAGGGTATTCGTGTAGTTATGGATATCGTGATGAACCATACTGGCTATGCCACCCTTGCCGATATGCAAGAGTTTAAATTTGGCTCAACTCAAGAGTATGACGTGCCCATCGAAACCTACCTAGGCCAAAAATGGACCGACTGGACTCCCGGCCAAGGCGAAACTTGGCATAGTTTTAATGACTATATCGATTATGGCAACCGCGAAGGCTGGGTTAAATGGTGGGGACCAGATTGGGTAAGAACCGATATTTCTGGTTACCCTAACCCCGGTCCTAGTGATTTTGAAATGTCGCTGGCTTATTTACCTGACTTCCAAACAGAATCAGACAAGGTTGTGGGCCTACCACCTTTTTATAAAAACAAACCTGATACTAAAGCGGTGGAAATTCCTGGCGCGACGGTTCGTGATTATCTAGTGACCTGGCTTTCAGACTGGGTACGCGAATACGGCATCGACGGCTTCCGTGCCGATACCGTTAAACACGTAGAACCAGAAGCCTGGCAAGAGCTAAAACTCGCGTCTACTAAAGCCTTCCAAGAATGGAAGAAAAACAACCCAAATAAAGTTTTAGACGACAATGAGTTTTGGATGACCGGTGAGTTTTGGGGACAAGGCCTAAACAACTCTCGACTATATGCCAGTGGCTTTGATTCCTTAATCGACTTTACTTACCAAACTGAACTGGCCAAAAAAGGCATGAACTGTTTGGCCGATATGGAAGATGGCTATGAGCGTTACGCTAAGGTGCTAACGCAACGTGATGGTAAGTTGCTAAGCTATGTCTCGTCTCACGATACTCGTCTCGCCTATGGCAGTATCAGTAAAGATTTAGAGCAACAAAAACAATTGGGCTCGGCCTTCTTATTGATGCCTACTGCGGTACAAGTATTTTACGGTGACGAAACCGCCAGAGAGAAAGGCCCTCGTAGCTCTGACAAGCATCAAGCGACCCGCTCAGACATGAATTGGGATCAACTTGATGAACAACGTCTTGCGGTGTATAAGCACTGGCAGAAGCTACTACAGTTCCGTAAACGCCACCAAGCTGTAGGAGCAGGTGAGCACAAACAACTTAATCAGCAGCCTTATGTATTTGAACGACGTAAGGGTGATGATGCGGTAGTAGTTGTGTATGCCGGACAAGCCAGTAAATAGGCGCTAAACTCCTATCAAGCAAAACTAAGCGGCTTCGGCCGCTTTTTTCATATCTAGGCTCTGCTTAGTCAAAGCCACAGAGCCGAATGCTGTTATTTAGCTAATGTTTTTCACGCTTAATTTTTGCTAAGGTGACGCCTTCAAGACAAAGGGAAAGTTATGAAGTATTCGAGTTTTGGTAATAAGTTTACTCGCCACGCTGGAATAACCCAGTTAATGGATGACCTTGACGAAGGAATTAGAGCTGGCGACGAAATGATTATGTTAGGCGGCGGCAACCCGGCACAAATCACTGCCATGAATACTATCTTCGACCAACACCTGCGTCGTAGCCTAGACAATCAGAGCCTATTAAAAGCCTTATGTAATTACGATGCTCCACAAGGCAATAAAGAATTCATTTCTAATTTAGCAGCTTTTTTTAGAAATGAATTTCAATGGGATATTAACGAAGAAAACATAGCACTCACTAACGGTAGCCAAACTGCTTTTTTCTACCTGTTTAACTTGTTTGCTGGCAAGGGAGCACACAATAAACGCGTATTATTTCCCTTGGCCCCAGAATACATTGGTTATGAAGATAGCGGCCTTAGTGATGATTTATTTATTGGCAATAAACCGAGTATTGAGCAGCTAGAAGGTCGCCAATTTAAATATCACGTTGACTTTGAACAACTCACTATCGATGAAAGCATTGGCTTGATCTGCGTTTCTCGCCCAACTAATCCAACCGGCAATGTGATTACTGACAAAGAGTTACTGAAGCTCTCTCAGCTGGCCAAGCAACACGATATTCCCTTGCTGATTGATAACGCCTACGGGCTGCCTTTTCCTAATTTAATTTTCACTCCCGAAGCCACTCCCTACTGGGATGAAAACACCATTCTGTGCTTAAGCTTATCCAAGCTAGGTTTACCGGGGGCTCGCTGTGGGATAGTAATTGCCAAGCCAGAAACGGTAAAAGCCATTAGTAACCTTTCGGGGATTATTAACCTCTCGCCAGGAGGTATAGGCCCAGCCCTAGCCAACGAAATGCTAAAAGATAATAGCCTGCTTGATGCGAGTAATAACATCATTAAGCCTTATTACCAACAAAAGTCTGAACAGGCGATAAAATGGCTACAGCAGGCTATTCCATCTACACAATTCAAAATACATAAATCTGAAGGAGCAATGTTTTTATGGCTCTGGTTTGAAGGCTTAAGCATTAGCGATAAGCAGTTGTACCAGCGCCTTAAGCAACAGGGTTTATTGATCGTTCCCGGCAGTTACTTCTTCCCAGGTATTAGCAGTGAGTGGCGGCATACTCAAGAATGTATACGCCTCAACTTCGCACAAAGTGAAGCACAAGTAAAACGAGGCATAGGGATATTAGCCGATGTGGTTAATCCATTATTAGGCTAACAAAAAAGGGCCTAAAATGGCCCTTTCTTCTTTTATCTTACTTAACTATCAGGCTGATTTAGCGTCTAAAGCTTCAACCCGCAACTTACCATTAATTGGGATTTGCTTAGGTTTCAGGGCTTCCGGGATTTCTCTTTCCAAGTCAATTTGCAACAGACCATTTTCTAAGTTGGCCGCTTTAACTTTCACATGGTCGGCAATTTGATATTTGCGCTCGAACCCTCGTTCCGCAATGCCTTGATGTAAAAATTTAGTTTGTTCGTTTTTCTTCTGCTTAGTGCCAGTCACCACTAATGCATTTTCTTGAGCCACAATAGTAAGCTCATCTTCGCTAAAGCCAGCCACGGCTAAAGTAATACGGTAATTATTTTCATCGAGCGCTTCGATGTTATAAGGAGGATAGCCATTACTCTGTGCTTGAGCACTTTGATTGGAAGCCGCTTCAATGAAATTAGCTAAACGATCGAAGCCAATAGCAGTACGATAAAGTGGAGAAAAGTCATATTGATTACGCATATTTGTTTATCCTCATAGAGCAATAAATTGTTGTGGTCAGCATTAGCGCTGCACCGTTTATCACGTAGCCCACCCAATGTGGCGCTGCGTTATAATTATATATAAGGGCTGTCTTTTGGCTTTCAAGTACAAAAAAGGCAATATTTTCATATTGCCTTTTTGTGCTTTAAAAATGAGAAGCGAAGCTTAAACGTCGAGGTTTTCTACATTTAAGGCATTATCTTCAATGAAGTGACGACGTGGCTCTACCTGATCACCCATTAAGGTTGTGAACAATTGGTCACAAGCGATAGCATCTTCAACGGTTACTCTTAACATACGACGAGTTTCCGGATCCATGGTGGTTTCCCAAAGCTGATCAGGGTTCATCTCACCCAAACCTTTATAACGTTGAATATAAAGGCCACGACGTGATTCAGACATTAACCAGTTCAGAGCTTCCTCAAAGCTATTCACGGGCTTCACTTTTTCTCCACGTTTAACATAAGCACCCTCTTCAATCAGGTTGTTTAAATTATCGTAGAGACTGCAAATATCTTTGTAGTCATGAGAAGCAAAGAAATCTGATTCAAACTTAAAGGCGGTATCTACACCATGCTGGCGCAGAGTAAACACAGGGTAGTAAATTTCACGTTCCTCATGTTTCTCAATTTCTACTGAGTAGTAGTTACCACTAGGTAGTTCCGCATTCACAGGTTCGATTAATTCTTCCGCCCATTGCTCCAATACTTCGGTATCTTTTAACTCTTCAACCGTTAAGCAACGTTGGTAAATCATTTGGCTTAATAAAGAGATGGGGTAACGGCGCGATAAACGCTCATTGTTTTTCCAAACACGGCGGTACTGACGAACCAAGTTTTCTAAGTGTTCTCCGGTGATAGCTGGCGCATCGGCATTCACATGCAAACCAGAATTATCTAAGGCTAAAGAAGTGAGATATTCAGTTAAAGATTCTTCATCCTTCACATAGCGTTCTTGCTTGCCTTTTTTAACCTTATACAAAGGAGGCTGAGCAATATATATGTAACCACGCTCGATAATTTCCGGCATTTGGCGGTAGAAGAAGGTCAACAATAGAGTTCGAATATGTGAACCATCCACATCAGCATCGGTCATGATAATGATTTGATGGTAACGAGTTTTATCAGGGTTATACTCATCTCGACCAATACCACAGCCCATAGCGGTAATCAGTGTTGCCACCTCTTGGGAAGACAGCATCTTATCGAAACGGGCTTTCTCTACGTTTAGAATTTTACCTTTAAGTGGCAAAATCGCCTGGTTCTTACGATTACGAGCTTGCTTAGCACTACCACCCGCAGAATCACCCTCCACTATGTATAGTTCAGAAAGTGCAGGGTCTTTTTCCTGACAATCGGCTAATTTACCGGGTAAGCCTGCTAGGTCCAAGGCGCCTTTACGACGAGTCATATCTCTAGCTTTACGGGCCGCTTCACGAGCTCGGGCTGCATCAATAATCTTTTGCGTGATAATCTTAGCTTCTTGAGGGTTCTCAAGTAGGTAATCACTCAGCTTCTCACCCATGGCTTGCTCAACTGCAGATTTCACTTCAGATGACACCAATTTATCTTTGGTTTGGCTTGAGAACTTTGGATCAGGAACCTTAACCGAAATAACAGCAGTTAAGCCTTCACGGGCATCATCACCGGTAGCGCTGCTCTTATCTTTCTTATTAACTTCTTTTTCCATATAGCTGTTTAAGGTTCGAGTTAAGGCTGCTCTAAACCCAGCTAAGTGAGTACCACCATCGCGCTGTGGAATATTGTTAGTGAAACAGAAAATATTCTCTTGGAAACCATCATTCCACTGCATTGCTACTTCTACAGCAATACCATCTTCGCGTTGCAAGTTGAAGCTAAAGGCTTTGTCATGAATCGGTGTTTTATTGGTATTCAAGAAGGATACGAAGGCTTGAATCCCCCCTTCATAACAGAAGTGGTCCTGCTTACCATCGCGTTCATCTTTTAGGATGATCGATACACCAGAATTCAAGAATGATAATTCACGTAGGCGCTTTGCCAGAATATCGTAATGGAAAGTCGTATCAGAGAAAATTTCCGCACTTGGCCAGAAGCGAAGCTCAGTACCCGTTTTATCGGTATCACCCACTTTAGCCAAAGGTGCATCAGGTTCACCTAGAGTATAAAACTGTTCGTAAACGTGTCCTTGGCGCTTAATGGTTAGCTGTAGTTTAATCGATAAGGCATTTACTACTGAAACCCCCACTCCATGTAAACCACCCGATACTTTATAGGAGTTATCGTCAAACTTACCACCGGCGTGTAGCACCGTCATAATTACTTCTGCGGCCGATACCCCTTCCTCTTCGTGAAGATCAACCGGAATACCTCGACCGTCATCGGAAACAGAGACAGAACCATCACTATGAATCGTAACGACTACATCCTGACAGTGGCCCGCTAATGCTTCATCAATGGAGTTATCTACAACTTCGAATACCATGTGATGTAAACCTGAGCCATCATCGGTATCACCAATATACATCCCAGGACGTTTTCTTACCGCATCAAGGCCTTTTAGTACCTTAATACTTGATGAGCCATATTCATTTTCAGCCATGTTTTACTCTCGTTTTATAGTCGTTGATAACACCATGTTCCACGTGAAACATTGTGCATCCTTCTAAATCAAATCCATCTAGCATCTGTTCTTCAATTGCTGAAACAAACACTTGAGACCCATTTCTTTGCAAGCACTCGGCTAGTAAACGCCGCTTGGCGCTGTCTAGTTCGGCTGCAAAATCGTCGATAAGATAGATTGTTTTGTTGCCACTAACCTGCTCGGCATGTTGCCCTTGAGCTAAGATCAGGGCACAAACAAACAACTTTAGCTGTCCTCTAGAGATTAAATCAACGGCATTTACTCCGTTAAATTTAAACTTTAAGTCTGCTTTATGAGGACCATACTGAGTGAACCCCATCAATCTATCTCGCGAAAAACTTGTGCTAAGCAATTCACTTAACGAATTTTTGTCGTCCCAGCCTTTAAAAAAGCTGAGCTCGAAACTGTACTCAGGTAGAAATTCACTCACTAACTGAGACAAGCTTTGGCTAATACTGTCTACGTATTTAGCTCTAAGTTGGCTAACTAGCTCTGCCAACTCTACTAATTGTTTATCCCAATAACTTAAGTCTTGGTAACTTTTAGTTTGCTTAAGTAAGGCATTACGTTGCTTAAGCAGTCGCTTATAGTTTTGCCAGGCTCCGTGGAACTGATGTTCCACGTGAAACACTCCCCAATCCAAGTAGGCTCGTCGATATTTGGGACTACCATCGACTAAGGCATACCCTTCTGGGTGAAGTATTTGCAAGGGTAACAGCGAGGCTAACACCGCCTGACTTCTTACATTCTCTTTGTTAATTCTTAAGGCGGTATCACCACTCTTGAATTTTTGTAAGCCAATTTTATGCTGCTCTAGTTGAGCAAAAACTACAAAACTGTCTTTTTGGTAGGTAATAACTTTACTAGGGCGATTACTACGAAACGATCGGCCAAAGCCCAAGTAATATATCGCCTCTAATACACTGGTTTTACCGCTACCATTATTCCCCAAAATTACATTAAGCTGGGGATTCAAGGAAAGGCTAGCCGCTTCAATATTTCTAAAATGCTGCAAGCCTAAACTCTGAATATGCATTTCTCGGCCAGTTACAAACGCATTGGCATAACAACGTACATTGCTTTACCTGTTTGCTCGGCATCTTCAATTAAAGCACTACTGTTGCTATTGCTCATGTTAACGCGCACCTGCTCGCATTTAAGGGCGTTTAACACGTCTAAAACGTAAACCACATTGAAGCCAATTTCTAAATCCTCGGCTTGATAATCTACGTCCAAAATTTCTTCAGCTTCTTCCTGCTCGGGGTTATTCGCGGTGATTTTTAACGAGCCAGACTGCAGTTGTAATCTTACACCGCGAAACTTTTCATTAGACAAAATAGCCGCTCGAGAAAAAGCTTGTTTTAACTCTTCCCGTCCCGATACCAAAGCCTTGTCGCTGTTCGCTGGTAATACACGACGATAATCAGGGAAACGTCCGTCTACCAGTTTGCTGGTAAAGGTGAAGTTTTGAATACAAGCGCGTAAGTTATTACTGCCAATGTGTAGCTCTACCAGTTGGTCTTCATGCTCTAACATTCGTGACAGCTCAATCACACCTTTACGGGGCACAATCACCTGTTGAGCCTGCAAACCGGGCTGCTCGATAATTTGTTCAGCCAAGGCTAAACGGTGGCCGTCGGTAGCAATGGTTTTTAAACCTTTTTCATCGGTTTCAAATAACATGCCGTTTAAATAATAACGAACATCTTGGCTCGCCATAGAGAACTGGGTGCTATCTATCAGATTTTTCAACTGACCTTGAGTCAACTGAATCACCTGCTGGCTTTGCCAGTCTTCTACGTTGGGAAAGTCAGTGGCAGGTAAAGTAGCAAGCGAAAATCGGCTACGACCAGACTTTAGTACCAAGCGATGCTCGTCAGCCTTACAATGAATCTCGCAACCTTCAGGTAGGCCACGGCAAATATCAACAAACTTTTTCGCAGGAACCGTTACTCGCCCGTCATTTACGGTATTTTCTAGAGGTAAGGTGGCAATCAGCTCCACCTCCATATCGGTGCCGGTAATCGATAACTGCTGATTACTGATGTCTAACAACACATTGCCAAGAATGGGAATCGTGGGTCGTCCGCCCAAAGCAGCACTTACTTGCTGAAGCGGTTTTAGCAGTTGCTCTCGATTGATACTAAATTGCATGTCTAGTAGCGCCTCTCCAATTATGACGACAAGGTACGAATAAGATTTTGATAGTCTTCTTTAATATCGTGACTTTCTTCTTTCAACTGAGAAATTTTGCGGCAAGCGTGTAATACCGTGGTATGGTCACGCCCACCAAAAGCGTCACCAATTTCAGGCAAGCTATGGTTGGTTAGCTCTTTAGCCAGGGCCATGGCCAGCTGTCGAGGTCGAGCTACTGAACGAGAGCGGCGTTTAGATAGCAAATCAGCCACCTTAATTTTGTAATATTCAGCCACGGTTTTTTGAATATTATCGATGGTGACTAACTTCTCTTGTAGCGCGAGTAAGTCACGTAAAGCTTCTCGCACAAAATCGATAGTAATCGCTCGCCCAGTAAAATTAGCGTTGGCTATAACTCGGTTAAGAGCGCCCTCTAACTCACGAACATTAGAGCGCAAACGCTTAGCAATAAAAAAGGCCACCTCATCAGGTAAACGAATATTATTTTCGTTAGCCTTGGTCATTAAGATGGCCACTCGAGTCTCTAACTCGGGGGGTTCAATGGCCACCGTTAAGCCCCAGCCGAAACGGCTTTTTAGGCGATCCTCTACCCCATCAATTTCTTTGGGGTAGCGGTCACTGGTAAGAATAATTTGTTGATTGCCTTCTAGCAGCGCATTAAAAGTGTGAAAAAATTCTTCTTGAGAGCGCTCTTTATTGGCGAAGAACTGAATATCATCTATAAGCAGCGCATCAACACTTCGATAATAACGTTTAAAATCTTCTATCGCATTGTTTTGTAAGGCTTTTACCATGTCCTGAACAAAACGTTCAGAATGCATGTAAACCACTTTGGCATTTTTCTTACTATTGATAATGCCATTCCCTACTGCATGAAGTAAGTGGGTTTTACCCAAACCAGTACCACCGTAGAGAAATAAAGGGTTATAGGCGCCACCAGGATTATTGGCTACTTGAGTCGCAGCAGCTCTGGCTAACTGGTTAGACTTACCTTCAACAAAGTTATCGAACTGATAAGTCGCATTGATATTATTACGATGATTAGCCTCTAAAGCTGACTTTACAGCAGGCTCTTTATCCCAACTTTTACCATTATCTTGACTAGCGGATTGGTTAGCGCTTACACCTGAAGAGGCTGTGCTACGACTGTTAATATCAGAGCTTAAGGTTTTGCTAAGAGGCTTACTGCCCACTTCAAAACGTAAGCCCGGCTTGTCACTACCACAAAACTCTTCAAGTAGGGCATTGACTCGGATTAGGTATTTATCTTTCACCCAATCTAATACAAAGCGATTAGGCGCATACAACACCAATAGCTCGGCACCCTGCTCTACTTGAAGTGGTCGGATCCACATACTAAATTCTGTTGCCGGCAATTCATCTTGTAATCGAACTAAGATTTGCTGCCAAAGAGACCCACTCACTAGCCACTCCGCGTTATTACTCAAAAAGACCGTCTATTTTATACCGGAAGCCGCTTAAACTCTAGGTTTCTTATGAATTATTCACAAGCAGATAACAAAAATGTGAATAAAATTATTTAAACAAAATTACGACTTAGTTATTTGATATAACAACAGCGTATTTGTATACACAGCCACTATAAATTAATATTTTTTACTATAGATAACTAAATTTGCAGACAAATAAAAATGAAACTATTGAATAAATCTCGTTTATTACTTGGATTACTGGTACTTAGCTTAGGGCCTTGGTCAGCATTTGCTCAACAAAGCGTAAAAGTAGGCATGTCTGGACGCTACTTCCCGTTTACCTTTGTTAAACAGGATCAGCTGCAAGGTTTTGAGGTAGATGTTTGGAACGAATTAGCCAAGCGTAATGACTGGCAAGTAGAGTTTGTTACTGCTAACTTTTCAGGCCTATTTGGCATGTTAGAAACCGGCCGAATCGATACTATTTCTAACCAAATCACCATCACCGACGAACGTAAGGCGAAATACTTGTTTTCAACACCTTATGTGATTGACGGTGCGCAAATCGTTGTACGTAAAGGCAACCAAGAAATTAACGGCATTGATGACCTAAAAGGTAAAAAGGTTGCGGTTAACCTTGGCTCTAACTTCGAACAACTACTACGCAAGCACGATGAAGAGCAGCAAATTAACATTGCTACTTACGACACCGGTATCGAGCAAGATGTAGCATTAGGTCGTTCCGATGCCTTTGTGATGGACCGCGTTTCTTCTTTAGCCTTAATTAAACAATCGGGTTTACCGCTAGCATTAGCAGGGCAACCTTTTGAAACCATTGAAAACGCCATGCCATTCAAAAACAATGCGACTGGCCAAGCTTTGCAAGAACAAGTTAATGCCAGCCTTGCAGCGATGCGTAAAGATGGCACACTTAGCGCAATTTCCCAAAAATGGTTTGACGGAGACATCACCCGATAATGTCTAGCTTTGACTTTGGCTACATGATTGAACTGTTCCCAATACTGTTTAAGTATTTGGCTACAACCATGGAGATGGCTGCAATTGCAGCCATTTTTGCGTTAATTTTAGCGCTAATATTGGCACTGGTTCGAGTATTCAAGCTGCCTGTTTTGAATCAGTTTTCAGTGGTGTTTATTTCCTTCTTTCGAGGAACGCCGCTGTTAGTTCAGCTATTTATTTTGTATTACGGCCTGCCGCAACTGTTTCCATTTATGATAGGTATTGATGCCTTTAGTGCCTCTGTTATCGGTTTAAGCTTGCACTTTGCAGCTTATAAGGCAGAGAGTATTCGCGCAGCCATCACCTCCATAGACAATAGCCAATGGGATGCCAGCTACGCCTTTGGCATGACGCGCATTCAAGCTCTGCGACGCATTGTGCTACCACAAGCACTGCGAACCGCACTGCCCTCGCTAATGAATTATCTGATAGATATGATCAAAAGCACCTCTTTAGCCTTCACTTTGGGAGTGGCAGAAATTATGGCAAAAGCGCAAATGGAAGCGTCGAGTAGCTTTAAGTTTTTTGAAGCCTTCTTAGCGGTTGCGTTGATTTATTGGGCGGTAGTGGCAGTGTTTACCCAAGTGCAAAACCTCGCCGAAAAACGTTTAGCAAAGGCCTATTAGCATGATCAAAGTAGCCAACTTACATAAAAGCTTTAATGGGCAAAAAGTATTAAATGGTATCGACTTTGAGGTGAATGAAGGCGAAGTGGTGGCGATTATCGGCCCTTCTGGCACCGGAAAATCGACCTTCTTACGTTGCCTAAACTTCCTAGAACAAGCAGACAGCGGCATGATCAGTGTTGATGGTCTATCGGTCAACGCTGAACAACACCATGCCAGTGAGATCATAGCGTTACGCCGAAAGTTTGCCTTTGTATTTCAAAACTACTCATTATTTGCCAACTTAAACGCCGAACAGAATATAGCCGAAGCCTTAATTACCGTATGGAAACAAGACAAGGCGACTGCACTCACTAAGGCAAGACAAATTCTTGCTGATATTGGCCTCGCCGATAAAGCCAAACACTACCCAAGCCAACTTTCTGGGGGCCAGCAACAACGTATTGGTATTGGCCGAGCCATGGCTACCCCAAGCCAAGCCATTCTATTTGACGAACCCACCTCGGCATTGGATCCAGAATGGGTGGGTGAGGTACTTGGCTTAATAAAAATGTTAGCCAAGCGTAAGCAAACCTTGCTGATCGTCACCCATGAAATGGCCTTTGCCCGCGAAGTGGCCGACCGAGTCGTATTTATGAGTGATGGTAATATTGTTGAACAAGGTCCGCCGGAGCAACTGTTTACTCAACCGAAAGATCCAAGAACTCAACAGTTTATTTCGCGAATACTAAAAAGAGATGCAATTGAATAGTAGAGATCACTTGCAGCTATAATTAGTAGCACTATAATGCCGCTGCAGGATCTAAAAGATCTTCCAGGCAAAACGATTTAAGATTAAACGATATTTCGTTTGACTTAGAAGGGGCGAATGATTAGAATTTCGCCTCTTTTTTACCCGGTGCGCCAACCATTTCGGTTAATTGCACCGACTGTACAGTAAAAAACTAGCTAGCAGAGTAATAACTATGAAACGTACTTTTCAACCAAGCGTACTAAAGCGTAAGCGTAGCCACGGTTTTCGCGCTCGCATGGCAACTAAAAACGGCCGCCAAGTTTTGGCTCGTCGTCGTGCCAAAGGTCGCGCACGTTTGTCTGCATAATTAATGCAAAGACATTCGTTCGGCAGGGAGTTACGTTTGTTAACTCCCATGCATTTCAAACACGTATTCTCCAACCCCGTTCGTGTGGGTACTCCTCAACTCACCATCCTTGCCAAACCTAATACCTTAGCTCATCCACGACTAGGCCTAGCCGTTTCCAAAAAAAGCATTAAGCTTGCCGTAGGTCGCAATCGTATTAAACGCTTGGTAAGAGAGAGTTTTCGATTACATCAGCATCAGTTACCCGCTGTTGATATTGTGCTTATCTCTAAACACGGAATTGCTGATTTAAGCAATCAAGAAATAAGTAAAATGCTGGAGAAATCATGGCGAAGACTTTCGCGCCGTTGCGAAGCTTAGCGATATTGCCCATCAAAGCTTATCAATATTTGATAAGTCCTTTGCTTGGACCGCGCTGCCGTTTTACGCCTACGTGTTCAGATTATGCGATTGAAGCAATAAATTTGCACGGTGTGATAAAAGGTTGTTGGTTAGCAAGCCAACGTCTATTAAAATGCCATCCACTACATCCTGGCGGACATGATCCTGTTCCAGGTTCCAAAAAAACCAATAGTGATTAACTAATATTATGGAATCTCAACGCAATTTACTGATAATTGGGTTGCTGTTTGTAAGTTTTCTTATATATCAGCAATGGCAAAAAGATTACGGCCCGCAGCCGGAAGTGATTACTGCGACCAATACTGTTAACGCCACGCCAGCCGGCGCGCATCCTGATGTGCCAGCAAGTGCGACGTCTTCTGATGATTCAGACTTAACTCAAGCGACTAGCGCAGGTCAGTTAATCACTGTAACCACCGACGTACTAAAGCTAAAAATTAGCTCTCAAGGTGGTGATGTTGTTAGTGGCGAGTTATTAGCCTACCCAATTGAAGAAGAATCTAGCGAGCCTTTCGTTCTTTTAGAAGAGGATGCTAACTTCACCTATATTGCGCAAAGTGGTTTGATTGGTCGCGACGGCCCAGATGCCAGCGCCAATGGTCGTCCTATCTATCAAGTCAGCAGCTCTAACTTCGAGCTAGCTGAAGGCGAAGACCAAGTGGTTGTGGCTATGACTTACCAAGACCAAGCCGGTAACCAGTTCACTAAGAGCTTCACGCTTAAGCGTGGCAGTTACGATGTTGATGTAACTTATGAAGTGACTAACAATAGCGAACAAGCGCTAAACCTGCAGTTATATGGCCAACTTAAGCAAACCGAAAAAGAGCATAAATCAAGCATGGTAATGCCGGTTTATCGCGGTGGTGCTTACTCGAGTGACTCAACCCGTTACTCTAAATACAAAATCAAAGACATGCAGAAAGCTAACCTAAACGTCACCACCACTGGTGGCTGGGTAGCCATGATGCAGCACTACTTCGTTACCGCTTGGTTACCCGACGAAAATAGCACCAACCAATTGTACTCAAACGCCAATAACGGTTTTGTGTTCATGGGTTATAAAGCCCCTGCCCACACTGTTGCACCAGGCCAGAGTGAGCAGCTAAGCTCTAGCTTATGGGTTGGTCCTAAACTACAAGAGCAAATGGCAGAAGCCGCCAAACACCTAGACCTTACCGTAGATTACGGCTGGTTGTGGTTTATTGCTCAGCCACTGTCTAAACTGCTTAAGTTTTTCCATAGTTTCGTTGGAAACTGGGGTATCGCAATTATCCTAATCACCTTCACGGTGAAAGGTATCATGTATCCACTCACCAAAGCGCAATACACCTCTATGGCGAAAATGCGTTTGCTACAACCCAAAATGGCAGCACTACGTGAGAAGTATGGCGACGACCGTCAGAAAATGTCTCAAGGCATGATGGAGTTATACAAGAAAGAGAAAGTTAACCCACTGGGTGGCTGTTTCCCTATCTTGCTACAAATGCCAATTTTCATCGCCTTGTACTGGTCATTAATGGAAAGCGTTGAGCTTCGTCATGCACCATTCTTTGGTTGGATTACTGACTTGTCAGTACAAGACCCTTACTACATTCTGCCAGTGCTAATGGGCGTGAGTATGTTCTTCATTCAGAAGATGTCTCCGACTACCGTAGCCGACCCAATGCAAGCGAAGATCATGCAATTCATGCCGGTTATCTTCACTGTATTCTTCCTTTGGTTCCCAGCAGGTCTAGTTCTATACTGGTTAATGAGTAACGTGGTTACACTAATTCAGCAAACTCTGATTTACCGTAACCTTGAGAAAAAAGGATTGCATAAACGCTAAGCACAAAGTTTAGCGAGAGTGCTAAAATGCCATTCAGTGAAAGCTGAATGGCATTTTTATTTTTACCGCAAGAGCAAAGAGAGTCAGCATGAGTTCAACTGATACCATAGTGGCACAGGCAACAGCACCGGGACGCGGCGGCGTAGGCATTATTCGTGTATCCGGCCCCTTATCGCAACAGGTAGCAGAACAATTATTGGGTAAGTGCCCCAAGCCTCGTTATGCCGATTATTTGGCGTTTAAGAACCTACAGGGAGATACCTTAGACCAAGGCATCGCCTTATTCTTTAAAGGCCCTCACTCCTTTACCGGCGAAGACGTATTAGAACTACAAGGTCATGGTGGCCCAGTGGTAATAGATATGCTGATCCGCGAAATCTGCCAAATTGAAGGCTTACGCATGGCTCGCCCCGGAGAGTTTAGCGAACGCGCTTTTCTTAACGACAAGCTCGACTTAGCCCAAGCAGAGGCCATTGCTGACCTAATTGAAGCAACCAGCGAGCAAGCGGCTAAAAGTGCCCTACAGTCGCTGCAGGGAGAGTTTTCTAACAAAATCTACAGCTTGGTAGAAAACGTCACCCGTTTGCGGATCTACGTTGAGGCAGCTATCGATTTTCCTGAAGAAGAAATCGATTTTCTCAGTGACGGCAAAGTACAAAGCGATCTCTACGCCATCATTGATGAACTCAGTGCTGTGCAAGCGCAAGCACGCCAAGGTTCCTTGCTACGTGAAGGTATGCGAGTAGTCATAGCTGGGCGCCCCAATGCGGGCAAATCGAGCTTACTGAATGCCTTAGCTGGGAAACAGGCCGCCATTGTTACCGACATTGCCGGCACCACTCGTGATGTATTGCGCGAACACATTCACATCGATGGCATGCCGCTGCACATCATTGATACCGCCGGTTTGCGTGATGACGCCGATGTGGTGGAACAAATTGGTATTGAGCGCGCTTGGGAAGAAATTAATAATGCTGATCGGGTATTGTTTATGGTGGATGGTACCACCACCGACCAGCTCGACCCGCTAAAAATCTGGCCAGAATTTGTCGCCAAACTGCCGCCTAACATGGGCATGACGGTAGTGCGTAATAAAGCCGATATTACCAGGGAAAGCCTCGATGTGGTGATGGATCATGGCCATCCGGTATTTAAAATCTCAGCCAAAACCGAATTAGGTCTAAGTGAATTAAAAGCCCACCTCAAACAATGCATGGGCTTTACCGGCAACCTAGAAGGCGGCTTTATGGCACGTCGTCGCCACCTTAATGCCCTAGAGCAAGCTGCCGAACACCTAGATAATGGTAAAACCCAACTAGAGGTTTACCAAGCCGGCGAACTGCTTGCCGAAGAGTTACGCCTGGTACAACAAGCCTTAAGTGAGATCACCGGCGAATTTAGCTCAGACGATCTACTCAGCCGCATCTTCACTAGCTTCTGTATCGGCAAGTAAAGTGGCAAAACCAAGGCAAGAGCTAGCTCAAAAACCTATGTAAGAGTACAAGCGGTTTTTATGGCCGCTTGTTACTTAGAAAATAAAGGTTAGTTCAGGTATAAATAAATCAAAACCTAGATATACCCCCTCATTTAGTATGACTAAAGCCGTTCCCCTTCACGCTTAGCGCTTAAAAACCACCCGGAACTATAAATTTATTCTGATTATCTAAAACATCTTCTAAAACAAAGCTTAAACCCGCTTATAGCTTGACCAAGAGAAAAAACATCAGCTAAAAAAATTGACATAAATCAATATTTAAATAAACTTTCACTTTTTTCTGAACGTTCAAAAGGAAAACCCGCATGCAATTATCAGAGAAAAGTCAGGCTTTTGTCTTACATTTTGGAGAAATGGGCAGTCGCTGGGGCTTTAACCGCACCGTCGGTCAGATTTTGGCTCTGTTGGTGATAAACCAGCATCCTTTGCATGCCGAACAAATCATGCAGCAACTCGGTATTAGCCGCGGCAACGTCAGTATGGGCCTTAAAGAACTTCAGTCTTGGCGTTTGGTAAAACTGAGTCACCAAGCAGGGCAACGTCGCGAGTTTTATACCGCAGCGGGATCTATTTGGGACATGGCTAAAACAGTATTTGAAGAACGCAGTAAACGGGAAGTAGACCCTACCCTGTCGTTACTGCGCTCTAACTTGCTAGAACAGCCGGACAATGAAGAAGACCAGTTTACCCAACAAAAAATGAAGGAGATTCATGACTTATTGGAACTCATCACCCAATGGTCCAATACCCTAAACAGTTTTAGCCCAGAGCAATTACAACAACTGATGAAAATGGGCTCTGGCCTTAACAAATTACTAGAACTTAAAGACAAAATTGTTGGTAACAAAGGAACTGCCGCCAGCGAATACGCTTATTCACCTTAATGAGAGTTAATCATGCTTGATGCCTTAATCCTTTCAAGGATACAGTTTGCTGCGAATATCAGCTTCCACATTCTGTTTCCAACCATCACCATTGCCATGTGCTGGTTCTTGGTTTTCTTTAAAATCCGCCATGATATGACTGGCAATCCAATTTGGATGCGCGCCTATCGCTTTTGGGTAAAAGTATTTGCCCTGTCTTTTGCCTTAGGTGTAGTCAGTGGCATTACTATGTCTTTTCAGTTTGGTACTAACTGGCCAGGCTTTATGGAAACGGTGGGTAATATCGCCGGGCCATTGCTAGGCTATGAGGTGCTTACCGCCTTTTTCTTAGAAGCGACTTTCCTTGGCATTATGCTGTTTGGTATCAAACGTGTGCCCAACAAAGTGCATACTTTTGCTACCATTTTGGTGGCTATCGGCACCAGCTTATCGGCGTTTTGGATCCTAGCGCTGGATTCTTGGATGCAAACTCCGGCCGGCTTTGAAATGCGTGATGGCGTAGCCTACCCAACCGACTGGTTTGCCATTGTATTTAACCCTTCTTTTCCTTATCGCTTAAGCCATATGTTATTGGCCTCGGGCTTAACCGCATCGTTCTTCATCGCTGGGATCTCGGCCTACCGCATCCTTAAAGGCGATACTAAAAAAGCGCCACGTTTAAGCTTAAAAGTAGCGTTAATTGTGGCCGCCATTTTGGCCCCCACTCAAGCCTTGGTCGGTGATTTTCATGGTTTAAATACTCTAGAACATCAACCGGCAAAAATTGCTGCCATTGAAGGGATCTGGCACACCGAGCGCGGCGCTCCATTATTATTATTTGCGCTACCCGATCAGCAAAATAAAACCAATCACTATGAAATAGGCATACCTAATCTTGCCAGTTTGATTCTGACTCATGAGCTGGATGGTGAACTAAAAGGCTTAAATGAGTTTGCAGGGGAGCACCCGCCAGTTGCCCCTGTATTCTGGAGTTTCCGAGTAATGGTGGGCTTAGGCTTATTGATGCTTGGCCTAAGTTGGTTTGCTTGTTACCACTTTTACCGCCGGAAGGGTCTACCAGCCTGGTTACTGAAAGTATTGGTAGCCACTACCTTCTCTGGTTGGCTAGCCACGCTAGCGGGTTGGTATGTGACTGAAATTGGCCGTCAACCTTGGTTAGTCACCGGCATATTAAAAACCCAAGATGCGGTAACTAGCTTGCCCCCATCTAAAGTGGGTTTCTCATTAACCCTTTATCTAATCGTGTACGCCTTTTTACTTTATGCCTATACTCGTACGGTATTTTTAATGGCGCGTAAGGCGATTAAAGTCGAAGAATTTGAAACCCTAGAACCGCAGGCCGATGGCAACCTAAGCCATGTTTCTAATCCACAAACCACTCACGAGGGGAGTCACTAAAGATGATGGATGCTTACTGGTTGGCAATTATTTTTATCGGCTTAATGGGACTTTCCGTTCTGGTTTACGCCATTCTCGATGGTTATGACTTAGGCGTGGGCATTTTGCTGCCCATGGGGGAAGCCGACGAAGCTCAACGCGACACGATGATTGCCTCAATTGGGCCATTCTGGGATGCCAACGAAACTTGGTTAGTATTGGCAGTAGGCATTATGTTAATCGCCTTCCCTGCTGCCCATAGCGTGGTGCTCTTTCACCTATATATACCGGTAGCCATTATGCTGATCGGACTTATTATGCGTGGCGTGGCCTTTGACTTTCGAGCCAAAGCGGCGGTTGACCATAAACTTGCTTGGGATAGAACCTTTAAAGCAGGCTCACTGCTTACCACCTTGGCACAAGGCTACATGTTAGGCCTATATGTGATGGGTTTTGAAGCCAGCCTGAGCGCTCATTTGTTTGCCCTATTAAGTGGTTTAGGAGTGACCCTTGCTTATAGCTACATTGGCGCGGCTTGGTTGATCATGAAAACCGAAGGAGAGCTGCAAAAACGTGCCGTAACTTGGGCAAAACTCAGCGGGAGACTCTGTTTTATCGGAGTATTAGCGGTGTGTATCGTTAATCCCATGGTTAACCCAGGAGTATTTGATCGCTGGTTTGATTTTCCGTTAGTGATGTTTGTATTGCTGATACCGGCTTTGTGTTTTGCCGCCTTTTTGTTTAACGATCTGCTGCTGAAACGTTTACCCAAAGTAAATGATCGCCACTGTTGGCTGCCATTTTTATTGGTTGTGGCTATTTTTATCCTATGTTTTAGCGCCTTGGCTTTCAGCTTCTTTCCTGATGTGGTTCCCGGACAAATGAGCATTTGGCAAGCGGCCTCTGCGCCTGAATCACTCACTGTGATATTAATCGGTGCGCTGGTGGTAGTACCGGTTATTTTAGCTTATACCGCGTTTTCTTACTGGGTATTTAGAGGTAAAGCCAGCTCGCTAAACTACCACTAATTAAGCTCTTAAAAAAGAGCGCCACTCGGCGCTCTTGTTTCTTTAAAACTTCATGCTAACGCCCAGTTTCACTTGGCTATCGTCTTGCAGTGGAAGATTGTCATAATCACTACTATTAAAGTTTTTCTGCGTATATTGCAGGTAAGGTTGATAATTACCTAAGTTAGTGAGGAATAACTTGGTTTCTAATTCTTTAGCGTTAAGATTACTATCTTTGCGTTCTGCATTAGAATCTTTATCAATGTAATTGACCGAAAAGCCAACAATATCTCCAGCCCAACCCGCCGTTAAATCAGCACGATTGGTTTTTACATCACCTAAATTAAGCGCATTAATGGCGTTATTATTTTGGGTATCTTCGTAGCGGTAACGGGCCTCCATAAAGATACCATTATCAAAGTTATAACCACCTTTTAGGGCAACTTTACCGGTGTTGGCATCGTCAGCAACATTGCGAGTATATTCAACTCGCGGTTGTAGATAAGCATTACCAAATTGGTAAGTATAATCTCCCGCTATAGTGGTTTCATGTAAACCAGACTCGTGTTGATTTTCACTATATGCCTTACCACCTAAACGGCTTTTTGCCTCTAGATCAAAACCAAATTGACCCAGATGAGTGTCAAACTCATAACCACCTTTTAGTACTCCAAAATGAGGACCATTTCGATTACTCTCAGCAGCTACTTCACCACGAATGGCGTCAGCTGAGACAAAAGAACTCATCAAGGCTAAAGAAACACTAGAAGCGATAAAAAATTTTTTCATTTGGAACCTTTCAGTAAATAGTTAGTTACTAAAACATCCATGCATTATTAAAATTAAATATTAGTCAGAGACTTATATATTCATCCATTGACGCTATGATGAATTAAGCCTTAAGCCGTAACAAATCAGAGTCTGTTAGACTTTTCTAACACAGAGAAAATACCGATGAATTTACATGCCATTCAAGCTTTTGTATTGAGCCATCAATTAGGCAGCATTTCTGCAGCAGCGACCAAAATGAAAAAAAACCGGGCTCAATTGAGCCAATGGATCAGCAATTTAGAAATTGATTGGAACGTAGAATTGTTTACTCGCAGTGGCCACAAGCCGGTACTTAGCGAGCAAGGCTTAAAAATGCTGCCACTGTGTGAACAACTACTCAACGCTAATCAACAGCTAATAAAGCAAGTTGAACACGTAGCGGAGCAAGACTGTTTAAGACTCAATATTGGCATCAGTGCTTACTTACAAAATGCTACTGTCGCCGAGCTACTTAGCCAGTTTAATCAGCGTCATCCGAATATAGATTTACACCTATACCAACGCCGCGACGAGCAACTACTCAATTGGCAAGAAAAACCTCAACTCGACCTCATTCTCAGTTTTTATCGAGATGCCTACCCTCATAAATTTAATCTGGAACACTTATGCGATATGCCGCTGGTGGCCGTGTGTGCAACTAACCACCCCCTAGCTAACACTTCAACACCAACGCTACAGCAGATACTTAGTCATACATGGATAACCATACTTGCCGCAAATGATATAAGCCTGTGGGATCCAGACTCCATTCCTCGAAAAATTGAGGTTGAGCAGCATGAATTGGCCATCCAATTATGCCTACGTGGATGTGGTGTGTTTGTCGGTGAGCAAAAACAATTAGCTCCCTATCTCAAGACAGGTCAGCTGAAAATAGTTGATCATAAAGACGCCATCACCACAGAACGCTTAGGTTTAATTTATCAAAAACACTGGGCAGCAAGTCCAGCATTAAACAGCTTAATCGACTTATGTAAGGCTCATTTCAGCTAAGCATTACAAAGTTTAAGCTCAAATTGTGCATAGATCTTATTCACAAGCTTACTGAGGGATCATCGCTTTAGTTAAGGGCTTAATAGCAAATTCCCAAAGTTTCACGTGAAACTATCAACAGTTGACTCACAGTCAATACGCAACTAGTTAAACTAAGCAAGATCACGTTACAATGAATTTGCTTTTAACAACCAACAGGATCATTTGTGGATATAGAAATCATTGTGGGCTCAACTCTTGGTTCTGCAGAATATGTGGCAGATGAATTAGAAGCCCTATTAAAGGAACAACACCAGGTCAAAATTCACTTAGATGCTGAGTTTTCAGAGCTTAATCAGCAAGCGCTTTGGTTAATTTGCAGCTCAACTCATGGTGCGGGTGATGTACCAGACAACCTTCAACCTTTTTACCAATATTTACTCAAGCAACAACCGGATCTTTCAGCTGTTAGCTATACCGTAGTCGCTATTGGTAGCAGTAGTTACGATACCTTCTGTGGAGCAGGAAAAGATCTAGACCTACTGCTGGAAAGTTTAGCTGCCACTCGACTAAAACCGCGTTTAGAAATCGATGTTGATCTTGAACCAGTGCCAGAAGAACCTGCCGCAGCATGGTTAGAAAGCTGGAAAAACGAACTAAATTGAACATAAACACTGTGGATAAGCATAGGGAATAGCTATTAATTCACTATAGTTATTCCTATGGATAAAAACACCAAGCGTTCCACTTGTGGATAAGTACCAATTTAGATCCCAGCTTTTCCCCTGTTTAGATCGCCCTTAATTAACATGATCTGATCTACTTTAAGTGGATGATCATTAAGTTAAAAAATGACTTATCTACAGATCATCGCTTTGCTAATAGTAGATCTAATAAAAGATCTTTAAAAAAAGATCTTATATATATTTATAAGAGATCTAGCCTAGATCTTATTCTAATCTAAGCATTCCCTTATGCCGCTTTAACCAGTAAAATGTCGCACCCTTTTGGGATCTGGCTGGTTTGAGGTATTTGCAATGTTCTATAAACAACAATATGACGTAATAGTGATCGGTGGTGGTCATGCAGGAACAGAAGCGGCTGCAGCTGCGGCACGCATGGGTCAAAACACCTTGCTGCTTACGCATAACATAGAAACATTAGGACAAATGTCTTGTAACCCCGCAATTGGTGGTATTGGTAAAGGTCATCTAGTTAAAGAAATTGATGCGCTAGGTGGCTTAATGGCTCAAGCAGCAGATTCAGCAGGGATCCAATTTAGAACTCTAAACTCTTCTAAAGGCCCCGCAGTACGAGCCACCCGCGCTCAGGCTGATCGTGTTTTATATCGAGCTGCAATTCGAACCCGTTTAGAAAACCAAGAAAATCTAACTATCTTTCAACAGGCCTGTGATGACCTGATCGTTGAAAATGATCAAGTGGTTGGTGTGGTTACTCAAATAGGCTTAGAACTGCGTGCCCGTAGCGTAGTATTAACCGTAGGGACTTTCTTAGGTGGAATGATCCATATTGGCTTAAATCACCATTCAGGAGGACGAGCAGGCGATCCACCGTCTCTTGCTTTAGCTCAACGTTTACGTGAATTACCATTGCGTGTAGATCGACTTAAAACCGGTACACCACCACGTATTGATGCTCGTAGTATTGATTTTTCTCAAATGCAAGCTCAACCGGGTGACACTCCTACACCGGTATTTTCCTTTTTAGGAAAAGTTACCGATCATCCACAACAGATCCCTTGCTATATCACTCATACCAATGAGAATACTCACGACATCATTCGCGGTGGCTTAGATCGTAGTCCTATGTTTACTGGAGTGATCGAGGGTACTGGACCTCGTTACTGTCCATCGATTGAAGATAAAGTCACTCGCTTTGCTGACAAAAATTCGCACCAGATCTTTATTGAGCCTGAGGGCTTAACCACCCACGAAGTGTATCCAAACGGTATTTCAACCAGTTTGCCTTTTGATGTTCAGGTGGCTTTAGTACATTCAATGAAAGGCCTGGAGAATGCTCATATAACCCGTCCAGGTTATGCCATTGAATATGACTTCTTTGATCCTCGAGACTTAAAACAAAGTCTTGAAAACAAATACTTAAAAGGTTTGTTCTTTGCAGGACAAATTAACGGTACTACCGGTTATGAAGAAGCCGGCGCTCAAGGCTTAATCGCCGGTGCTAACGCAGCCTTGTATGCTCAAGGCAAAGAAGCTTGGTCACCGCGTCGCGATCAAGCGTACATGGGCGTATTAATCGATGATTTGGCCACACTAGGCACCAAAGAACCCTATCGCATGTTTACCAGCCGTGCCGAATACCGTTTATTGCTGCGTGAAGACAACGCCGATGTACGCTTAACTGAGCAAGGTCATCAACTTGGTTTGGTCGACGAGCAACGTTGGCAGTTATTCAACCAAAAAATGGAAGCGGTTGAGCAAGAACGTCAACGTTTGAAAGATACTTGGGTGCATACCGCTTCGACTCAATTAGCCGATCTGAATCCTTTACTAAAAAATCCAATTACTCGAGAGCATTCACTAGAAGAATTGATCCGTCGTCCTGAACTTAGCTATCAGCAACTCATGCAAATTGAAGGTTTTGGTCCAGGCTTAGATTTGCCCGCCGCAGCAGAGCAAGTTGAGATCCAAATTAAGTACGACGGTTATATTAAACGCCAGCTGGAAGAAATTAAGAAAACCCAAAAGCACGAAAATACCTTACTACCCGTTGATCTTGATTACTCTAAAATCAGTGGACTGTCTAACGAAGTCGTGGCTAAGTTAAGCAATGCTAGACCGGAAACTATTGGTAAAGCAGCGCGTATTTCAGGTGTTACCCCTGCTGCGGTATCATTGCTATTGGTGTATTTGAAAAAACACGACTTAGCACGTAAGTCGGCTTAGGATGATCGGGTGTTAAAATCACGTTTAGAAAGCTTATTAGCACAAACTTCTTTGCAGCTCACCGAGCTACAAATCTCTCAATTGGTGACGCTAGTTGAGCAATTGGATAAATGGAACAAGGCTTACAATCTTACTTCGGTTAGAGATCCTATGGAGATGTTGGTAAAACACATCCTCGATAGTTTGGTGGTAAGTCCTTACTTACAAGGTGAACGTTTTATTGACGTGGGAACAGGGCCTGGCCTGCCAGGCTTGCCTTTAGCCATTATTAATCCCGATAAGCAATTTGTATTGTTAGACAGCTTAGGTAAACGGATTACCTTTATTCGCCAAGTTTGCCACTTACTCAAACTAGACAACGTTACAGCGGTGCAAAGTCGTGTAGAAAAATACCAACCCGAGCAACTATTTGATGGTGTAATAAGCAGAGCCTTCGCTTCTTTACAAGATATGCTCAACTGGTGTTATCACCTGCCTGCAAATAATGGTAAATTCTATGCATTAAAAGGCTTAGTGCCTGAGCAAGAGCTAGAAAACCTGGCCGAAGGGCTAAAATTGCAGCGTATCGAGAGTTTAGTTGTTCCCGAGCTTGAAGGTCAGCGTCATCTAGTTATTATTGATAAAAATAACCCTTAGGCGAAAATATTGTGGGCAGAGTAATAGCGGTTGCCAACCAGAAAGGTGGCGTAGGTAAAACAACAACCAGCGTAAATTTAGCGGCATCCATGGCGGCCACTAAGCGCAAAGTGTTGCTTATTGACCTTGACCCACAGGGTAATGCCACTATGGGCAGTGGTGTCGATAAATATGACGTGCCTAAAACGGCCTATGAATTATTGATTGATGAAGAACCCATTGCTCAAGTAACGGTGAAAGACACCAGTGGTTTCTTCGATCTCATCGCAGCTAATTCTGATGTTACTGCTGCAGAAATTAAACTAATGGAATTCTTTGCGCGTGAAGTTCGTCTGCGTAATGCCCTTGCTCCGGTAAGAGATTATTACGATTACATCTTCATTGATTGTCCCCCTTCGTTAAACATGTTGACCGTGAATGCCATGGCTGCAGCTGATAGTGTACTCGTGCCAATGCAGTGTGAGTATTATGCTTTAGAAGGCTTAACCGCCTTGATTGACACTATTAGTAAACTGGCCTCGGTGGTTAATCCTGAGCTACAAGTGGAAGGGATCTTACGTACCATGTTCGATCCACGTAATCGACTGGCCTCAGATGTCAGTGATCAGCTTAAACAGCATTTTGGTAAAAAAGTATACCGTACTGTGATCCCAAGAAACGTTCGTTTAGCTGAAGCCCCTAGTTTTGGTAAGCCAGCCATGTATTATGATAAAACCTCTAATGGCTCTAAAGCTTATTTGGCTTTAGCCGGCGAAATCATTCGTCGACACGAAGAAGAAAACCAAGCAGTGGCTGTTGATTAATGGATACGGATAAACACATGTCAGCGAGAAAACGTGGATTAGGCAAAGGTTTAGATTTATTACTCAGTACCAGTAATAACGCTCGACAGCGTCAAGTTGAGCAAGACACTAAAGCCGATTCTAATCAGCAGGTGGTAGACCAAAATCGTGGTGATTTACGTAAATTGCCTATTGAATGGTTGCATCCGGGCAAGTATCAGCCACGTAAAGATATGTCGGCAGAAGCCTTAGAAGAACTGGCTCACTCCATTGAATCACAAGGGTTATTCAGCCCATTGTGGTACGTGAAATCGGCGAAAATAGTTTTGAAATTATTGCTGGTGAACGTCGTTGGCGCGCTTCTCAACAAATTAACCTACACGATGTTCCTTGTTTGATTAAAAACGTGAGTGACGAAAATGCCGTCGCCATTGCCTTAATTGAAAACATTCAACGTGAAGATCTTAACGCCATGGAAGAAGCGGTGGCGCTAGACCGTTTAATGACCGAATTTGAGCTCACTCACCAGCAAGTGGCTGAGGCCGTGGGTAAGTCTCGTACCACCGTGAGTAATTTACTGCGCTTAAACGGGCTTAACGATGATGTGAAAATACTTTTAGAGCATGGTGATATTGAAATGGGCCATGCGCGTGCTTTATTAGCGCTTAGTGGGGATGTTCAGGCCGAAACGGCACGTAACGTTGCGGCTAAAGGATTAACTGTTCGAGATACCGAAAAATTAGTTAAATCTGTGCTTAACCCAAAAGAGCCGAAAAAGCCTGCAAAAGTAGACCCTGATATTAGCCGTTTAGAGCAAAAAATCAGTGAACGCTTAGGCGCTCGGGTAAAAATTCAGCAAAACAAAAAAGGTCAAGGTAAGTTAGTGATTGACTATGCAAATTTAGATGAGTTAGATGCAATATTGGCGCTATTCATTAATTCTGACGACACGCTTTAGTTGTTTATAACTTGATATTAATTACATTTCCTTGATCTTGGTTACTCACCTTTCACTTTCAAATGACCAAAAACGCCAGTTTGTAACAAAAAATTTAACAATAAGCGCTATTTCTTTATATAAGCTGTTACAAATTGGTGACTTCTGCTGTGCTTCTGATTGCAAAAAAGCGCTTTAGACGTATAATCAAATTGCTTTTTCGCGAGCCCTTTTACTCTTTCTGAGTAATGGGTTAAATGTAAAAACTAGTAGAGGTCGAGAATGTCTGGGTCTTTAACAACAGAAGTGCGCCTTAAGGCGTTGTATTTTGTTATTTTTCAGACAGGGTTTGTCGCACTGCTAACACTAAAAAGTGGCTTGTTTTTTGACAGAGATATTGCCATTTCCGTGTTGCTCGGAGGGATTATCTTTCTACTACCTAATACTTTGTTTACCCTTATGGCATTTATGTTTGTAGGCGCTAGGCATAGGAAGTATGTAGTACTAAGTTTCTATCTGGGAGAAGTCGTTAAACTTTCTCTTACAGCCATCATGTTTATACTGGTATTTGTCTTGCTTGATGTAGAGCCTTTGGCACTCTTGCTTGGTTTTATACTCAGTACCCTAACGCAATGGACTGCCTCTATTTTTCTTAGTAACAAAAATAGGATGATAAATGGCTGCTGAAGGTAACGTTTCAGGCTATATCCAGCACCACCTGACAAACGCGCAAATGTGTATGGCCGATGGTGGCTTGGCATTTAATCACGCTTGTCATGATGCAGGGTTCTGGACTTGGCACATTGATTCACTCCTGTTTTCAGTTGGCTTGGGAGCTTTGTTCTTATTTATTTTTTATAAGGCAGGGCAAAAAGCAACAACTGGTGTACCTGGCAAATTTCAGTGTTTTGTTGAAATGATGGTTGAGTTTGTTGATGGGGCGGTACGTGATGCCTTCCATCGCACCGACCGTGTTATTGCACCAATTGGATTAACCATTTTTGTGTGGATTTTCCTCATGAATTTAATGGATTTAATCCCCGTTGACTTTGTACCCCACGTCGCCGGACTTATGGGCGCTGAGTACTTTAAGATTGTACCGACAACTGATTTAAACATAACTCTGGGGATGTCTATCGCCGTGTTTGGTTTAATCATTTTCTACAGTATTAAAGTAAAAGGACTGAAAGGCTTCACAAAAGAGCTTACGCTCAATCCTTTCAACCATTGGTTAATGATTCCCTTCAACTTCTTGTTGGAGTCGGTCACTTTATTGGCCAAGCCTTTCTCACTCGCTTTGCGTCTGTTCGGTAACCTGTATGCAGGTGAATTGATCTTTATTCTTATTGCTGCACTTGTTCCTTTATGGGCTCAATGGCTTTGTCTGTTCCATGGGCTATTTTCCATATTTTGGTCATTGTGCTTCAGGCGTTTATTTTCATGATGCTAACGATAGTTTATCTAGCTTTAGCCCATGAAGATCACTAATTAAGTTTAATAAAAAAACTGCTTTAACCTAATAAATACTATTTGGAGAAAATCATGGAAACTGTTGTTGGTTTAACTATTATCGCTGTTGCAATCATGCTGAGCATGGCCGCTCTTGGTACTGCTATTGGTTTCGCACTGCTTGGTGGTAAGTTGTTAGAAGCATCAGCCCGTCAGCCTGAGCTAGCCCCTGCACTACAAACTAAAATGTTTATTATTGCCGGTCTTCTAGATGCGATCTCAATGATTGCCGTGGGTATTGCGTTATTCTTCGTATTCGCTAACCCCTTCGTTGCTTTATTGGGCTAAATTCATCGATTCCTTGACTAATAGGGAGGTGTCGTTGTGAATATCAATGCAACCATGTTAGGACAAGCTATATCGTTTGCGATCTTTTGTTGGTTCTGCGTTAAGTACGTTTGGCCACCACTAATCGATGCGATAGAAGCTCGTCAAAAGAAAATTGCGGATGGTTTAGCTGACGCTGAACGTGCCGGAAAAGATCTTCAATTAGCTCAAGCTAAAGCCTCTGAGCAAATGAAAGAAGCTAAGTCCGAAGCTGCTGTTATTATTGAGCAAGCAAACAAACGCAAAAATCAAATTATCGACGAAGCAAAAGAGTTGGCTAACATTGAGCGTGACAAAATCATTGCTCAAGGTAACGCTGAAGTTGAAGCGGAACGGAATCGCGCTCGTGAAGAGTTGCGGGCACAAGTTGCTGCTTTAGCCATCGCTGGCGCTGAGAAAATTCTCGAGCATTCAATCGACAAAGAAGCCAACAAGCATATTGTTGATAAGCTAGTCGCTGAGCTGAAATAGGGGTAAAAGGTAGAGCTTATGGCTGAATTAACCACCATTGCTCGTCCCTACGCTAAAGCTGCGTTTGATTTTGCCGTTGAGCAGAAAGCCTTAGAGCAGTGGACCGAAATGTTGAGTTTTGTTGCTGAAGTGGCAACAAACGAAAAAATTGCGGTTTTGCTGAGAAAGGAATCTGCGGATACCTTAGTGAATTTATTCACCACCGTATGCGCAGAACAGCTTAACGAAAACGGTCTCAATTTGATTAAATTAATGGCCGAAAACGGACGTTTGAACGCGTTGCCTGCTGTGTTAGCTCTGTTCTTGGAGTATAAGGCCGAATTGGCCAAGGAAATAACCGCTAACGTTGTTTCTGCTACCGAGTTAGATGCCGCGCAGCAAGCGCAAATTAGTGCTTCCTTAGAACAGCGTTTAGCACGCAAAGTGAAGCTTAACTGTAGTGTTGATGCCTCACTAATGGCCGGGGTGATTATTCAAGCCGGTGACTTAGTGATTGATAGCTCTGTTAAAGGGCAATTGGCAAAACTTTCTGAAACACTGCAAGCGTAATTGGGGAATAGAGCATGCAACTGAATTCCACTGAAATAAGCGAACTGATCAAAAAACGTATTGAGCAGTTTGAAGTTGTCAGTGAAGCTCGTAACGAAGGTACTATCGTTTCTGTAAGTGACGGTATTCTTCGCATTAATGGTCTTGCTGATGTAATGCAAGGCGAAATGATTGAGCTTCCTGGTAACCGTTATGCTATCGCATTAAACCTAGAGCGTGATTCTGTAGGTGCGGTAGTAATGGGTCCTTATGCTGATTTGGCTGAGGGCGACAAAGTTAAAAGTTCTGGTCGTATTTTGGAAGTACCAGTAGGTCGTGGCCTACTAGGACGGGTACTGAATACACTAGGTGAACCTATTGACGGTAAAGGTGCAGTAGAGCACGATGGCTATTCGCCAATCGAAGTGATTGCCCCTGGCGTTATGGAGCGTAAATCGGTAGATAAACCTGTACAAACAGGGATTAAAGCCATCGACTCTATGATTCCAATTGGTCGTGGTCAACGTGAGTTGATTATTGGTGACCGTCAGATCGGTAAAACAGCGATCGCTGTTGATACCATCATTAACCAAAAAAATTCTGGCATTAAGTGTGTTTACGTAGCGATTGGCCAAAAAGCCTCTACTATCGCTAGCGTAGTACGTAAGCTTGAAGAATACGGCGCAATGGAATACACCACCATTGTTGCAGCTTCTGCATCTGATTCAGCCGCACTACAATACCTTGCTCCTTATGCAGGTTGTACCATGGGCGAATATTTCCGTGACCGCGGTGAAGATGCGCTTATCATTTATGATGACTTATCTAAGCAAGCTGTTGCTTACCGCCAAATTTCATTGCTACTACGTCGTCCACCGGGCCGTGAAGCCTACCCTGGTGACGTATTCTACCTACACTCTCGTTTGCTAGAACGTGCGTCTCAAGTTAACGAAAAATACGTAGAAGAGTTCACTAAAGGTGACGTAAAAGGTAAATCAGGTTCTTTAACTGCCTTGCCGATTATTGAAACCCAAGCCGGTGACGTATCAGCCTTCGTACCTACCAACGTAATTTCGATTACCGACGGTCAGATCTTCTTGACTGGCCAGTTATTTAACTCTGGTACTCGTCCTGCGGTAGACCCAGGTATTTCGGTATCTCGGGTAGGTGGTGCAGCACAAACTAAGATCATTAAGAAACTTTCTGGTGGTATTCGTACCGCATTGGCACAGTATCGTGAACTGGCAGCCTTCTCACAGTTTGCTTCTGACTTAGATGATGCAACCCGTAAACAGCTAGACCACGGTCAAAAAGTAACTGAGCTAATGAAGCAGAAGCAATTCAGCCCATTATCTGTTGCTGAACAAGCCTTGGGTCTATATGCCGCTGAGAAAGGTTTTTTAGCTGACGTAGAAATCGATAAAGTTGTTGATTTTGAAACAGCGTTGCTAGCTTACGCTAACAACGAATATGCCGATCTATTAGCCACTATTAACGAAAAAGGCGATTACAGCGACGAGATTGATGCTGCAATTAAAGGCTTGTTAGAAAGCTTTAAATCGACTCAATCTTGGTAATCAAACCTGACGAATAGGAGCAATAGATATGGCCGGCGCTAAAGAGATTAAAGGTAAGATTGGCAGTGTTCAAAACACTCAAAAAATTACCAATGCGATGCAAATGGTGGCTGCAAGTAAGATGCGACGTTCTCAAGATCGCATGGAAAGCAGTCGTCCCTATGCCGTCGCGATGCGCAAAGTAATTGGTCATATCGCGCTAGGCAAACTCGAGTATAAGCATCCTTATGCTATTGAACGAGAAGCCAAGCGTGTAGGTTATATCGTGGTCTCTACTGACCGTGGTTTGTGTGGTGGCTTAAACATTAACTTGTT
Organism: Agarivorans gilvus; assembly: GCF_001420915.1. NCBI lineage: Bacteria > Pseudomonadati > Pseudomonadota > Gammaproteobacteria > Alteromonadales > Alteromonadaceae > Agarivorans > Agarivorans gilvus. The sequence goes on along the minus strand of NZ_CP013021.1, from coordinate 2,713,753 downwards.
TAAGAAAGCTGTCACCGACATGCAACAGTGGAGAGATAAAGGGGCTGAAGTCGACCTAGCTGTTATTGGCAGCAAGGCCACCGCCTTTTTTGATAGCCACGGTGGAAATGTTGTAGCTCAAAATTCTGGCTTGGGTGATAACCCAACCGTTGAAGAGCTTATTGGTACCGTGAAAGTGATGTTAGAAGCCTACGATGAAGGCAAGCTAGATCGCATTTATGTTGTCTACAACAAGTTTGTAAACACCATGGTACAAGAACCAAAGATTGACCAATTATTGCCGCTGCCTAAAGCAGATGATCCAGAAATTGCGTCTCGCAGCTGGGATTACTTATACGAGCCAAGTGCCGAAGAGATACTCGACGGATTACTATTTCGTTATATCGAATCCCAAGTTTACCAAGGCGTGGTGGAAAACCTAGCCTGTGAACAAGCTGCACGAATGGTTGCAATGAAAGCGGCAACCGATAATGCGGGTAGTCTGATTGACGAACTTCAGTTGGTTTACAACAAAGAACGTCAAGCTGCGATTACTCAAGAATTGAGCGAAATTTCTGCGGGAGCTGCTGCCGTTTAAGGCGAGGCACTAAGCAATATATTTAGAGGAATCAACATGAGTAACGGTAACATCGTCCAAGTAATTGGCGCTGTTGTGGACGTTGAATTTCCACATGACAGTGTACCCAAGGTATACAATGCTCTAGAAGTTCAAGGCGAAGACTTAGTTCTTGAAGTTCAACAGCAAATTGGTGGTGGTGTAGTTCGTTGTATCTGTATGGGTGCATCAGAAGGCTTACGCCGCGGCCTAGAAGTGGTTGATACGGGTGACGCGATTAAAGTTCCTGTGGGTGAAGGCACCCTTGGGCGCATTATGAACGTACTAGGTCATACCATTGACCACAAAGGTGAAATTGAAACTGATGAGTTTTATAAAATTCACCGTGCTGCTCCTACTTATGAAGAGCAGTCAAACACTAGCGAATTGCTAGAAACAGGCGTAAAAGTTATTGACTTGATTTGTCCATTCGCTAAGGGTGGTAAAATTGGTCTATTCGGTGGTGCCGGTGTAGGTAAAACCGTAAACATGATGGAGTTAATCAACAACATCGCTAAAGCTCACTCAGGTTTGTCTGTGTTTGCTGGTGTTGGTGAGCGTACTCGTGAAGGTAATGACTTCTACTACGAGATGGAAGAAGCCGGGGTACTTGATAAAGTAGCCATGGTTTACGGTCAGATGAACGAGCCACCAGGAAACCGTCTACGGGTTGCCCTAACTGGCTTGACCATGGCGGAAAAATTCCGTGATGAAGGTAAAGACGTATTGTTGTTCATCGACAACATTTACCGTTACACCTTGGCCGGTACCGAAGTATCAGCACTACTTGGCCGTATGCCATCAGCGGTAGGTTATCAGCCTACATTGGCTGAAGAAATGGGTGTACTGCAAGAGCGTATTACTTCAACTAAGACGGGCTCTATTACCTCTATTCAAGCGGTATATGTACCTGCGGATGACTTAACTGACCCATCTCCAGCGACTACTTTCGCTCACTTAGATGCAACCGTTACGCTAAACCGTAGCATTGCGGCCATGGGTTTATACCCAGCAATTGACCCATTGGATTCAAACTCTCGTCAGTTAGATCCTCTAATTGTTGGTCAAGAGCACTATGACGTGGCTCGTGGTGTGCAAGGCGTACTACAACGCTATAAAGAATTGAAAGATATTATTGCGATTCTAGGTATGGATGAATTGTCTGAAGAAGACAAACAAACCGTAGCTCGCGCGCGTAAGATCGAGAAATTCTTAACTCAAGATTATCACGTAGCAGAAGTGTTCACCGGTAACCCTGGTAAACTGATTCCGCTTAAAGATACCATTCGTAGTTTCAAAGGCCTATTGGCTGGTGATTACGATGATATTCCTGAGCAAGCGTTCTTGTATGCAGGCGATATTGATGACGTGCTTGAGCGCGCCAAAAATATGTAAGCTTCGCCCATTGGCGTAACAGGAGGCTGAAATGGCAGCGATGACAGTTCACTTGGATGTGGTGAGCGCCGAAGAGAAAATTTTCTCTGGCCGCGTTGAGCACTTACGAGTAACCGGTGAAGAGGGTGAGTTGGGTGTGTTATATGGACACGCCCCATTACTAACTCCAATTAAGCCTGGTATGGTTCGCATGGTGAAGCAGCATGGTCACGAAGAGGTAATTTATATCTCGGGTGGTTTCTTGGAAGTACAACCAGGAAATGTAACTGTGTTGGCTGATACCGCGATTCGAGGCGAAGAACTCGATAAAGCCAAGGCCAAACAAGCTAAACAAGCTGCAGAGGATCGCATTAGCAATCCCAACAGCGATGTGGATTTTGCAAAAGCTCAAGTTGAACTCGCGAAAGCGATGGCACAGCTTCGTGTTATTGAAATCCTCGGTAAAAATGTTCGTTAAGTTTAGTTTGATAAGTAAAAGGCGCTCACAGAGCGCCTTTTTTGTCTGTAAAAAGTGACCTTGGTATCAACAAAAGCTGATACCCAGTTAAGCTTATTGCAGCCTTAACTAAGACTATGGCTAACTAGAGTGTTTAAGGCTTAGCTTAGTCTTATATTTCGTAACATCATGCAGCAGCAAGGGGCGGTTATGGCAAGCGTTTCGCCATTCAATCAGGCTAGTCAGGCCTTACTATCAGAGCGTATTAAGAAGCTTTTAACGGCCTTATCTTCGGGCATCTACGAGCGCGAACAGAGCTTTAAGTTATGCTTGTTGGCGGCTTTGGCTGGAGAAAGTGTATTTTTACTCGGGCCTCCCGGTATAGCAAAAAGCATGATCGCCAAACGCTTAGCTCAGGCCTTTGAAAGTCAAAACTTTTTTGACTATTTAATGACTCGCTTTTCAACTCCCGAAGAGGTGTTTGGCCCCTTATCGATTCAAGAATTAAAAGATAACGGTAAATATATTCGCTTAACCGAGGGTTATTTACCTGCTGCTCACATCGTTTTTCTCGATGAAATATGGAAGGCGGGACCAGCCATTCTAAATACCCTACTTACCGTAGTGAACGAACGCACTTTTAGAAATGGTTCTGAAAACCTAGCCGTACCGATGCGCCTGCTGATTTCGGCATCTAATGAATTGCCTGAAGAGGATAGTGGTTTAGAGGCCTTATACGACCGCATGTTAGTGCGGGTGTTTGTTAATCGCATTCAGCAAAAAGACAATTTTAAAGCGCTCATCTTAGGCAATCAAAGCTTACCGGCTATTCCCTCAGAGCTGTTGATTGGTGACCAAGAATATCAGCAATGGCAGCATCAAATTAACTTGGTGACGATGAGTGATGAGGTATTTGAAAAACTCTTTATTATAAAAACGCTGGTTGAAAATGAGCAGCCTTTAGGTCAAGCCGACAGTGATTATCAAAGCTTGTATGTATCCGATCGACGCTGGAAAAAATCAATTCACTTATTGCAAGCGAGCGCCTTCTTTAACGGCCGCTCAGAGGTAAATCCCTTAGATTTATTGCTACTGCAAGATTGTCTCTGGCATAACCTGGATGATCGTGAGTTTGTCAGAGGCTGTATTCGCGATTATGCGCTTAATCATGCCTTTGACCAAGTGCAGCTTAAAGAGCTGGCAGAGCGCGCAGAGCGCCATTATCAAGCGGTGGCTGATGATATATGCCAGCAGCTAAAAATGCAGTTTGAGCATGATTCAGGCTTACGTAAAGAGCAATATAAGTATGACTTTAGTGTGGCTAAGTCTTATGCCAATCCCCACGGTGGCCAATTATTTAAGCTGGTAGTACTACAAAGCAATTTGTCGGTGAGTGAGAAAGACAAAGGCGAAACTCGCTGGGTTTATGTTGATGCTAATGAATTTAGTAAAAAAATTAAATCTGGCCGCTGTGAGATGCTGGGCCGAATCAATCAGGGCAGCGAGTTATGCCGTTTGTTATTTGAAATTGATATTAACCACCAGCTGGTAATTAAAGATATCGCTAATCGACCACTGCCGGTGGCTTTAGTTCAGCAGCAAGCATTGCCGCCGCAGCAATTTGCCAACTGGCAGCAGCAAATTGACGAGGTTTTGGCTACCATTAAACAAGCAGAGTTTCAGTTGAAACGCAGCCGTGCACAATTTCACGGCGCGCTACCCCATAACTTCATCGCTAATCAGCTACCTGAGGCGATAGAAGCGAGCTTAATCGAGGTTGAGCAGATGGTGAAACAGGTGAGCGAGTTACTCGATAAGCAAGCTTATCGAATGCGTAATATTGGTGACTTTTTTGATTAGGTTTAGGCATGTTAGATAGCCTTCAGTTTGGTTTAATGCTAGCTGAATCGGGGGTGCTTGAAGAAGCCGTTCGAGAAGTGATGTTGCGCCCGCAATTAATGATGATTGCCGAGTCTAGTCCCGGTATTCAAAGTTCCATGAATAACCAGCTACATAAGTGGAAAAACCAAATTCGCGCTAAGCTCAGCAAAGTCACTATTGAACAAAAATTTGCCGAAGAAATCGCCCTCTACCAGCAAAGCATTGAATTAGACAGTCACGCTTTTACTCAAGGCATCGATGAATTGCTGCTGCAGTTAAGTGTGTGTTCGGAGTTTTATTCTCAAGCCAGTGAGCTAGTGGCCCACCCCCACCACCGTTATAGTCCGATGTTTCAAAGCTATTTCTGCAATCAATGGTTTGATAGCATCGCTCAGCAGCTCAAGCAGGCTCAAGCCGATGAAGTAAAGCAACATAAGCAACAGCTATTGGCAGATCTCTACCAGCGAGTGGAGACCTTAGAAGCCATGCCCGAGATGACCGAGGCGGGTAACCCTAATAAAATGGGGCGGTTGTGGGACATGGCTGCAGCCAAGTTAACTAAGACCGAGCTTAATCTATTAAAACAATTCTCCGCTTTTCTTAAGTCGCATAAGGGCTTGCAAGATATCGCCGAAAAACTGGGGCGAATGGCCGACCAAGTGAGCGACCCCAACAGCAGTAATGCACCAGTAGAAGAACCGCAGTTGGTTGAAGAGCAATTAGAGCAAGTAACCGATGATATTGTTGGGGTACATGAGGGTGATGATTTAGCCAAATTGCTGCCTAGCGAAACGTTATTTTTGGCCTATCCCGAATTAGAGGTGATTTTTTACAAACACCTGCTCGATCATCAATTAATGAATTACCAAATGCAGGGAAAGCAGCGTAAATTACGCAAGGTTAAAACCTATAAGAAAGCCGCCGAACAAGCCTTACTCGATAAAGGGCCGTTTATTTTAGCCATTGATAGCTCTGGCTCGATGCAGGGATTTCCGGAAAAATGCGCTAAGGCTCTCGCCTACGGTTTAATGCAAATTGCTTTGGCCGAACAGCGAGATTGCTATGTGATTATGTTTTCCACCGAGTTAATTACTTACCAACTCACCAAAAAAGATGGCTTGCGTGAAGTGCTTAATTTTCTTTCTTATAGCTTTCATGGCGGCACTGATATGCCGTCGGCCTTAAGCGAAGCGATTAAGCAGATGCACAAGGATCAATATAAAAATGCCGACCTATTGGTTCTATCGGATTTTATTGCCCCCGCTCCCCCAGAAAGTTTGTTGGCGCAAATCGAGCAGTTAAAACAACAAAAAAACCGTTTCCATGCGGTCAACTTGTCGAGCTACGGTAATCCTCAATTAATGAGTATTTTTGACTATTTATGGGATTACACCCGCTCGCCCATTCAACGTTTATTCAAACGCTAATTCCAAAGCCAAGGCATTTCGCTTAGACTTAATTCCATTATTAAGTAATCAGTGTTAACGGGATGGTTAGTCCCACAATAAGGAATCCAAATGAATTTCAGTGTCGTTATTTTGGCCGCCGGTAAAGGAACCCGAATGCGTTCTGCTTTACCTAAGGTTTTGCATAAATTGGCAGATAAGCCGATGGTACAACACGTAATAGATACCGCGAAAAAATTACAGCCTGAAGCGATTCATTTGATTTATGGTCATGGTGGCGAGTTAATCCAGCAGCAAATTCAAGACCCAAGCTTAAACTGGGTGGAACAAGCCGAGCAACTTGGTACCGGCCATGCCATGCAACAAGCGGCGCCGCATTTTGCCGCCAATCAGCCAGTGGTGATGTTGTATGGCGATACCCCCTTAATTACTCAGCAAACCATTCAACGCTTATTAGCCGCGCTACCAGAAAAGGGCATTGCCTTATTAACGGTGAATCAAGATGACCCTACTGGCTATGGACGAATTGTTCGCGAAAATGGCAGTGTGGCTGCGATCGTAGAACACAAAGATGCCAATCAAGAACAGCTAGCTATTCGCGAAGTGAATACCGGTGTATTGGTGGCTAATAGTGATGATTTAAATCGCTGGTTGGCTCAGCTCACCAATGACAATGCTCAAGGTGAATATTACGTTACCGACATTATCGAAATGGCAGTGCAAGAAGGTAACTTAGTGAGCGCGGTACAACCGGATTCTATCGTTGAAGTACAGGGAGTGAATGACCGAGTACAACTTAATGCTTTAGAGCGGGCTTATCAAAAAGGCCAAGCCGAAGAACTATTGCGTCAAGGGGTGAGTTTGGCCGATGCCAACCGCTTCGATTTACGTGGTGAGTTAAGTGTAGGTAGCGATTGTTTTATCGACATTAACGTCTTAATTAAAGGTAAAGTTACCCTTGGTAACAACGTAACCATTGAAGCTAATGTAATTCTGATTGATTGTGATATTGCTGATAACGTCACCATCAAAGCCAATAGCATTATCGAGCAAGCCAGCCTAGCTCAGGATGCCTCTGCTGGGCCTTTTGCTCGTTTGCGTCCGGGTGCCAAATTAGCACAAGATGCCCATGTGGGTAACTTCGTTGAAATGAAAAAATCCACTTTGGGTAAGGGCTCAAAAGCCGGCCACCTTACTTATCTTGGGGATACCACGGTGGGCGAGTACGTTAACATTGGAGCAGGCACCATTACTTGTAACTACGATGGGGTGAATAAATTTCAAACCATTATTGAAGATGGTGCCTTTATTGGCAGTGATACTCAGTTGGTGGCTCCGGTTACCGTGGGGAAAAATGCCACCGTAGGCGCCGGTTCTACCATTACCAGCAATGTTGAACCAGAGGTACTGGCGATTTCTCGAACCAAGCAGCGCAGTATAAGCACTTGGCAGCGTCCGGTAAAAAAATCTTAAGTAACTAATAAATAGCGGCTTTAGCCGCTTTTTTTATAACAAGAATCGCTTGAAGGGCTAGATAGCGCACATAATTATTGGCGCTTATTGGGTATAACTAAGGCTTTGCATGATAGATAGGATTAACCATGACTAAACAGTTTGAGCATCCACTACCCAATAGTGAAGGCTACTTTGGTGAATACGGTGGAAGCTTTATTCCACCAGAACTACAAGCGGTAATGGATGATATTAATCAGGCTTACCAGGATATTCGTCAGGATCCTAGTTTTGTTGCCGAACTCACTCGTTTGTACCAGCATTATGTGGGCCGCCCTAGCCCGATTTTCCATGCGCAACATCTTTCAGAAAAATACGGTTGTGATATTTACCTTAAGCGTGAAGATCTTAACCACACGGGCGCGCACAAAATAAACCATTGTTTAGGTGAAGTCTTATTAGCTAAAAAAATGGGTAAAACCAAGGTGATTGCTGAAACTGGGGCGGGTCAACATGGGGTTGCCTTAGCTACGGCGGCGGCTTTGCTGGGTTTAGAATGCGATATTCATATGGGCGAAGTGGATATTGCTAAAGAGCATCCTAATGTGGTGAGAATGCGTATTTTAGGTGCTAATGTAATTGCTGCTACCCATGGCCGAAAAACTCTGAAAGAAGCGGTAGATAGCGCCTTTGAAGCCTACTTGGCCGATCCTCATACTCAGTTATATGCGATTGGTTCGGTAGTGGGTCCACACCCCTTCCCTATGATGGTTCGAGACTTCCAATCCATCATTGGTATAGAGGCGCGTGAGCAGTTTCAAGCGATGACCGGTCAGTTACCCGACAACCTAGTGGCTTGTGTTGGCGGTGGTTCAAATGCCATGGGCTTATTTAGTGCATTTCTAGAAGATGACAGCGTGGCCATGCATGGCTGTGAGCCGGCTGGACGCGGCCTAGAGCAAGTTGGGGAGCACGCAGCTACCTTGAGTAAGGGTGTACCAGGAACCATGCATGGTTTCCACTCTTACATGTTAAAAGATGAGCAAGGTGAGCCGCAGGAAGTATATTCAGTGGCCAGTGGTCTAGATTATCCGTCGGTGGGACCTCAGCACGCTTATCTTAAAGATTTGGGTCGAGTGAAATATGGTGTGGTGAGTGATGAAGAAGCGATTGCTGCCTTTTTCGAGCTGTCTCGCCTCGAAGGTATCATTCCTGCCATTGAGTCAGCCCATGCGGTTGCTCATGCTATTAATCTTGCCAAGCAAGGCACCCGCGGTTCTATTTTAATTAACTTGTCTGGGCGTGGTGATAAAGATATTGATTTTGTTGTAGAAAACTATGGCAAGCAATACGGTATTGCTTCCTTGTTATAAGCGCTTAACTTAAGGCCAGGAAGCTAAGCTTCCTGGCCTTAAAACGCTAAAATGTATAGGCGAGGTTTAACATGGGGCCGCGATAATGATATTTAAGCGTGGTCTGTTTCCAGTTAGCTTCCACTAGGTAGTAGTTGTAACCCAATTCCACATTCCAGTTTTTATTAATACTGTAATTTACAAAAGCATTCACATCCGCTAAATAACCATCGTTGCCCTCGATAGATAGGTAGAACAATTGACTTGCTGCGCTGATCCCCCAGTGCTGGTTGAACTTATGTTCTAGCCATATCCCTATGTCGGGTAAGGGCGCGGTAGTGGATTCACTGACCAATTCACCGTCAAGAGCTAATTCTTCACAACTGATGTTGCCGTTATCTTCAAAGCAAGCTGAAATTTCGCCACTAAAGCCTGTTTCAATAAACATGATGTGTAGACCAATAGACGCGCCTAGCTCCGTACTTGCTGTTTGATAAAACGAATAAGCATAGCCAGTGCGCAGAATATCGATATTCAATCGAGAGTTGACTCTAGCGCCAGCGGTAATACCTTTGTCTGGATTATTCGGCAAAGTATAGGAGTAGTTGGAGATAACGCTGGCTTCACGATGCAAACTGCGCCAGTCGGCATACACATAATGTCGGTCTTTAAACTTATAGCCAACTTCAATAAACGGTAGATATTGGTTCTCTTCTAGTTGCAGTGAGTCCTCAAAATCTAAGGTGAAATCCCTATTATTAAGTCCCTTGGTTTTGATGGATGAGTCGGTATGTGACCAAAACCCGCCTAACCTTATCTGCCCCTCTCCCGCTTGGCAAAATGAGCTACTTAAGCTGAGGATTAGCGTAAGGCTAAGCCAGTACTTAACTTTCATAAACTGTCCTTAGTTATTCATTCTACTTTACCCACTTTAGTGAATCGTTGTTGAGATCCCTTCGTTAGTAAAATATGTTGTTAAATTAACGTATTTAGGCAGTGAAAATCTAGAGTTGTATCTAGTAAACTGTTATTTGTTAAAGTAATAAATGACTCACAGAATTGGCGGAGGAAGGGATGTTAAAGGGACTTAAATTAGCTATAAACACATTGTTATTGGCGGTTTTAGTATTGCTACCGTCCTTAGCTACGGCAGACACCGCAACAAATGTAAATGCTGCCAGCGCCGACCAAGGCCAATTACTTTTAGAAAAATATCAGCGTCAGCAAGCGCGAATTGAGAAAATTCAGGCTAGTTTAGATGAGCTTCCTAGCGTAGAGCAGCAGGCTATTTCTCATCGCTTATTAGAGCGCCATTTACATGCTTTTGAAACCATTGACCAATTAGCTCACTACCTCATCGAGCAACAAGCTAAAGGCATCGAACAGCAAGCCATGTTGAGTCAGATTGAGCAAATCATAAATAAAAATACTCAAGCTCTCTCACAAGCTTTAGACAAAAGGCAGCAACAATTTAATAAGCAATATGCTGAGCAAGAACAAGACAGTATTAAAGCCTTTCAGTTGTATACAGAGCATTTAGCCAACGTAGATTTAATTTATTCGGCCTTGGTTCAGCAGGTTATCAATCAGCAAGCTCTTGGTTTTGCGGTTGAAGAAGATAAACAGCAATTGCTTGACCGCCTATATGCACGTGCCGAGGTATTTTCTGGAATGGTGGGCTTAGTCGGTAAGAAACGCGAAGAGCTGGCTAGGCTAATTAAAATCAGCCAAGATGATCAAAGCCTTAAAGACCAATTAGCCACCATTACTGAACAACTGGGCGTAGCAGGAGAAAGCTTTAAGCTCACCGTTAACTTACTCAGCCAGTTGGGTTTTGATGCGGCATTCTATCAGCAAACCTTACTAAAATTAGGTGGGCAAATAACTACCGACGTACTGGATGTGGATGTGTTAAGTGGCATTATTCAGCGTTGGATATCCCGAATGAGTGAGTATTTCATCGACAATGGTGGAGAGTGGATATTTAAGTTGGTGCTATTGGTGGGTATTTACTATGTGTTCCGTTCGCTGTCGCGTTTGGTGCGCAAGGTGATGACCAAGAGTTTAGATTCTTCTAAGTTAAATCTCTCTTCATTAATGAAGGAAATGATTATTTCCTCGGTCGCGCGGGTGGTCATCATCATTGGTCTACTGGTTGCCCTCGCCCAGCTAGGGATCTCACTGGCCCCTATCCTTGCCGGTTTGGGTGTGGCTGGTTTCATCATCGGTTTCGCTCTACAAGATACCTTGGGTAATTTTGCTGCTGGCATGATGATCTTGGTTTATCGCCCCTATGATGTGGGAGACATTGTTGAAGTGGCTGGTGGCGTATTTGGTAAGGTTAAAAGTATGAACCTTGTTTCAACCACTATTCTTACCTTCGATAACCAAACTTTAGTGATCCCCAATAGTAAAATCTGGGGCGATGTGATTAAAAACGTGACCGCACAAAGAATTCGTCGGGTGGATTTGGTGTTTGGGGTGAGTTACACCGACGATATTGAAAAAACCGAGGCGGTATTACAAGAGCTATTAGATAAGCATCCGAAAGTGCTCTCTAAACCTGAGTCTATCGTGAAGCTGCACGTACTGAATGAATCATCGGTGGATTTCATCGTGCGGCCTTGGGTTAAAACTGACGATTACTGGGATGTCTATTGGGATATTACCCGCGAAGTGAAAATGCGCTTCGATAAAGACGGGATTTCGATTCCTTTTCCGCAGCGCGATGTACATTTTTATCCGGCCACCGCAGAAGCTTCACAAATGGCTAAGTAGTTGCTGTTGTACAACGAGTAAGCGGCGGCTTATTGCTCGTCGCTTACTTGTTTGCGAACTTGAGTAATCGCTGGAAAATTTGCCTGAAATAAGTAAAATAGCGCTTCATTTTTGAGCAGAGCTTGGTGTAGTAGTGAGTCGTCAACGTGCCTTAGAAAAAATAGCTAAGTGTTTAGAATTGGGTAACTCCTCAAATGTACATGAGGCCGCTCAAGCTATTCGCATGGCTCATCGTTTGATGCTAAAGCATGGTTTGGAGCAGGCGGATATCGAGCTTATCCAAATGGGTAAAACCTCTAGTCAAACGCTATTACCGGCTAATGTGAACGAAAATATCCTGCGTATTATTCGTGGCATTAATGGTCGTTTCGGCGTAGAAGCGGTGTTGGTTAATCATAAAGGCTTAAAGCGAGTTGAATTTGTTGGCCTAGCCGAGCGTGCGGTATTTGCCGCCTTTGCTTTTGATATTATCTACCGCGAAATGAACCAGCAGGTGGGTTCCTTTAGAAATAGCTTTGCCGGTTCCGGCACCGATAACGTTACCGTTGCTCGGCGCGTCTCTTCTTTTACCGCCGGTTGGTTAGAAGGCGCTTTAGAAAAGCTGCCAGATTTAACCAGCTCTGGGCGAAATGAGCACATGGATGACTACTTAGATGAGATGTTTGAAAAGCTCGATAGAGAAACCTTTAAGGCTAAAATAAAGGCGTCGATGGGACAATTGACGCCAGATTTCCAAACCGGCATGAAAAAAGGCCGCAAGCTGTCGGTTAATCGCCCGGTAGAAGGCGCTCGCGCCCCCCACCTATTGCGTTAACTTAGGCAAGCGCATTGCTTGGCTAAACCTGTGTTAGTTCACCTTTAAGATTTTGCTGGTATTGGTATGGCCGGTCTGATCAAACACATCGCCATGAGTCAGAATTACCAAATCCCCCTTACTTAAATAGCCTTGTTGTTTCAATAGGTCGATGGCGCTTTGCGATACTTGAATGATGTTTTCGCCACTCTCTTCAAAATGAATTGGGTAAACGCCGCGATACAAGGCGCAGCGACTCAGGGTACTGGCATGGCGAGACAGGGAGAAAATCGGTAAGCCACTACTTAAACGTGACATTAATAGAGGCGTACTGCCCGATTCGGTTAAGGCTATTATCGCCTTCATGCCACGCATGTGGTTGGCGGCAAACATGGTGCTCATAGCCACCGTTTCCGAAATACTCTCAAAGGTTTCATCAATGCGATATTTTGAGACATTAATACTGCGTTGCTTCTCGGCACCTAAGCAGACGCTGGCCATAGCTTTTACGGTTTCTACCGGATATTGCCCCGCGGCGGTTTCGCCCGACAGCATTACCGCATCGGTGCCATCTAATACCGCATTGGCTACATCCATTACCTCGGCGCGAGTTGGCATGGGCGCGCTTATCATCGACTCCATCATTTGAGTGGCGGTGATCACCGCGCGGTTATATTTACGGGTGAGCCTAATCAGGGTTTTTTGTACGCCCACCAGCTCGGCGTCGCCAATTTCCACCCCTAAATCACCACGTGCCACCATGACCGCATCGGAGGCTTTGATTATGTCTATCATCGCTTCTTCACTGGAAACCGTTTCGGCACGCTCTACTTTGGCGACCAGTTTAGTCGCAAGCCCCGCCTGCTGAGTAAGACGGCGAGCGTAGTGCATGTCCTCCCCACTATTTGGGAAAGAGACCGCTAAATAATCAACTTTGATTTCTGCCGCAGTGAGAATGTCGGCTTTGTCTTTGTCGGTTAAAGCGGCAGCGGATAAGCCGCCACCCAATTTATTAATGCCCTTATTATTGGATAAAATCCCGCCTACACTCACCTCGGTAATGACTTTACTTCCCTGCACTTCGGTCACTATTAATTGAATGCGGCCATCATCGAGCAACAGAGTATCGCCTGGCGCTACGTCATTGGGCAGGTGCTTGTAGTCCAAGCCTACTTGTTGTTGGTCGCCCATTCCTTTGGCTAGCTCGCCGTCTAGAGTAAACCGTTCGCCAATTTTGAGTTCAACTTTGCCGTCTTTAAAGGTGGAAACCCGAATTTTGGGACCCTGTAAATCACCGAGAATGGCGACGTGAAGTTTATGTTTAGCGGCTAACTGGCGTACTTTTTCGGCACGAGTGATGTGGTCGGCGGCGCTGCCATGGGAGAAATTGAGCCGCACCATATTGGCTCCACTCAATATGAGTTGTTCTAATACATCGTCTTTGTCGGTGGCGGGGCCTAAGGTGGTGACAATTTTAGTACGTCTTAACATGTTACTGGTCCTTTACTCTGTGTGAGATGTTGATGTTTTCCGCTGTAGCAGATTTAAGTATATGTAAATCGGCTTGTCCCTTGGTTTTTTTTTGTCTCTCAAGTACATTGCGTGATAGGGAATATTATTTGTGTTGGGGTGACAGAATGAAACAGGCAATCTTGGCCGAAATGAAGGTTTTGCCAGAAATTGATCCAGAATTTGAAGTAACACGTCGAATAGCGTTTATTAAGACACGCTTACAACAGGCAGGATTGAAGACTTTAATCTTAGGCATCAGTGGTGGTGTTGACTCTACCACCACCGGCCGCTTAGCCCAGTTAGCGGTAGAGCAGTTGAATAGTGAAACTAATAGCAATGACTATCGCTTTATTGCCATGCGTTTACCTTTTGGCGAACAAAAAGATGAAGAAGATGCGCAGTTGGCCTTAGGTTTCATTAAACCCTCACATATTGTGACAACTAATATTAAAGAGGGTACCGAAGGCTTACATAGTAGTGCCTGCCAAAGCCTACAAGCTGCGGGTTTAGAACTACCCGAGCAAGCTGCCGTGGATTTTGCTAAAGGTAATGTGAAAGCCAGAATGCGGATGATTGCTCAATACGAAATTGCTGGGTTAACTGGCGGCTTAGTGATTGGTACCGACCATTCTGCGGAAAACCTCACGGGTTTTTATACTAAACATGGTGATGGGGCTTGTGATTTAGTACCAATTTTTGGTTTGAATAAACGTCAGGTTCGCCAAGTAGCAGGCTATTTGGGGGCACCAGAGAAGCTAATTGGTAAGGCTCCCACCGCCGATTTAGAAGAAGACCGCCCTCAATTACCCGATGAAGTGGCCTTAGGGGTGAGTTACGATCAAATTGATGATTTCTTGGAAGGTAAACCGGTGGCCGCCGAAGTTGAGCAGAAGTTAATTGGTATTTATCAGCGTACTCAGCATAAGCGTCAAGCCATTCCTACCATTTACGATTAATCATCCTGATTTGTCACTAAGCCGAAGCTTTAGGCTGCGGCTTTTTTTTGATTTATTCCTCTATCATATTGCTTCTTGATGGTGTCTAATTGCCGCCTATTTTTTTGAGGAGTGCACTTTGGCTAACACCATTATTTATAGTCTGGATTTGTTTGGTACCGCCGTATTTGCCATTTCCGGTGTGCTGGTGGCCAGCCGACGTAAAATGGACTTATTTGGTGCCTTAGTTCTGGCCTGTGTAACCGCTATTGGTGGCGGCACTATTCGTGATATGGCCTTGGGGCTAACCCAGTATTTTGGGTCGAAAATAGCCTTTATATATGGGTTATTGTGAGTGCTAGCCTACTTTCTATTCTATTACTGAATAACTTTCCTAGCCCGCCGCGCTGGTTATTGCCGGTGGCTGATGCCATTGGTATGGCGGTATTTATGGCGATTGGTGCTGAAAAAGCCTTAGCCTTTGGTGCGCCGATGATAGTGGCGGTGGTGATGGGCGTGGTTACCGCTTGTGGCGGTGGTATGATCCGCGATGTATTGGCTAATCAAGTGCCCTTGGTATTACAAAGGGAAGTCTATGCGACAGCTTGTATTGCCGGTGGTCTGGTATGGGTGGCTGCTTTGTATTTAACGCCTTCTGCTGGTTTTGCTAGTAGCGCTTGTATTGTCACTGCTTTGCTGATCCGTTTGGTGGCAATTCGCTATCATCTTTCTTTGCCTAAATTGTCGAAAAATCGTTAATCAAGACAAATGCCGCACAGGTTTGTGAGATATCTCTTACAAGCCTGTGCGTAATAAGCAGTATTTGTTGCAGACGCATTTACTATATTTATATATATTTCATTGGTTTATGTTTTTATCTGTGTTTTTCTCATAAAAAAATGAAACTTTTTTGCTTTCACTGCTTTTTATCAAATTTAGTTTCCGTATAGTTATTTGTGCACGGAGGCACTGACGTTTATCAGGATGACAAACGTAGCAGGAGCTGAAAGGATAGCTACAGGATGTAGCAAAGGACACCTCCCAGGAAGGAGACGTGCAACTGGTATGGAAGACCGGTTATGCCATAGAAGGCTAAAGGACAGCTCAAAGGATTTGAGAAAAGGATAACTACAGGAAGTAGTAACACAGTCAAAAAGGATTGCAGGGAGCAATTACCCGTTCACGGAATTGAGCGATATGACTACTAGGGGCGACACGTAAGTGTCGCCCCGATCTTTTTCTAAGCCTAGCAACATTAGCTGGGCTTTTATTTGGCTTAAACCCGCATATTCCATGTTGTATCCAGCCTTTCTACGATATTTTGTATAGCATTTATTGATAAGCTTAGATGCTTATCTTCCTTCTTCGCCCTAAACTCTGTAAGAGATCGACCATTCTATTGAGCAGATAAACCTGTTTTAATTCTCGTCAAATAAATATTTAAATAAATAAAATCAAAAGCTTACTAATTTTTTAAGATTTTTCATTTGATGTTACCTAATTTTATTTTGTTTTTATCTACTGGGATCTTTTGCGTTAAAGCGTAAAGTGTTTTTCATCAGGACGAAGCAAGATTCAGGAAGAATTACTAGCTAGGATGCTAGGGTAGTTAGGACGCAAAGTTCAGGATGAGCAGGCTTATTAGGATTGATAAGTTGAGGATGTTGGCACAGGAGTGCTAAAGCGAATACCGAACGGCTTCAGGAAGAAGTAAAGGGATACCTCCAGGACGGAGAGAGCAAGTGTTTAGGACGAACACTTATGCCAAAGAAGGCTAAAGGACAGCCCAAAGGAATTGGGAAGAGGACACACTAAGGAATAGTGTACACAGTCAAAAAGGATTGCAGGGAGCAGTTAACGTTCATGGAATAAGAACGATATGACTATTCGAAGGGTGACACTTAGGTGTCACCCTTTTCTTTTTCTGGCGACTGGTGGATTAGTCTGAATGCAATCTGTCAGTTTCGTTTCATAACTCTGACTAGAGCTGACAGCTTCTCCTTAATTGATTCTGCCCCATTACGAGTTAGGGAAGCCTGCAAAATCACTGGTAGCCAGAATCACAATTAACTAGACATATATGGTTAGTTTAAAAACGTTCGCGATCTCACCCTGGTCGCAGGTCCGGCGTACCCATCACTCAGGCGAGCTTATTGTTGAATTAGTTATTAATGCACAATAGAATAACGCCACCAACTGGAAGGTGACCGCGACACCGGCGGCACAACTAAGGATTCAATGATGAAGTGGGCCTCTATTCCCTTACTGATGGCAATTGCTAGCTTTTCCAATGCCAACGAGCTTTGTTCTTACGGACAAAATCCACCAAAGCTATCCCCGCAGAAAACAGCACAACTCATCGGCAAACCAGAAATCGCCCATGTGGGCAGCTCAAATAGAGAACGCTTTCACTTTGCCGACGGTTCTACCCTGATTGCTCAGTGGGAGGAGTGCCAGATAGGTATAGAGATGTTGTATCTTAGCCCTGCACCACTTTCAGATATGCAGCGTATTGAAACCAGCCTATGGCTTGCGGGACTTACTCGAGATTATTCAGAGATCTATAACGATATAGCCGAAGCCTTGAAGAAGCAGTCAGCTCCAACAGGCTTTGTCGCCTTTGACGAAGACAGCGGGGCACGTATGGAATTCAAAGTTACAAAAATTGTCGACGCAGAGTTCGGACCAGCATTTATGTATGACACCGCGATAAGCTACCGCTGGTTTGGGCCGGAAGGAATGTAATAGCATCAAACTTTAAAAGGAAATTTTAATGCAGATACAAGGAAGTGTTGGCGCGAAGGGGATTAATAGCAGGCTCGATGTGCGCACGATTCAAACCGGGCTTAACAGGGTTCTATTCAAAGGATACTCAACAAAACTCACAGAAGATGGTCTGATGGGTCCTCATACGCTAAGGGTTATCCTTAGATTCCAGCGAGAAATCATCCGTATGGTTCACCCCGATGGTCGTATTGACCCTAACGGTCGGTCCTTGAAAGTACTGAGCAGTTATTCAGCCTCGGCACCAAGTAACACCTCCATTGTGAGTAAGGGCCATTCGGGATCAGGCCGCTCGTATTCAGCGATATCAGCTCATGGTCCGAGTGCAGCCTTTGCAGTCAATTACCGTGCAAATGCGAAAAGGGTGCTTAGTCACTACACCATTAGCGTACTCAAACAGATAATGATGCTTTCAGGTGTAAATAACATTGCCATCTCTAGTACTTGGCGAACTCCGGATGATCAAGCCAGAATAATGTTTGGCGACAACAAAAGCGCATACAGCAAGGGTGTATCAGTTGAGGTTCATCGAGGCTACCCATACAAACCTGCTGGCAAAGCTGTCGATAAGATTTTCAGCGACAACATGGGTAAAAAGACGGATGCAGAAATTAAGCAATTGATGATTAATGAAATAATTGCACGACTAGCCAACGGCGAACGCACATCACTGCATTGTGTCACCCAAAGCCAATATCAGAGCAACAATATCCTAGACATTCCCTACTCCAGCGTTAAAGATCCTGACAAAGCAGCATTTGAAGAGGCTCTTCTTGCCTACAGTGCAAACTTTAATAAGCGAAAGCACTCTGCGGGTAGCAAAACAAATTACACCGTGGCGCAAAAGCCTATCGCAAACGTTTTAATTGAGCGCTCTTGCTGGCATGTGGAGCTGCCGCAAATTAATCAGCTACTGCCGTTGTTGCCTTAACGCCAAGGCGGGATCGCACTTTGTTAAAGCCGCTTGAGTGAGAGTCATGCAGATGTCCATCTCCGCGTTAGAGTGTGACGCTCTGGCGGTAGGCTCGGCTAGCACGGAACTGTCCAGTTATGAGTTACGATACCAGCAGACCGACTGTACGACCTAGTCGTAACTTACCAGTAAATATGTAAGATTGTGTGTAAACTACTACTATTTTGGTTTATTTTAGTTATTTATCCTGATGTTTTCTTTTGTTTAGATAGGTGACGGCTTTTTATATTAATGTTTGTTGTTTTATCTTGTTTTTGTTTTTCTTCATTTGCTAGCTTTTTTGTAAGAGATCGCCCTTATTTGTTTTGCGAATATTTCGTTACTTGCCGTTGTGTTATTTAGCTTAGTAATTGTTTTTAAATGAATTTACTGTGTTTTGTGACTGCCTTATTTGTGTAGTAAGAATTTATTTTGGGCTGGGCTCTGGGAAGGATTTGTTAGCACGCTATAGTTATAAACATAAGGACGAGCCAATGCTCAGGATGAGTTAGGCAAGATGCCGGGGTATAGGACGCACTGTTTAGGATGAACAAGCTTGTCAAGGTTGATGAGCTTAGGAACTCAGCGCAAGCAGCGCAAAGCAAATACCTAAGAGCTTCAGGAAGAAGTAAAGGGATACCTCCAGGACGGAGAGAGCAAGTGTTTAGGAAGAACACTTATGCCAAAGAAGGCTAAAGGATAGCCCAAAGGAAATGGGAAGAGGAAACGCTAAGGACGGTGTGCACAGCCATAAGGATTGCAAGGAGCAACTAAAGTTTAAGGACTGAGCTTGATGACGTACAAAAGGGCGACACTTAGGTGTCGCCCTTTTTACTGCTGACGCCACCACACTTGCTGTCTCATTAGGTAGGCCAGCAATACTAAGCTCGCTAGGCCGGCTAAAGTATGCGCAATAATAATCGCCAGAAAGATTACCTTACTGCTTCCAGATAATGCCCCTAAGAAAATGGCGGGCAGCATAAAACCAAATAGACGCACTAGATTAATCACCATGGCATGCATAGGCTTGGCCAGCGCATTTAGGGTTTGTGCCAATAGTAAGGGTACGGCCATCATGCCATAACAAAACGGTACTAATTGCAGGTAATACTGGCTAAGTTCGGCGACTTCGGCATCGTGGTTTAAGCTGTGGCTGATCAGTGGTGCGAGTAAATACATGACCAGAGCTAATATCAGTTGCCAAATAACGGCTAGACGGATCCCATGATGCACCACTTGCTGGGCACGCTGTGCTTGGCCTGCGCCTACATTTTGCCCCACCAACATCGGAATCACCGAGTTAATCGCCATCACCCCTATAAATAACAAAGCTTCAACGCGGGTGGCAAAACCATAGGCGGCCACCGTAGCGGTGCCTGCTTTAGCCAAAATAACAAAGGTGAGTGCTGTAGCAATAGGCGTGAGCAGCTGCGAGAACACCGCTGGAATAGCAATGCTCAAGAGTTTTTGCCAAGAGCGTAATAATTGCGAAATAGAGCAAGGTTCTAAGCGTAATAAGTCAAGTTTAAACTTAAGCATATACAGTGCGACCAAGAAGGTGATGAGCCACGCTATGGCGGTGGCTAATGCCGCGCCCTGAACACCCATGGCGGGAAAGGGGCCTAAGCCAAAAATGAGTAGGGGGTCGAGAATGCCGTTAACCATGCCGGCCACCAGCATAACAATACTGGGGGTTTTACTGTCTCCACTGGCACGAATCGCGCTGTTGCCAACCATGGGAATCACCAACAAGGGAACCGAGAGATACCAAATTTGCATGTATTGCTCAATGTAGGGCATTACCGGTAGCTCTGCGCCTAAGTAGCTAAATAGAGGGAAAATACTCAAATAGCCTAGGCTGGCGATGCTGATAATCAATAACAAACTGAATAACAGGCTGTGACTGGTTAAGCGCGCCGCCTGCTGCTGTTTTTCTGCTCCTAATAAGCGCCCCACGTGTGAAGAAAGGCCAATACCTAAACCCATAGCAATGCTGGTAATGGCAAAGGTGATGGGAAAGGTAAATGAAACGCCTGCCAGCGCATCGGTACCTAACATAGCAACAAAAAAGGTATCGACTAAATTAAAAAAGATGATCGAAAAAATGCCGACTAAGCTGGGGCTGGCTTTACGGATAATCAGTGGAGTGATGGGCGCATCAAGTAATTGGCGGCGTTGTTGTTCCATGCTTGTTGGAGTGAGCAAATGGAACTTCAGTATACGTGGATGCAGGCTTTTGCGAAAGAACCAAGCATCTGCGTGAAAGTGCACAATGTTTGTTCAAAAACTAACCATTGTGATTGTCTTTGGCTTAAGAAAACGGTAAATTGCGGCTTCCTTAATAGTGAGAGAAGTTATGTCTCAGTTCGACAGTATTCGCCCTTACCAAGACTCTGAAGTAAAACCCACCCTGCAACGTTTAATCAATGACTCAGAATTTATCACCACCCTCATTCGTTTTCGTTATCCGCGGGTGTCAGGCTTGGCGCTGGCGTTGTTATCTACGCTGTTACGTAGTGTGCTTCGCTTTAAGGTGAGAAAGGTCAATACAGTGTACGATTTTCAGCTCATTGTTGAACGTTACATGGCACATATGATTAAAACCACCACTTCGCAATTAAGCTCAAGTGGCTTAGATAATCTTGATTTGTCGACGCCACATTTGTTTATTTCTAACCATCGTGATATCGCCTTAGATCCGGCATTTGTGAATTATCTACTGCATGTAAATGGCCAAGATACCGTGCAAATCGCCATTGGCGATAACCTATTAACTAAGCCCTGGGTATCGGATTTAATGCGCCTAAACCGTAGTTTCATCGTTAAGCGTTCGGCTAGCGCTAAACGAGAAAAGTTGGCGAATTCAAAAGAGCTGTCGGCTTATATTCAGCATACCCTTAAGCAAACTGGCGATCATATTTGGATTGCTCAGCGAGAAGGGCGTGCTAAAGATGGCTTAGACCAAACTAATGCTGCACTAATTTCGATGCTGGCTTTAAATAGAAGTAAAGAACAGAGCTTTGCTGATTACATTAACCAACTCAACATTGTACCGGTGTCTATTTCCTATGAGTTTGACCCCTGCGACGTGGCCAAGGCCAATGAATTGGTGGCGCAAAATCAGCACGGCGAGTACCTAAAGCAAGAGCACGAAGACATTTACAGTATTTCTCGTGGCATTGTTGGTCAAAAAGGGCGAGTGCACGTACATTTTGCTAAGCCTTTAAATGCTCCATTTGAGAATGCCAAAGAAGTCGCGGAAGCCCTAGATAAAGCGATTATTGGCAATTATCAATTAATGCCAACTAACTGGATAGCTTTGGGCAATGAACTTCCTGAAGAACTATCGGCTAAGGATATTGCTCAGGCTAAGCGCTATTTTGAGGCGAAAACTGGCGATATTAGTGCAGAGGTCCGATCTCAACTGCTGGCAATGTATGCCAATCCCATCAAGGCAAGACAGCAACTCACTGAATAAAAACATAAATTTAGTTTTTTGTTGTGTTGGCATTGTAGCTGCATACCCCTTAATAGGTATTAATATTAGGGGTATGATATGTTCCGTTCAAAGACTAGCCAAACTATTGCCAACGTATTATCTGATCAAGATAAATTGCAGCAATTATTATCATTAATGTTACCCGATGAAGTAAACGAGCTAGACCAGTTAGGAGCACAACATTGTCGGCGTAAGCGTCAAGTGGGTGGGCGTTCACATTCAATTTCGGTTAAATTTTAAACCTTAAAGCGTAAATAAATATACTGTGCCATGCTTTATTACTGATAAACTGTAGCCAAAAGAGCCAAACAATAGGCTTACATCTCAAATATTAGTATTAAAAGACAGCACAGTATATGACCATTAAAACGCAAGCGGGGAGCGCCTTTCCATTAGGGGCAACCTATCAAGGTTCGGGCGTCAACTTTAGTATTTTTTCAAAAAACGCTACAGGGGTAACCTTACTCCTTTTCAAAGAAGTCAATTCTCGTAAACCTTTCGCAGAAATTCCTTTTCATCCTCAATTTAACCGTACCGATCACTACTGGCACTTGTTTGTTGAAGAGCTAGAAGTCGGTACTTTGTATGGCTTTCAAGTTGATGGCCCGTGGCAACCTGAGCGAGGCTTACGCTTCGACCCTAGTAAGGTATTGTTAGACCCTTACGCTAAGATGACGCATTTCCCCGATAACTACTTACGCCAGGTCGCGGCTCGACACGGGCATGCGAATGTCGATCAATGTGTTAAGGGGGCGGTAGTCGATTTGCGTGGTTTTGATTGGCAAGGTACTCGTCCAATTAAGCGTTCACTGCAAGATACCGTGATTTATGAAATGCATGTGGCCGGCTTTACTAAGCATCCTTCTTCGGGAGTGGCTGAACATAAGCGCGGCACCTACGCTGGGGTAATCGAAAAAATTCCCTATTTGAAAGAGCTTGGAGTGACCGCCATTGAGTTAATGCCGGTGCAGCAATTTGATATTCAAGATGCTCCGCTAGGCAAGCAAAACTACTGGGGTTATAGCCCGGTCAACTTCTTCTCTCCGCATACCGCCTATAGCTCTGATAAGAGTGTTTGTGGTGCCTATAACGAATTTAGAGTGATGGTGCGGGAGCTGCACAAAGCAGGCATTGAGGTGATTTTGGATGTGGTCTTTAACCATACCGCTGAAGGTGGGCACGATGGTCCAACTTTAAGCATGAAGGGTCTGCAAAACGATGCTTATTACACTCTAGAAAACGAGAAACGTTGGTATAGCAATTACTCGGGCTGTGGCAATACCTGTAATGCCAACCATTCGGTAATGCGTAAGATGATCCGCGATTCATTGCGCTTTTGGGCTAATGAAATGCATGTTGACGGCTTCCGCTTTGATCTTGCATCGGTATTGGCGCGAGACTCGCAAGGCAATGTAATGAAAGATCCACCATTGCTTTGGTCCATCGATTCCGATCCTGCTTTGGCGGGTACTAAAATCATAGCCGAGGCTTGGGATGCCGCTGGTCTTTACCAGGTTGGCGATTTTGTGGGTGACCGCTGGAATGAATGGAATGGTAAATTCCGTGATGATGTACGCTCTTTCTTCCGCGGTGACAATGGCGTTACTGGCCGATTTGGTTCACGTCTATTGGGCAGCCCCGATCTGTATTACAAAGATAACCACTCACCACAGCGCTCGATTAACTTAGTTACCGCCCACGATGGTTTTACCCTGAATGATTTAGTCAGCTATAACGACAAACACAATCTAGATAACGGTGAAAATAACCGTGATGGGGATAACCACAACATCAGTTATAACCATGGTGTTGAAGGACCAACTTTAAATCCTAAAGTAAATGAATTGCGTGAGCAGCAAATGAAGAATTTCTTTGCCACCTTGCTGTTATCTTTAGGTACGCCAATGATTACCATGGGTGACGAAGTGAAACGCACTCAACAAGGTAATAACAACGCCTATTGCCAAGACAACGAAATATCTTGGTTTGACTGGAATTTGGTGGATAAAAACCAAGACTTGCTGCGTTTTGTTAAAGAACTGATTAAGTTACGTCGTTTTGACGATGTATTGGAAGAAAAAATTCACCTCAGTCTGTCCGATGTGATTCATGACGCCAATATTGAGTGGCATGGGGTGAAACCAGGACAAGCAGATTGGTCTGAAGACAGTCATTCGATAGCTTTAACCCTACTCGACCCTTATTCTAAGGATAGAATGTACATGGTGTTTAACGCCTATTGGGAAGACTTGGAATTTGAAGTGCCAGCCATTGAAGGTCACTGGTTTAAGCTGGTCGATACAGCGGCGAAACCACCTGCCGATATTTTTGACTTTAAAACCGCTCCTCAGCTAGATACTGCAACGGTAACCGTCTCGGCTCGCTCGGTGATGTTATTTGTTGCTAATCCATTGTTGGAAAGCCGTTGTAACTAATTAAGCAGGTTTATCGCTGGTTAAACTTGAGCAAGATTGTACTAATGATGATTGGGTAGTGTGTGAGAAGCTAAATACGCTACCCAGCATTAATACCAGCAATAATATTCGTGCTCCAATTGATATAAAAGCCATTATTATCCCCCTTCTCGCCCTTCTTGTTAGTAGATTTGATTATTACTATGTTTGTTGATTATTTTTAGTATCCACATTAATTACCTTATTTCTAATAGGAAAAGGATATTTATTTGATAAAAGTGACTTATGTTGGGTTTTTGTGCTGAAATCGCCATATAAATAGCCATGGCTTGAGCAAAATTTAACTTTGTTACTTAAAACAATCCCAGTTGGGCTGAGCTGATTTGTTCGAAGTCTAAACCCACAAAAGGCAGAATAGCATCGGCAATGGGGCGCAGTTGTTTATCTAAATAATGCTGATAATCGATGTGGCTATGTTGGTAGGCAAGCGGTTCTGGTCCATTTAAGGTAATTAGGTAGTCAATGCTGCCTTTGTTCTGATACTGCAGAGCTTTCCCTAGCGCTTGGTTTTGCTGGTCGGCCAAACGCGCGGCCTTTACTTGCGGAGGCACGTTTTTTACGTAGTCGGCTAGATTGCGTCGTAAGCGTTTACGGTAAACCAGTTGTGAGTCGTACTCTCCCTCTAATAACTTAGCAATGGTTTCCAGCACAAAGGCGCGTGGATCTTGGTCGCTAAAGACCCGCTCTAATAAGCCAGTTTGAAAGTGTTTGGCTAATTCGGTCCAATCCGAGCGCACCGTTTCTAAGCCTTTAATAATCAGTTTGTTGTGGGCATCCAAACCGGCATAGCGTTTTTTACTGCCAGTTTCCGAACCGCGAATGGTGGGCATTAAGAAACGTGAAAAATGGGTTTCAAACTCAATTTCTAAGTGGCTCTCTAGCTGCATTTCTGTTGCCAGCTTCTCTCGCCAATATTGGTTAATTCCAGCGGCCAGCTGTTGGCCTATTTGTTGTGCTTGGTCGGCGCTAAGTTGTTGGTTAAGCCAAACAAAGGTGGAGTCGGTATCACCATAAATAACCTCGTGGCCCTGTTGGCGGATCCATTCTGCGGTTTGTTGCATTAGCTGGTGGCCACGCATGGTGATGGAACTGGCAAGGCGTGGATCGTGAAAGCGACAACCGGTGGAGCCCAATACGCCATAAAAGCTGTTCATTAAGATCTTTATCGCCTGAGAGCGTGCCTTGTCGTGGTTGGCCTTAGCTTGATCGCGCTGCTGCCAGAGCTGTTCAATAATGCCCGGTAGAAAGTGTTTGTCGCGGCTAAATTTGCCTCCACGAAAGCCTTCAATCGCTTGTTCTGGCTCTGCCAAGCCTTCCACCAATCCGAGCGGGTCCACTTTAAAGGTACGAATAATCGAAGGATAAAGGCTTTTAAAATCTAGCACCAATACGTTGTGATAGAGGCCAGGCTTGGAGCTCATCACATAACCGCCTGGGCTATCGGCGATAAAATCTCTGCTTAGGTTGGGCGCTATATAACCGGCGCGGTGCAACTTGGGTAAATAGACATTGGTAAAGGCGGCTACCGAGCCGCCGCTTCTATCTAACATCAGTCCGGTAAGTTGGCTGCGTAAACACAGGTAGTCGAGAATTTGCGTATGCTGGAAAATATCCAGCACCAATTGACAGTCTTCTAGGTTATAGGCGGCTAACTGCGGCTTATCATGCTGAAAGTTGTGAGTGATTTCAGCCATTCTATCGCCCACTTCATCGACTAGCTTACCGCGCTGTAAAAGCTGTTGGGCCACATGCTCTAGGCTGAAACTGTCAAATTGGTAGGTTGCCGATTTTAGCGCATCTATTCCATCAACCACCACCCGCCCAGGAAGACTAACAAAGCCGTTTTGTGGGTTATCACTGCGCTCGCGCCAGCGCAGTTGGCTTTGTTCCCGCCCCAGCAGAAGCTTAATGCCATGTAAGGCGGCGCGTTTGGCTAATAAGCGAAAATCGAAATTGATGACATTCCAACCAATTATGATGTCCGGGTCGAGTTTTGCAAACTCTTGTTCTAGCTTTTTAAGCAGGGCGTAT
Source organism: Agarivorans gilvus (assembly GCF_001420915.1). NCBI lineage: Bacteria > Pseudomonadati > Pseudomonadota > Gammaproteobacteria > Alteromonadales > Alteromonadaceae > Agarivorans > Agarivorans gilvus. The sequence continues at coordinate 2,687,478 of NZ_CP013021.1, read as the reverse complement.
TCATTCTCTACCCAGCTAATTGGGGTGCTGGCAGGCTGCTCTTGGCCTATCATCAATACCCGTTGGTAGTCTTTTGTCGCCAAACCTATCGAATACAGCTGGCCTTGCTCACTGCACTCGATGTCTAAGGACAAGACCGACAACGAGGGGGCGTACTGACAAGCTTTAATTTTTACCTGTTGCAGGCAAGGAAAATGGCTGTGTGGTTTAAGTCGGCCCTGGTAAGAGAGACTGCCGTAACAAAAGCGCTCGGTGAGAAAGCGCTCATGTAGCTTTATATCGTGTTCAAAGCAGCTAAAACCGCTTTGTTGTAAGCGTTTAGCCGCTTGTTGGTGCTGTTCTATAGTGGTGAAGTAAAGCGCGCTTACGGCTTGCTGCTGGAAGGTTTTTAAAGGCAAGTCTTGATAGCGAGCAGGTGGCGTAGTTAGCGCTTGCAGTGCTGCGGGTAGCTCACTACTCAGCACAAAAAACAGCGGTTGCTGGTCGCTAATCTCTAAGCGCAAGGGACCTTGTTCACTGGCTAAGTAGAGTTGGATATGCGCTCGTCCCTGCCGATCATAGCTGGTGGCGTTAAGCAAAAAACCTTGGCCCTGTTGCAAGTGCTGAATCACATAGTGCTCTCTTTACCGATGAGTGGCTGGAAACTTAGCACAAAGCGAGCGTTTAGCGCTATTGCGCTGTGCTTGGATTTACTTTGTTTACTTCTGGATTTGTGATTTGTGGTTTATGCCAGCTAGCAGCTAGATCGTCGGCAAATTTCTCGGCACAGTGTTGAAAACGCATGACTAAGAGAAACAAATGAGCGAGCATTTTCAACGAATGATGGCCGGCTTAAGTTTTAATCGCTGGGATCACGATTTAGCTGAGCGGCGGCTACGAACGCGGCAAATTACCCATCGTTTTAATCAAACCCTACCCGAGCAGTTTAGCGAGCGAGAACAGTTAGCCAAAGAATTGTTTGCTGAAGTGGGCAGCAACATTGAAATTTGTCCACCACTCACCGTGGATTATGGCGATACCGTATTTATTGGCGATGATGTCTTCATTAATACCAACTTTACCTTGGTTAACTCGGGTAAAATCAGCATTGGCCATCGGGTGATGATTGCCCCGAATGTCAGTTTGTTTTCGATTAACCATGCTCTAGACCCCGAGCTGCGTAAAACTTATATCAATGCTCAAGGGGAGCGCGAGGTGATTGATTACCCCGCCCCCATTACCATTGGTGATGATGTATGGATTGGCGGACATGCGGTGGTATTAGCGGGCGTCACTATAGGCGCTGGTTCGGTGGTGGCCGCTGGAGCCATTGTCAGTAAAGACGTGCCGCCAGGGGTATTGGTGGCGGGGAATCCTGCCAAGGTGATTCGTGCAATTAAGCCTGGTGAAACGGTGCGCCAAGCAAAAGGTTAATGCTGTGGAGGTGTGCGGTAAACGATTTTACCTTTCATTTAAAAGGGGAGGAGTTTGGTCATCATTATTATTCTTTGAGCCAAGTGCGTTCAAAAGCATCTATTGCATTAAATGGTGTACGGAGCTCTTCTATGCCCAAAAGCGTGTGTTGTTGTTCTTTAGTTAGTTTACTAAAAGCAAGTTCACTATATATTTCGCTTGACGGAAACATAAGAGTTTTGTATTTCTGAATCTTTTCAGAAATTATGTTGCTAGGTTGCTCTCGATTTATTGATTCTAAGGTGAGAAGAGATCTTAAAACCTTTGTATATAAAGGTTGGCTACATTTTCGGATAGCTTCTTGGCTAAGAAACCCGAGAGCTTCACCTGTGCTATTGGGGAAACCTTTTAAAGTTTCTATCGTCTTTTCACTAAGCTTACTAAAGGCTGCTGTTTCTCTGCATTGGGCGTGAACACTTGTGAATTTTTGAAAGTTTTCTTCTAAAGTTTGCGTTCCAAAACTAATAATATCACCTGCAAAACATGATGAAGAGTGAACGGAAAATATCAATATACAAATGGTATATAATGTTTTAGTCATTGTGGTTTACATCCATAGTGAATAGCCTTCCAGAATTGCCGCTCTTTAGCTGAAATGTTACTTCGTATCATTTGTAGGCCAGCTATGGTACTGATTTGCCCTTCTGCATAATGTTCTAAATGAGAAAAAGACTGGAAAAAGTACTCCCAGTTAGTTGTATAAATATTGTAACCAGTTTGGCTAACTCCATTAGATGATGATTTAAATAAAAGGTTATTATCAATCAAGCCTGCCGCAGTAGTCTGGCTTTTTACAGTATTTCCCCCAAATATAAGTGCTAGTTGGCCAATGGCGATGATGAACCAGCCAGTTTTTTTAGTTTTAGTTATTCTGTTGATATCGTTAATAGCTCTTTGACTTTGCTCATCAAATATAAGACCAACTAGAGTGGGGCAAATTTTTTGATTCATAAACACTTCATTTTTATAGTGATTAATTTATCAATTCTCTGGCCGTTTTAAATGATTGTCAACAACAACTATTAAGTATTAAGGCCTTCAATGTATTTTGCTTATAGTTCAATCTTAATGGCTGGAAGTGGGGAAAAATTTCGAAAGAGAAGCTTATTAAGACTTAGATATCAATTATTTGCTGTTCCATCTCCTATTAATTGAATTTGAAGATGTTTCAGACAATACTTTGTATGAAACATCTTGTGCTCGTTCAGTGCTACGCCATGAGCTAGCGAATCCCCTCATAATCTCTTGAGAATTCATATAAGTAGACGCGCACCCTGTTGTTTGATCTAATTAATTTCGCCAAAAACAAATCCTATCAAACCTGCACGGAGGCAGTCAGGATGCGCGAAACTCAAATTCTACACCAAATGCTTATTGAGCTGTGCCCCAATATTCACAAAAAACGCCTTAACTCTCTGATGGTTGCCACTACATCACTACTAGATGGCGACAAATTGTCTCTCACTGAACTCGGGCGCAATATAACCAGCAGGGTTTCACCTAAACACTGCATTAAACGTATAGACCGCTTGCTCGGTAACCACCATTTAAATAGTGAGCGTTTAGCGATATACCAATGGCATGCTCGGCAGATTTGCGGGGCTAATCCCATGCCTGTGGTCTTGGTCGATTGGGCTGATGTACGTGAGCAATTACGGATGATGACATTACGCGCTTCTGTCTCAATAAAAGGCCGTTCCATTACCTTGTATGAACGCACCTTCGAGTTCAAAGATTACAATGCACCTCGTAGTCATAATCAGTTCTTATCTGAGCTAGCCAGTGTGTTACCAACAAGCTGTACACCGCTGATAGTGACGGATGCGGGTTATCGCAACACCTGGTTTAGAGAAGTGGCTTCTTATGGCTGGTATTGGTTGGGTAGGCTACGTGGCGAGGTCTGTTATCAGCTTCGTGACCGATGGGTACTCACCAAAACGCTTTATGCTTCAGCAAACAATAAAGCGCAATATATAGGCGCAGTGCAAGTAGCGCGAAAGAAACCCATGCCCTGTCACTTATATGTATTTAAATCCAAGGATAAACACCGTAAAGATAAACGCTCTCGTCGCTCAGGTAATAACCATTCAGCCAAGAAGCTGTATCACCGCTCAGCCAAAGAGCCTTGGGTACTCGCCACTAACTTACCGCCCGAACTCTTTAATGCGATACAAGTGACGAAGTTATATGCCAAACGGATGCAAATAGAAGAAACCTTTCGAGACTTAAAAAGCCCACAATACGGTTTTGGTTTACGCCACAGTCGCTCACGATGCCCACGCCGGTATGACGTACTGCTGCTGATAGCTTTACTGGCTGACATTATTTTGTGGTGGTTAGGTTTAGTGGGGCGTTGTTTCCTAAATCAGATTGAACTAACTCAGCAGTCGCGGATCTGATCAGTATCTATATCTGTCGGGTCACCAAACATGGGTAAAGCGAAAGGCAACATCACCAACTGGAAGCTGTACAACAGTGCACTGAAGCAACGCGGCTCATTGACCTTCTGGATGGATGAGAAAGCCATAGAACTATGGAATAACACTGAGCGCAGTGGTCGTCGAGGGCGCAGCCAAACTTACAGTGACACCGCTATCGCAACTACGCTGATGATTAAAGGCGTATTCAAGTTACCACTGCGTGCTCTTGAAGGCTTCATCAACTCATTGTTTCGCCTGCTCAAGGTCGACTTAAAATCTCCCGATTACAGTTGTATAAGCAAGCGAGCAAAGACTGTTGAAGTCAACTATCGCCTACCTAGCCAAGGTCAAGCGGCTCACCTCGTTATCGATGCTACAGGTCTTAAGGTGTTTGGCGAAGGAGAGTGGAAGGTGCGTAAACACGGCGCTGAAAAGCGTCGAGTCTGGCGAAAACTGCATATGGCAGTAGATGCCCAGAGCCATCAGATAGTGAGTGCTGAGGTCTCGATGGACTGGGTTCACGATAGTGAAGTGTTACCCACCTTGTTGAGACCGCTGCGGCGCAAAGTGAAAGCAGTAAGCGCTGATGGTGCCTATGACACACGGCAGAGCTATCAAGAAGTACAACGTAAGAAGGCTGTTGCACTAATCCCTCCACGCAAGAATGCAGGTATGTGGGAAGCGGGTCACCCACGGAACGTTGCAGTAAAAGCCTTGAAGCAAGGTGAGTTGGAAAACTGGAAACGGGACAATGCTTACCATCTTCGTTCACTATCGGAGACGGCGATGTATCGTTTCAAACAACTGCTTAGCGACAAGTTGAGTCTACGTTGTTACAACGCCCAAGTCGGTGAAATCATGGCCGGAGTGTGCGCGTTGAACAAAATGAGCAGGCTAGGTATGCCTGCTCGTCAGCTAGCTGAATAAAGAGGAAAACGCCTTGAGGTTACTGCGTTCGTTGCACTGAATTGATCAACAAGGCCGTTTAGTGGCTCAGCAAGTGGGTTGGCAGCGACACTTTCAGGCCAATACTATCCGTGAACGAGCGGTTTTATCTGTTGTAAGGTTAGGAAAAGAAGTACGACGAAGATCTGAATATGTGATAACAGAGCAGCGAATACGCTGGGCAATTAACGAGTTTCGCTGGTTGAGTCACTCTGCGGGACTCAAAGATTTATGAGGGGATCCTCCAGCGCCATGAGTAAGCAGCAGGCCTAAGCCTGCTGTATATTGGTTTAGGCCTTGAATCGGCCTTGATTGTTACGCCGGCGTAAGCCCAAGCCCACTAAACCTGCGGCCAATAACCAAGCACTGGCTGGCTCGGGAATGCTACTAGGTAGGCTAGCGGGTCTAAAATCAACTAGGTAGAGCATGTCATCGTAGTCATCGTCACCTAAAATCCCTGGGTTTTGATAGCCGTAGGGAAGGTCTTCCCAACCAATTAAAAAGGCATTGGTAAATTGGTAATCCACCACTTGATTATCGATATCGAGGAAGGTGTTTTGACCGTTTAATTCCGGCATGGCAAAGGTCATCATATGATCCCAACCGTCATTGAGCTGGTTTTCCGAATAGAAGGTGGTGTGGTTGTAGGGGCCGCCCTGTTCCAAATACCAAGCAAATTCACCGACGATGTCGAAGGACGCGCCTTTGAAGGATTAGCGGCAGAGCCATCACCAGTAAATCCAAACTGCGGATCGGAAGGCAATAATACTTGTTTGTTCTGCCCTTGGCCCAAATCGGTGTACACGCCTAAGGTATTGTAATTACCCGCAGTGAGCCCGATAAGCGCAATGTTGTGTTGGCCCTGGCCAACAAAAACTTGGTCGTTAGCGATAAAACGCGAGTCTAAATCGGCATTGCTGGTATAGCTGGTGCCCAGTAGTAAGTTTGCTGCATCAAACAGATCTGGCACGCCATCGTTATGATCGTTGGCGGTAGGAATGCCATTGGGCTGCCCATTGTAAATGTCGTTTAGCACATTATCACTAAATGGTGTTGCCTGAACACCAAAGTGCAGCAGTGCTAAGCTGCATAAGATTTTTTTCATCACTTTCCCTGCTGATGGTTTGATTTATTTTTTTATTAATTTGTTAGCGCGCTGACAGTAACGCGAGATCTCTCACAGTTCCAGTTTTACTTGCTTAAATTGTGAGCAGAAACTTATTGTAATATCAGTGTTATCTAGCGTGGCCTAGCGGTGAAGGGCTGGGTGTGTTGTTATAAAAAAGCTGGCCTAAGCCAGCTTTTTGCAGATTAAGCGAAGTGTAGTACTTAGCTCCAGGCTTTAAAGGTATTGATTAAGCCGTTGGTTGAGCTGTCGTGACTGTTCACTGCTGTTTTATCTTTAAGCTCAGGCAAGATTTGGTTAGCCAATTGTTTGCCTAGCTCTACGCCCCACTGGTCGAAGCTGAAGATATTCCAGATGATGCCTTGTACAAAGATTTTGTGTTCGTACATTGCCACCATGGCACCCAAGCTGTAAGGGGTGATTTTCTTCACTAAGATAGAGTTGGTAGGTTTGTTACCAGTGAACACTTTAAACGGTGCTAGTTTGGCAATTTCGTCAGCCGATTTACCCGCGGCCACTAATTCAGCTTCTACTGTTTCACGAGACTTACCAAAGGCTAAGGCTTCGGTTTGTGCGAAGAAGTTAGACATCAATTTAGCGTGATGATCCGATAGTGGATTGTGGCTATTTGCTGGCGCAATAAAGTCACAAGGGATCAATTTAGTGCCTTGGTGAATAAGTTGGTAGAAGGCGTGTTGGCCGTTAGTACCTGGTTCACCCCAAATAATTGGCCCAGTTTGGTAATCCACAGGCTTGCCGTTACGGTCAACGTTTTTACCGTTAGATTCCATGTCACCTTGTTGGAAGTAAGCCGCAAAACGGTGCATGTACTGGTCGTAAGGTAAAATCGACACGCTTTCTGCGCCGTAGAAGTTGTTGTACCAAATACCTAGCAAGGCAAGAATAACCGGTAGGTTTTCAGCTAATTCTGCGCTAGCAAAGTGTTGGTCCATGGCGTGAGCGCCCTCTAACAACTCGATGAAGTTGTCGTAGCCCACGGTTAGTGCAATCGATAAGCCAATCGCTGACCAAGAAGAGTAACGACCGCCTACCCAGTCCCAGAATTCAAACATGTTGTCGGTATCAATACCAAACTCAGCTACCGCGCTAGCATTGGTAGATAGAGCAGCAAAGTGCTTAGCTACGTGAGCTTGGTCGCCAGCAGCGGCTAGGAACCAATCACGGGCGCTGTGGGCGTTAGTCATGGTTTCTTGGGTAGTAAAGGTTTTAGACGCCACTAGGAATAAAGTGGTTTCTGGGTCTACTTGCTTCAAGGTTTCTGCGATGTGAGTACCGTCTACGTTAGAAACGAAGTAGGTGTTAATGTGTTCGATTTTGTAAGCGCCAAGGGCTTCAGTAATCATTACTGGGCCTAGGTCTGAACCACCAATACCAATGTTTACAATGCTTTCAATCGCTTTACCGGTGTAGCCTTTCCACTCACCAGAATGGATTTTCTCGCAGAAGCCTTGCATTTTTTCTAGCACGGCGTTTACTGCAGGCATCACGTCTTCGCCGTCGACCATTACTGGAGTATTGCTGCGATTACGTAAAGCAGTATGCAGTACCGAGCGACCTTCTGTTTGGTTGATTTTCTCACCAGAGAACATGGCTTTGATGGCGCTGTCTAGCTTGGTTTCTTTGGCTAGTGCAAGCAAATGCTGCATGGTTTCTTCAGTGATCAGGTTTTTCGAGTAATCCAGTAAGATTTGCTCGTTAAACTCAATAGAGAAACGATTGAAACGGTCAGCGTCAGCGGCGAATAGCTCGCTAAGTTGAACCTCTTTTTGTGCTTCGAAATGTGCTTGTAGTGCTTTCCAAGCCTGAGTTGTGGTTGGGTTGATATTGTCCAGCATAGACCTTGTTCCTTAGATACTTTACCTAAATGACCGAGTGGCAAGTTTATTGACCAACACTTGCGGTGTAGCACTTTACCCTTTCTGGGAAAAAGGACGCAAGCAATCAGATCAATAATGTGCCAAAGCTTGCGACTTATTTTAGACAAAATTGTTCAGTTTATTGCGAATCAGGCTTCGCTTGTTAATTTTTAGCCTTAAAAGTGCGGCTTTTTGCTGGGCGAGTGCTTGGGCTTGTTGCTACAATGCCCAAAATTTATTCGTTTCCGTTTCTCTAGGGTTTTATATTTTTGCCAAATTTGCAGCGACAAGTGAATGCTGAAAATGCCCGTTATTTACTTAATAATGGTCGCTTAGTTGCATTAATGAGTGCCGCTTATAGCGTGATTTGGTGGTGTTTATTTAGCCCTAGTTATCAGTTGAATGGCCATGCTTTTTGGTTGGCTAGCATGCTGGCCCTATCGCTACTGTTCTATCTCTATACCCGCCGCTATAGTCAAAGACAAACAGGTGAATTGCCGCCGGGTTTATTAAGTGCTTATTTCTCGCTGACTTCGGCCTGTGGCGTGCTGTGGGCAGTGGGTATATTGTTGTTTATGCCACAACTGGTTGAAGCCCAACGTTTATTATTAATGCTATTGGTGGGCGCCTTGTTGTCTTTGGTGGTGGTACCCAATCTACTCAGTATTCGCAGTTTTAATGGCTTCGCCTTGCCAATGTTGGTGGCTTTGCTGGTGAATATGCAGGGGCGAGATAGTAATGAGTGGGCTGCTTATTTAGTATTGTTATTGGGCTGTGCGCTGCTTAACGTGGTACTGCGCCGCGCCGAAACCTTGGTCACAAGCAATTTCTCAGAAGGTGTTCGACACCGCGCCCGCGCCATGGAGCTGGCCGACAGCCATGCTTCGATGCGTCAACAAAGCGAACGCGATGGGCTAACCGGCTTATATAACCGCGCCATGTTTGAGCGTCACCTGCAGCAGCACTGGCGTTTAGCTAGTCGCGCCAATACCGCCTTAAGTCTGTTGTTGATCGATGTGGATTTCTTCAAACCCTATAATGACCATTACGGCCACCTTGCTGGCGATCAATGCTTAAGCCTAGTGGCGAGTTTGTTTAATCAGGCCTTGCAGCGAGAAGATGACATGGTGGCTCGTTATGGCGGTGAGGAATTTGTGATTATTTTGCCCAATACTGATACCAAAGGGGCATTGCAAGTCGCCAGCAGAATTAGAACACTATTGGCTAAGGCAAAGCTGCGGCACGAGTACTCTGCCGCGGCCAGTTATGTTACCGTGAGCATAGGCATTTGTTGCCTGATCCCCAGTGCTCAGCAAAGTAGTAAAGAGATCGTAGACAAGGCCGACAAGGCCCTATATAGAGCCAAGCAGTTAGGTAGAAACCAAGCTGTAGTGGCCGCCCGTGGAGAAGTATAAAAATGAGTATGCAACTGCATCGTATTGAAGAGCTAATTGAATTGCTCACCCCGGTTTGGAAACAGCAGCCGGAATTGAATCTTGTTGAAATAATCGCTCAAATTGCCGACCAAGCTGGCTTTGCCAAGCCAATGAGCGAACTCACCGACGATATACTTATTTATCAACTAAAGATGCTAAGTATTGGTAAAGACGAGATGATTCCTGGCATTGCCAAAGATTGTGAGGATGACTTTAAAAGCGCTTTATTAAAAGCCCGTGGTATCAAAGTAGATTAGCCATAGTGGTCATTAAGTTGACCCTAATGCTATAGGCTTCGTGTAGTGAAGCTTCCCCTCTAAAGGACTGAGAGATGAGTGATCGTATCCCTGTAAAAGACCTGAGCCCTAAACCAAGAGCCGCAAAAAAGCGCGCCCCGGTCGACCGTTATAATCCCCAAGAACAAATTTATGTGCGTGAGCAAAAGGGTTTTTTCCAACGCTTACGTAAATACATGGGCTGGTTGTTTATTGCCGCCTTTGTGATTGTGCCTTTTATTCCCTACGGAGAGCGTCAGGCTATTCTGTTGGATATTGCGGCGCGCCAATACCACTTCTTTGGTTTAACCCTGTGGCCGCAAGACCTATTGCTGCTGGCGTGGTTCTTTATTATTGCCGCCTTTGCGCTGTTTTTTGTCACCACCTTCTTAGGCCGAGTATGGTGTGGTTACCTGTGTCCACAAACCGTATGGACCTTCATTTTTATTTGGTTTGAAGAAAAAATTGAAGGCAGCGCCAATAAGCGTAAGAAGTTAGACAAAGCTCCCTGGGACTTCAATAAAATTTGGCGAAAAACCGCTAAGCACGCGGCGTGGCTGGCGGTATCGGTATTCACGGCCTTGTCTTTTGCCGCCTATTTTGTACCCGTAAAACAGTTGTGGTGGGACTTCTTCACGCTTAACGCCAGTGGTGCGGTGAATTTCTCGGTGATTTTCTTCACCGTGGCCACCTACGCTAATGCGGGTTGGATGCGTACCATCGTATGTACTCACATGTGTCCCTATGCGCGTTTTCAATCGGCCATGTTCGATAAAGATACCTTTATTGTGGGTTACGATAGCCAACGTGGTGAAAGCCGCGGGCCGCGTAAGCGTAATGTCGATCATAAAGCCATGGGCTTGGGTGATTGTGTGGATTGTGACCTTTGTGTGCAGGTCTGTCCGGCGGGTATCGATATTCGTGATGGGCTGCAATACGAGTGTATTAACTGTGGCGCCTGTATCGATGCTTGTGACCAAACCATGGAGCGAATGAATTACCCCAAAGGCCTGATTCGCTATACCACCGAACATAATTTGGCGGGGCAAAAAACCGATGTGTTGCGGCCTAAGCTGATTGGTTATGGAGTGGTATTAAGCATTATGTTAGTGGCTTTTGTGTTCACCTTACTGAATGTGAAACCGATGCAACTAGACGTGATACGCGATCGCGCTTCGTTATATACCGAAACCAATGAAGGTTTAGTTGAAAATACGTATACCTTGAAGGTGATTAACAAGTCCTCTGAGGCGCGTCAATTTAGCCTAAGTGTGCGTGGTTTAGAAGAGGTGGAATGGATAGGCCAGCAAGAGGTTACCGTGAATGCCGGTGAAGTCTATAGCTTGCCTATTTCCCTAGCCAGTGACCCCTATCTGTTGCCTAGCTCCGTTACTGATATCGAGTTTATATTGCAAGCCGGTGAGCAACAAGTTAGCCAGGCTAGTCGCTTTATTAGTGGAGGCTAAGCGCTGAAAACGCTACTGCTGTGTTTAGCTTTGTTGCTGTTACTACCTAACCTGTTGGCGGCTTTGGGCTCTTATACCCGCAAGCGCCAATTAGGGCGGATTGATAACCATGACCCTCGGCAACAAGTACTGCAGTTAGATAGCCGTGGGCAGCGTCTTTACGCTGCCCAGCAAAATGCTTGGGAAGCGCTGCTACTGTTTAGTGGCTCTGTGCTACTGGCCCACTTAGCGGGGCTTGATTTAGCCTCGCTGAAGATTGCCAGTATTGTGTTTATCGCCAGCAGATTACTCCACCCGCTGGCCTATGTTTATGGTTGGGCAAGCCTACGTTCGGCGCTAATGCTGGTGGCGTGGTTATGTTGCATTTATATCGTCACTTCTGGTTTGTTAGCCTTGTAAGCTCAGTCCCGCTTAGCTTTTGTGGTCATTGCAATGGCGTGGCTGGCGAGCACCTTGGCTTTGCTGCTACACTGCGCCGATAATCTTTTGTGTAGCGGCCAAACCATGAGCGCCTTTCTATTTGCCAATTTAAATCCCGATATCATTCTTGATGCCATTGAATCGCAGGGCATTTTTCCCAGTAGTGGCTTATTGGCCTTAAATTCTTATGAGAATCGGGTATACCAGTTTCAAGCCGATGATGGGCTTCGCTATGTGGTGAAGTTTTATCGCCCGGAGCGTTGGACTAATCAGCAAATAGAAGAAGAACATCAGTTTAGTTTGTCGATGGCCGAGGTGGATGTACCGGTGGTGGCGCCTTTAGTGATTCAGGGTCAAAGCTTGTTTGAGTATCAGGGCTGGCGTTTTGCCATTTTCCCTAGTGTGGGTGGGCGTAGTTTTGAAGTAGACAATCTCGACCAGCTTGAGCGGGTAGGCCAATACCTTGGTCGCATGCATCAGAAAGTAGGCAGCACTTTGTTTGAGCATCGCTTGTCGATTAATACCGAAGAAATGCTCGATCAGCCCTTAAGTCTGTTGCGAGATTGGTTGCCCGAGGGCTTGGCTGTGCCGTTTTTTACCGTGGCCGAGCAAGTGGCCGAAGCGGCTAAGGCGGCGTATCAGCCGCAGTCTATTATTCGTTTACATGGTGATTGTCACCCCAGCAACATTTTATGGCGCGATGGCCCGATGCTGGTGGACCTCGACGACGCGCGTAATGGCCCGGCGGTACAAGATTTATGGATGATGCTGGCTGGCGATGACAATGAACGCCGCTTGCAGTTGGAAGTCCTGCTGGAGGGCTACGAGGCCTTTTGTGATTTTGATAGCCGAGAGCTAGCCCTAATAGAACCCTTACGTGCGATGCGCATGATTCACTACATGGGTTGGTTAGCACGACGCTGGCAAGACGCTGCATTTCAGCGGGCTTTTCCTTGGTTTAATTCGCAGCGTTATTGGGAAGAGCAAATTTTAGCCTTGAAAGAGCAGCTGGCCGCCCTGCAGCAAGCGCCGCTTTCTTTGATTCCGGGGTATTAAAATGAGCCTTGAAATCGAACGAAAATTTTTAGTGAAAAGTGATGCCTTTAAACAGCAAGCGGTGGAGCAAACCCGTATCGTACAAGCCTATTTAAATAGCGATAAACGACGTACGGTGCGAGTGCGGATCCGTGGCCAACAGGGTTTTCTTACCATTAAAGGCCAGAGCAGTGAGTCGGGTTTAAGCCGCTATGAGTGGGAGAAGCCGATTAGCCTCAGTGAAGCTGAGCAGTTGTTGGCGCTGTGCGAACCCGGCGCAGTAGATAAGGTGCGTTACTTAGTGCCGGTGGGCCAACATATGTTTGAAGTGGATGTATTTGCCGGCGCTAACCAAGGTTTGATAGTGGCCGAGGTGGAGTTGCAAAGTGAGCAGGAAGCTTTTACCAAACCAGCTTGGTTGGGCGAAGAAGTGACGGGCCAAAACCGCTATTACAACTCGATGTTGAGTCAACATCCTTACACTAATTGGTGATAAACAGCGGCTTCGTTCACAAAGCCTTCGCTTAGTATCAATTTGCACTGGCATCCTGCCGTAAGCCATATAGGATTGATCTTAAAGGTGAATGATTTGTAACGAGGTTGTAAATGGCTAACTTTGTCACCCCCGTTAATGCATTAATGCATTGGCAAAAACAGCATCCGCAGCGGGTCTATTTACGCCAGCCTATTGATGGCGTATATCACGAAAAAACCTGGGCAATGGTGGCGCGCGAAGCCGGGCAAATAGCCCAAGGTATTCGCTCGCTTGGCTTGGAGCCAGGCGATAAGGTTGCCATCCTCGCTAAAAATAGTGCCGAGTGGTTTATTGCTGATTTGGCGATCATGATGGCCGGCTGCATCAGCATTCCGATTTATTCCACCGCTAGCGCCGATACGGTATCTTTCATTCTTAAACACAGCGAAAGCAAGTTATTGTTTGTGGGTAAGCTGGATGAATGGAATAAACAGGCTGCGGGAGTGCCTGTGGGGCTTAAAACCGTAGCCATGCCTTATCCCACCATGCCTTGTCATATTCAATGGAGCGATTGGTTAGCTAAGCAAGCGGTGATCGACAAGCACCATTTATGGCATGAGCAAGACACTATGACCATTATTTACACTTCGGGTAGCACTGGCGACCCTAAAGGTGCCGAAATTAGCTTTGCTGCCTATCGTTATGCCTGTGAGCAATTGATTGAAGTGCTGCAAGCCGGTAGTGAAGACCGAGTTATGTCTTATCTGCCATTAGCCCATATTACCGAGCGCGTTTACATTCAAGGCACCAGTATTTTTAGTGGTCAGTTCAGCGTGTCTTTTGTGGAGTCCTTAGACACCTTTGCCGACAATTTGCGCAGTGTTCAGCCTACTCTATTCGTTTCAGTGCCACGCTTGTGGGCGCGTTTTCAACAAGGCGTATTTGAAAAACTACCACCGAAGAAACTCAAGTTATTGCTGGCCATTCCTTTGGTTTCTGGCTTGATTAAAGCCAAGATCAAAAAAGCCTTGGGGCTAAATAAAGCGCGTATCTTGGGCTGTGGTAGTGCGCCGATTGCGCCCTCGTTATTACGCTGGTATCAAAGTATCGGTTTGAATATCTCAGAAGCTTGGGGAATGACCGAAAACTTAGCCTATGGCACGCTTAATTTACCTTTTCGCAGTGACAAAATAGGCACCATTGGTAAGGCTGGCCCTGGCGTAGAAATAAAAATTTCCGAGCAAGGTGAAATACTGGCTAAGGGCCAAGGCATGATGAGTGGCTACTACAAACACCCAGAGCTAAATGAGCAGACCATTGTGGATGGCTGGTTGCATACCGGTGATAAGGGCAGCATAGATGCCGATGGCTATGTAAAAATTATTGGCCGTTTAAAAGAGAGCTTTAAAACGGCCAAGGGAAAATATGTGGCACCCGTTCCTATCGAGCAAAAACTCGCGGAAAACTCCATGGTGGAACAGGTTTGTGTGGTGGGCAGTGCCTTGGCTCAGCCCTGTGCCTTGGTGGTATTAGCCGGTGAAATGAAACAACACTCTCAAGCGCAGATAGAGGCTAGCTTGGGTAGAACCTTAGACAAGGTAAATCAGCACTTGGAGAGCCATGCTAAGTTGTCTCATATACTGGTGGTGAAGCAAGATTGGAACGTGGATAACGCCCTGTTAACCCCAACACTTAAAATTAGGCGTAATCAAATAGAACAGCATTATAGTGAGCTAATTCATCAACAATTTACTAGCAAAGTAGCCTTTGAGGCGGGCTCTTGGTAAGGTAAATTAATGTCAACTTAGACAGCAATGATTGACCGAGCCAATGCTTATCATTATGCTCGGTTTTTTAATAAGGTTCACTGTAAGGAAATACCGAGTGATGAAAAAGCTACTGATTGGTTTGATGGCAATGTTAGCTTTGCCAATGGTAATGGCGGCAAACTTCGAAGAAGGCACCCATTACAAAGTCATTAAACAAACGGCCACCGCCAAACCAGAGGTTCTCGAATTTTTCTCTTACTACTGCCCACATTGTTTTAAGTTTGAGCCTGTAGCTAAACAAATTAAACAATCTTTACCTGCTGGCGTAGCCTTTAAAAAGAGCCATGTTAGCTTCATCGGCGGAAAAATGGGTGAAGAAATGGTTCGTGCTTATGCTGTGGCAGATATGCTAGGGGTAGATGACGAAGTTAGCGCGGCGATTTTCGATTCTATTCATATGAAGCGCCAACACTTCGCTAGCCGTGATGATATTCGCAAAGTGTTTGTTGCTCATGGTGTCGAAGCCAGTAAGTTTGATAGTGCGGCTGAAAGCTTTGTGGTGAATGGCATGGTCGCGCAAATGGAGAAAAACACCATTAACTACCAAATTCGTGGTGTACCAGCCTTGGTGGTGAATGGTAAGTATCAAGTAGAAACAGGCTCGGTAAAATCAATAGAAGAGCTAAACGAGTTGGTGCTGTACTTGGTTAACCTGCAAGGTTAATCTTCAGTCTTTCTTCAGTAAAAGCAGTCTTCGGGCTGCTTTTTTATTGGCCTAAATCGACCTGATATTGTTGTTCATAGCGATTCAGAATGGCTTCTATCTTACCGCTTTGATGTAGTTGGTCTAAGCCTTGATGCAGGTTTATTAGTGCTTCTAAACTGGTATTTTTATTACAGGCTATGGCCCGTTTAGTGCTGTAAAAAGGCAGACCTTTGGGGTTTATGTTGAGTGAATGGTGCTGAAAAATATAAGCAGCAGATAATACATCGCTAGCCCAGGCTTGAATTCGTTTGCGTTGCAGCTTTTTAGCACTGTTTAGATTGGTTTTTGCTAAATCGACTGAGTAGCCAGCAGTCTCTAAATATTCCGCCACCCCGCTTCCCAAGTAGCTGCCAATGGTTAGCTGTTTTAGTTGATTTAAGTTTTGGTTAGCTTGCGGCCGCTGATACAGAGCGTAGCGACTAGTATACAAGGGGCTAACCCAGACAAAATCGGTTTCTCTTGCCGGTGTACGCTCAATACCGAAAACACAGTTATTGGGGAGTTGAGCACTTAGTAGGTAGGCGCGTTTTAGCGGAATTAGTTGCACCTTAATGGCCAGATTTTTTTGCTGCAGTTGTAGTTGCTTAAAAATGTCGATGTGCAAACCGGTGAGGTCTTCGTCACCGTGGGTCACAAAAGGGGGCTCAATGAAGAAGTTCATCACCAATTTAGCGGCGCTTGCTTGAGTAGAGGCGATGAGCAACAGTAGAGCAAGTAAAAGCTCTAGGGGCTTCCCTGGCGTTGTTGAGCAGAGTGTTTGCGTTAAGCGGTGGCAAACGCCCTGCTTACGCTTAGCTGGCTGAGCCAGTTTGAACTGAGCCTGATAGCAGGCTAAGCAAGCTCGCCAAGAGTTCATCCACAAGATGCTTCTCCTTATTTTATTGCTCTTTAAAAATAGCAGTAAAACGCAGCTTATTTACGGTTTAAGTGCTGACTTAGTCTTTATTTAGCACTGTTTTTAGATATTGATCTTTGGCTTGCCAAGTTTGATCTAACCAAAGTTTGAAATGACGCTTGAAGTGTTTGTCTTGTAAATAGTCTCCGCGAAGCTGTTGGTCGATTGGAATGGTGTCAATTTTAACCACCACTTTATCTAGTTTTCCTGAGAGCAAAGCCTTAAACGGAGTGAGGCTTGGATTGGTATTGGGATAGGCCAGAGTCACATTGATGATTTGGTCGAACTGCTCGCCTAATACCGACAAGGTGTAAGCTATACCCAAAGCCTTTGGCGGGAGTAGGTATTGATAAGAAGAACTCGACTGCTGCTGTTTTTGTTGATTAAAACGGGTGCCTTCCACAAAGTTAATCACGGTGGTGGGCATGTTTTTAAATTTCTCACACGAGCGCTTAGTTGACTCCAGGTCTTTGCCGCGTTTTTCCGGATGTTTTAGTAAATATTGGCGTGAATAGCGGCGCATGAAGGGCATATCTAGCGCCCAGCAGGCCAAGCCGACGAAAGGCACATACAATAACTGTTGTTTTAAAAAGAATTTTGGCATGGGAATACGTGAGCCAAACAGCATGCATAACAATACGATGTCGGCCCAGCTCTGATGATTACATATCAGCAAATACCAGTGTTGTTTGCTGAGTTGGCTATTGTCTTCAATGACAAATTCAGTCTTGTTCACTAGTTTGAAAATGGCTCTGTTTACTTCGCTCCAGCACCACATTAAATAATTAGTTAAGCGGCTAAGTTGCGGATAAAGCTGTTTTGGTGCAAGTAGCTTAAATACACCACAAATGGCCACTAAGGTGCCGATTATGGCGGTATTAATAATGGCTAAACTTGCAGAAATAACCATCAGTAGAGGAGCGGGGAGAAAACGTAACATAGTGATACAAGTAACTCTTCAGGTAGCTTGACGCTGGTAGTTATTGTGATTTCAATCAGCTTAAATTATGGTTGGCGCCATTCTAGCACTTTTTTGATAAGCGAAACGCTGACCTCTTGAGCATGCTTGGCATATTATGGTGATACAGGGGTATTTAGGAATAGACAATGAACCAATTTAGTTTGCACCCGCAGTTACAAAAAGACGGAATATGGGCGGGAGATTTTGAGCTGTCGCGAGTGCTATTAATCAACGATAGCCAGTTTCCTTGGTGGGTATTGGTGCCGATGCAAGATGGGATTAGCGACATTTATCAACTTGATAATTGCCAACAAGCGCAATTTTGGCGAGAATCGAAGCGCCTTAGCGAAGCCTTAATGGATATTTATCAGGGCGATAAACTGAATCTGGCGGCTTTGGGGAACATGGTGCCACAACTGCATGTACATCATGTGGTGCGTTATAAAAGCGACCCTCTTTGGCCGCAACCCATATGGGGCAAGTTGCCTGCTAAGCCTTATACTGAAACTCAAAAGCAGCAGCAACTGGCTACGTTACAACAGGCCTTGCAAGGTCAATGGCAAACTCTGGCTGAATAGTTAGCCAGTCTTTTTACTAACATTAGGAACGACTATGGACGGTTTTTGGCGTGGTTTGGTGATCATCATATTGTTGATGTTGCTAATTAGGTGTGATGCCAATAGTTCGCTATACAAGGCCGAAGACAATGGTATTCGCCTCGAAATCCCGCGCTTTTTGGTAACGCCAATTTTATGGATGGATAAGCAAGTGGGCCAGCCTTTTGAGTGGGGGTACAACTCACCTTTTGCCGAAGACTACCAATTTAAGCTCTCTGCTACAGAGGAAGAGGCCAGCGAGCAGTAATAACAATAAAGGCCAGCTTTTAGCGTGGCCTTTATTCGTTTTGGCTTAATTAGTCGTTATCTAATTGGTCCCAAGCTTCTTTGTTCATCTGCATTTTGGCCCACCATTCATCGTCGGCAACAATTTGTCCCTGCTCATCTACTTGTGGTATCGGTAAGCCTTTGCGTTTACAGGCCTTAGCAAAGATCGGGTGGCCACCTTCAAACATGATGCGGTTTTGCTCTTCGGGGCTCACCTTACAAGGCCCTTGATACATCCCTGCCAATTCACGTTGGCGCTGCGCTTCATAAAGAATCAAGGCACTGGCGACCGAAACATTTAAAGATTGCACCATGCCTACCATGGGAATGATGATGTCTTGATCGGCTAAGGCAAGCGCCTCATCGGAAATACCATATTTTTCCTGGCCCATTAAAATAGCCGTGGGTTTGGTATAGTCAATTTGGCGAAAATCAACGGCGCTATCTGAAAGATTGGTGGCTAAGATTTGCATGCCACTGTTGCGTAACGCGGCTACGGCATCTTGAATGTTTTCGTGGTTATGTACTTTTACCCAATTTTGGCTGCCTGTGGCCGTGCCGCGACGTAGCTCGTCTTTATAGTTTTCCCATACCGCGTGTACGTGATCGACACCCACTGCATCACAGGTACGTACAATGGCCGACAAATTGTGCGGCTTATGTACGTTTTCCATG
Source organism: Agarivorans gilvus (assembly GCF_001420915.1). Classification (NCBI taxonomy): domain Bacteria; kingdom Pseudomonadati; phylum Pseudomonadota; class Gammaproteobacteria; order Alteromonadales; family Alteromonadaceae; genus Agarivorans; species Agarivorans gilvus. The sequence goes on along the minus strand of NZ_CP013021.1, from coordinate 2,668,601 downwards.
CAAATGGTTAAATCGGTTTGGCGGGCATCTAACATGGCGCGAATGCGCTGATAGCGTTCAGGAGTCATGGTTTTCTCGTTGTTCTAGTTTCTTAAGCGCACTACCCGCAGTACTTCGGGCATGACGCGTATTTTGCGCATAATATTGGCCAGATGCACGCGGCTATGGGTGGTCACCAATAAATCGATGGTATAGACGCGGCCTTCTTTTTCTTCAGTGACAATATTAACGATGTTAGCACCGGTTGACGCTACCACATTGGTTAAGCTGGCTAATATACCTTGATGGTTCACCATGTCGATGCGCATTTCGGTTTTGTATTCTGCGGTTTCGGCGGCATCTTTAGACCAGTCAACGTTAATATAACGGTCGGGTTCTTTTTGATAACCACTAATGTTTTTACATGATTCTAAGTGAACCACTAGGCCTTTACCTTGACTGATGTGGGCAATGACGGGGTCTCCAGGGATCGGCCGACAACAGTTAGCATAGGTGAGTAACAAGCCCTCTGCACCTTGGATTGAGATCCGCCCTTTGCCCTTAGCGTCGCCTAGCTCATCGCTGCCGCCGAGCAAGCGGTTGGCTACCACGATACTCATGGCATTACCTAAACCAATTTCGGCTAATAAATCATTAATGCTTTCAGCTTTTAGGTCTTGTAGTACTTGCTTAAGCACTTCGGGGGCTATGTCGTCTAGTTTCACTCCGGCCAAGGCGTGATTGAGCAGGCGGCGGCCAAGGTTAACGGATTCTTCGCGGCGCTGGTTTTTCAATAGTTGGCGGATTTTGCCGCGAGCCTTACCGGTGACCACAAAGTTTAACCAAGCAGCATTGGGACGCGCTCCGGGCGCGGTAATCACTTCAACAGTTTGGCCGTTGCTAAGCGCCTTACTCAAGGGATAGGGGTGGCGATTAACCCGAGCGCCGACACAAGCGTGACCCACATCAGTATGCACCGCGTAGGCAAAATCGACTGGAGTCGCTCTGGCGGGGAGCTCAATGATTTTTCCTTCCGGGGTGAATACATAAATCTCATCGGGGAAGAGATCGGTTTTAACGTTTTCGATAAATTCAAACGAAGAGCCAGCGCTTTGTTGTAGTTCGAGTAGGCTTTGCATCCAGCGTTGTGCTCTAATCTGCGCTGTGGTGCCGGGGTTTTCGCCAGCTTGTTTATAAGACCAATGTGCGGCCACCCCTTTGTCGGCCATCTGATCCATGTGCTCGGTTCTAATTTGCACTTCCACTGGCACCCCATGTGGGCCAACTAGTGAGGTATGCAAGCTTTGGTAACCGTTGGCTTTAGGAATGGCAACATAGTCTTTGAAGCGGCCAGGACGCGGTTTATAGAGGCTGTGGCTAATTCCCAGAACCCGATAACAGGTGTCTAAGCTGTCAACAATGATGCGAAAAGCGTAGATATCCATCACTTCATGGAATTGCAGCTCTTTGTTCACCATCTTTTTATAGATGCTGTAGAGGTTTTTCTCGCGTCCGGTAACAGTGGCTTGAATGCCTGCTTCTTCGATACGCCCTTGCAACTCTTGATGAATGCCGTTAATTAATTCTTTGCGATTACCTCGAGCGTTTTTAACCGATACTTTTAGTACGCGATAACGCATCGGGTAAAGCGCTTCAAAGCCGAGTTCTTCCAACTCGTTTTTAATGCTATGAATACCTAAACGGTTAGCAATTGGTGCATAAATTTCTAGGGTTTCGCGAGCGATGCGGCGGCGTTTATCCGGGCGCAAAGAACCCAAGGTGCGCATGTTGTGGGTGCGGTCGGCTAATTTGATCAGAATGACCCGAATATCCTGCACCATGGCCATCATCATTTTTCGAAAGTTTTCGACCTGAGCTTCTTTTTTGTCGCGAAACTTAATTTTGTCCAGTTTACTGACGCCTTCTACTAAGTCGGCGATTTCAGTGCCAAACTGCTGTTGCAGCTGTTCGTAAGTGACCGGAGTATCTTCAATGGTGTCGTGGAGTACTGCAGCGATCAGTGTTTGGTGATCGAGCCTTAGCTCTCCTAGGATCCGCGCCACCGCTAAGGGGTGGGTAATATAAGGCTCGCCACTAGAGCGGAACTGACCTTCATGGGCATCTTTGCCTAAGATATAGGCGTCGCGCAGCTGAGCAACATGCTCTTCACTTAAATAACTGGAGGCGACTTCGCGCAAACTTTCGAATAAGTACAAACATTACCTCATCAGCGGAGGGCGCTAAAATAGATATGATTGAATAGAATTATGGGAGTTTTACCGTGCAGAGTAAACCCGGCACGGTAATTTTATAGACGGGGACGAATTAGACGCGCTTATCTGCGATAGCGGCAACAGCTGCCAACTCGGCGGCCTCACGTTCCTGACGTTCTTGGCGGTCTTGAGCATCCATGGTTTCGGTGGTGATCAAGCCTTCTTCAATTTCACGCAAAGCGATAACGGTTGGTTTATCGTTATCTTCCTCAACTAGAGGGTCTTTACCTTCTACTGCGATCTGACGCGCACGACGTGCGGCGATTAGTACAAGATCGAAGCGATTGCCGACCTGTTCTACTGCATCTTCTACTGTTACTCGTGCCATGCACAGCTCCGTTGACTAAAAATGACGCAAGATCCTAGCCGATCTGTTAATAATTTACTAGGACTTAACGATATTATTTCGATAAAAGTTCGTCTAACAAATGGCGATGTCGCGCGGCTTGTTGACGGGTTCGTAATCTTTGTCCAGTAATAATGGCGGTAAGCTCACTCAATGCTTCGTCAAAATTACTGTTAATAATGAGGTAATCGTATTCATTATAATGAGACATTTCACTTTCTGCCTCATCCATTCGCTTTTTGATTACATCGGGGCTGTCTTGACCGCGCATATGTAAACGGTTTTCTAGCTCTTCACGACTGGGCGGCAAAATAAACACTGATACCGCTTCTGGCATCATTTGTTTTACCTGACGAGCACCTTGCCAATCAATATCTAAGAATACATCAATGCCATCGGCCAGCGTTTGTTCGATGCTACGGCGTGAAGTGCCGTAAAAATTACCGAAAACTTCGGCATATTCGAAAAAGGCTTGCTCGGCAATCAGCTGTTTAAATTCATCATGGCTAACAAAGTGGTAGTGGTTGCCGTCGATTTCTCCAGGACGAACCGGCCGAGTGGTATGAGAGATAGACACTTGGGCTGGATAGGCGCGATGGCGCGAAAGATAAGCATTGATCATGCTTGATTTGCCTGCACCACTAGGAGCGGAAACGATGTATAAAGTGCCAGTTGTTGCCATGTTGAATTCTTAGCGAATGTATAAAGGCGCCTAAGGTTACCATTTTATGGTTATTTTTAAAGCCTGTTGGTGCTGAAATTGCCAGAGATGAGTCAAGATTTTAAGTGATTTACCTATACTCAAATTATGCCATTCCACAAAAACGCTCATTTGTTGCTAGGAACTGGCCAATTAAGTCTTTGTTTTAGAAAGAGGATAGCAATGCTGGGCGGCCTCTAAGCTTAAATATCAACAATTATGGTGAGTTAGTTTATGGCGGATAAACTCGATAAAAAAAGCTACGAAAATTGCCTCGAAGAGTTACAAACTGAGCTGGTGAAGTTACAACAATGGGTGGTCGCTCAAGGCCTAAAAGTGGTGGTGATTTTTGAGGGGCGAGACGCCGCTGGTAAAGGCGGAGTGATTAAACGGATCTCTGAAAAGTTGAACCCTCGAGTATGCCGTATTGCCGCGCTGCCTGCGCCTAATGAGCGCGAGAAAACCCAATGGTATTTTCAACGTTATGTGGCTCACTTGCCGGCTGCTGGTGAAATCGTCCTTTTTGACCGCTCTTGGTATAACCGCGCCGGTGTAGAAAAAGTAATGGGCTTTTGTAGCGACGAACAGCATCAGGACTTTTTGCGGGCCTGCCCCGAATTTGAACGAATGCTGATCCGCTCGGGTACCATATTAATTAAATACTGGTTTTCGGTATCGGATGAGGAGCAGGAGAAGCGTTTTTTAGAACGGATTAATAATCCTTTGAAGCGTTGGAAGTTTAGCCCCATGGATTTAGAGTCGCGCTCCCGTTGGGCGGCTTATTCTCAGGCTAAAGATGAAATGTTCGCTCATACCGATACCAAACATGCGCCGTGGTGGGTGGTGAATTCCGATGATAAGAAACGCGCTCGTTTAAACTGCATTAGCCATTTACTCTCGCAAATTGATTATCAAGACATTACCCAAGCTGAAGTGGTTCTGCCGCCGATTGATAAACAAGGCTATGTGCGGGTGCCTATGCAAGAACAGAGTTTCGTGCCCGAGCTTTATTAGTCGTGAGCCAGTACTGAGTTATAATGGCCGTCTTTTAGTATTGAGAAGGACGCGAGCGTGAATGATTGGCAAGCCTTATTCGCGGCTGAGCAGCAACAGCCTTATTACCAGCAGCTACAAGCACGAATCGCGGCAGAGCGAGCCGCAGGCAGGCAAATTTACCCACCCCAATCGCAAGTCTTTGCCGCGTTTGATGCTTGCCCTTTAGCGCAAGTGAAAGTGGTGATTTTGGGGCAAGACCCTTATCATGGCGAAGGCCAAGCACATGGCTTAAGTTTTAGTGTGACTGAGGGGACTAAAATTCCGCCATCCTTGCGTAATATTTATAAGGAACTGGCTAGCGACATCGACGGTTTTGTTATTCCCGAGCACGGCAATTTAACGGCTTGGGCCAAGCAGGGGGTATTGCTGCTCAATAGTGTACTCACCGTAGAGCAAGCCAAGGCGCACTCGCATGCGAAGTGGGGCTGGGAAACATTTAGTGATGCGGTGATTAGCGCCATTAGCCAACACTGCGAAGGCGTGGTATTCCTGTTATGGGGTGCGCACGCGCAAAAGAAAGGGCTGCTAGTGGAATCGAGGAAACATCATCTGCTGAGCTCGGTACACCCTTCGCCTTTGTCGGCCCATCGGGGCTTTTTTGGTTGCCGGCATTTTTCAAAAACCAACCACTTATTACAAGAGCAAGGGAAATCAGCCATAAATTGGCAGCTCTAACTTTGCAATTGGCTGCGGTTTCTACCAGCATTCTTCGCCTGATAAAGCGCTAAATCGGCACGATTAAGTGCAGTAGTAAAGTCTTCACCCTTGGCTATTAAAGTGAGACCAATGCTCATACTGAGTTTAATGTTGTATTGTCGACCTTGATAAGATAACAAAAAGTCTTGCTGATTAATTAGCTTGCGTAGCCGCTCTGCAAAGCTATAGGCATCGGCATCATGGCGTTGTTGAGACAGCAATACAAACTCTTCGCCACCCCAGCGGCCAAATAAGTCTTGGCTTCGAGTGGTGGCGCTGAGTTGACGAGCAAAAAAGCGTAATACCGCATCACCATTGCTATGTCCGTAGTGGTCGTTAATTTGTTTAAAGTGATCGATGTCGAATACAAACAAGTAGTAGTTATCGTTGAGCTCTGGGCGTTCATTGAAAGCCTCAATTAAACCACGGCGATTGAGTACCCCGGTGAGGTGGTCGTTGCTGGCGGAGTGTTTTAGTTGGTCAACATTTTGCTCTAAGGTGTTAATCGACTGGGTAAATAGCTGGCGCTGATGCAGAAAATAGCGAAATAACTCAGCGGTAAAGTAAACCAGCCAGACGGCAATAATTATGGCATAAAGGCTTTCGTTGCTGATCCATTTTCCTTCTACCTCTATTTTATTCAAAGTAATGATGTACTCCCCATCCGGAGAGCCTGAAGGTATATCTACGCCAATTTCCTTAATTAGTGAAAAATCCTCTACGAAGTCGTCTCGCGATCGATAGTTGTTATCTAGCCACCACAAGGGAATAGTAAATTGATTCAAACCTGCCGCAGCGGGTTGCTCCCCGAGTTCTTCTTTTGCAAAGTAGGTAAACATGTATTTTGCGTGGGATAAGTCACGGCCATTAGTGTTTGGGGTGCTACGTATAAAAAAACGCAGTTCGCTGTCTGGGCCTTCTAAATTAGCATGCAAAATAACTTGCTCATATTCACTAATGTTGATGTTGCGTAATTTCGTGTATCTGTCTGCTGCGGGGTCTTGGTTTGGGTCAAAAAACTTTATGCTTAAGCCACAATACTTGTCTAGTAAATGGCTACTTTGTAGGTCGCAAATAAATTGCTGGTCTGTTTCCCAATAAAAGTTGGAGTTTCCTCCTTGTCCGTGGTCAGAAAATGCATCCACCAACATATTGTCTTGAGGGTAGAGCTGCAAGCGTTTTACTGGCGCCCAGAGAACAGTAAATAACCCTAACACCGTAGCAATTAAAAGCACGTTTCGCAGCCAAGAAAAACGAGGAGTTAGTTTCATGCTGGTCCATTTGGTGAGTCAACTATTACCTAAATATAATAACTTAATAGATCGGCAATAACTTGAATGCCGTTTGCAAAATTAGATTTGGTACTACAAATAGAGACAGCGTGATTGACAATCACGTTATCATGTTAAGCTGGTTGAAAAAGAGAAGACTTAAAATGGCGAAAGCAAGCGCTCGTGCGCAGCACATCATTGTTAATTCAGAAAAAAAGGCCTTGGAGGTATTAGAGAAACTCAACAAGGGTTCTACTTTTGAAGCCATGGCGGCACGTTATTCTAGCTGCCCTTCGGCTAAAAAAGGTGGCGATTTGGGCAGCTTTGAGAAAGGCGAGATGGTTAAAAGCTTTGATAAGGCCGTATTTAGCGGCCCGCTAAACCAAGTATTGGGACCAGTAAAAACCCAATTTGGTTACCATTTAATTAAGGTAAGCGAGCGTTGGGACTAAGCTAGTCTTTTACATTATCGAGTTTTAATTGGCCTTTTTCGCTTAAGCGAATCGCTGGCCAAAAACTTCCCACATCCAGTTTTACATCTACTTGATAGTCCAGTTCTGGCTTTTTCAATTGTAGTAAGCTACCTAGTAGCTGCATGCTGGCCATGAGGTTGGCTTGAGCGGGTAGGCTAAAAGTCGCTTCGCCATAGGCGGGCACGCTGGGTAATTCGCTGGTGGCTCCGTTAACCACTTCATGACCGTTTAAAGAGAGAGAATAGACTGCACCCGCTAGGTTTAGCGCTTGTTTATTGGGGTTGACCACCCGCAAATTAATGTCAAAGCTTGGCGCTAGCCCTGAATTGGAGTTGGGAACCACTGATATTAGATTCACTTTGGGGGGCTCGCTAGGTACTACCGAACTGCAGGCGATTAAGCCATAACACAGTAATAGCATGATGGTTTTTTGCAGGGCTTGGCGCATTGTGGCTCAACTTGTCGAAATTATTTGTTGCTAGTTAAGCACAAACTTTTGGGCTTTGCATGCATTGCGAAGTGGGCAGCTAGTCTAAACCGCTGCCCTTACATTTAATCGACCGCTTTTACCCAAAAGGTGCCAACTTCAGCACGCACTACGTAGACTTCGGTGCCTGCCTTAATCGGTTGCTCACTTTTTAAGGCCCAGCTAACACCAGAGTACTTGTAATGGCTTAAGCCGCGTTTATCGATGTCTTGCTCGCAAAAGAAGCGGTGGCCGTCAAAATCACTGCTCACTTGTTTGTTGTCGGCACTATTTTGTAAGCGGCGCATCGGCTTCCATAACAATCCAGCCAATACACTCGTGGTTAAGGCATTGGCCAAAAGAATGCTGTTCCAGCTTTCTGGTAATACCCCCATCCACACTAGCGAGCCGGTTAACATCAGTGACAGGCCAACAAAAAATAAAATGAAGGTGGCAAAGCCAATCACCGCGACCTCAATGGTCAGTAGGATGATGCCTAGGGCAATCATCACTTGAGGAATGTGGTTGCTAAGCAGCTCGCCCATATTAGTTGCCTCGGTTAAGCGCGTTCAAAATGGTGGTGGCTTGTGCTACCAATGAACCGGCTTCGGTACTGCTGTCGGGCAGCAGTACCACACTCGATTCTTTAGCAATCGCATGTTTGGCTTCAATGGCTTTAGTAGCAAGGTCTAGTTGTACCGCTTTTTGTCCTTCAGGAGTGGCCGCGGAAGCACCAATGGTGGCGAGCGCTTTAGCTTGTGCATCGGCTACCGCAAGAATCGCTTCGGCTTCACCTTCGGCGCTCAGTACTTGTTCACGTTTTTCTGCCTCGGCTTGCAGTACCCGCGCTTGTTTCTGACCTTCGGCAATATTAATTGCCGCGGCTTTTTCACCTTCCGATTCTAATATTTTTGCGCGACGTTCCCGCTCGGCACGCATTTGTGATTCCATTGAATCCATAATAGAGGCCGGTGGCGTAATATCTTTAATTTCGTAACGTAATACCGCCACCCCCAAGAGGCTGAGGCTTCGTTAATTTGCGCAACAATTTTAGCGTTTAGCGCATCCCGTTCTTCAAAGGTTTTATCTAATTCGATTTTACCAATTTCAGAACGCATGGTGGTTTGTGCCAATTGGGTCACCGCAAATACGTAGTCTTCCACACCGTAGGTCGCCTTGTAGGGGTCGAGCACTCGAAAATACAGTACGCCGTCTACCGATAAGGAGATGTTGTCTTTGGTGATCGCCGCTTGGCTTGGTACATCGTAGGCTTGCTCTTTTAATGAACGGCGCGCCGACACTTGGTCAACAATCGGGATCAGGAAGTTAATTCCGGCCTCTTTAGTTGACTGGTATTTACCAAAACGCTCAACCACCCAGGCGGAGTTTTGTGGGACAAACTTAATTGAGGATTTAAGTACAAACAGCGCAAAAATTAGCAGCGCAACTTGTACGGTCAATAGATAATCGAAAACGATGGGCATGATATTTTCCTTCACTGTAAAATTAATCAAATCGCGAATAGTTGCTTAGCCAAAGGCCGAGTGTGCAGATGTTAAGTCGCTGCTTAACCGCTTATTATTTACCCGCAAGAAGAGCATAAATCTTGCTGATAATACAGTAATTTTGCTTTATTTAGTGAAGCCGCTTGTAAAGCCTGAGTGATTTAGCCGGTTTGACTCATTCATCGTTGTAAATAGCGGCTTAGGGCTTGGTCCCAGTAGGGATTTAATCCAAAGCGTTGAGCCAAAAAGTCAATCATCACTCGGCTGCGCTGCGGTAGGTAGCGAGTATTAGGGTACACCGCCCAAGCGTGTAAGGGTGATAGCTGATAGTCAGCCAACACTACGCTTAATTCACCAGTAGTAATGGCTCGCCAAGCGATAAAGGTGGGCGCATAAGCTATGCCATGACCGGCAATCGCCAAATCGCGTAACAAGTCGCCATTATTGGCGCTGACATGGGCTTGATAGTGCAGCTGATGGATCTGTTTATCGGGGCCGGTTAGTTGCCAGTGTGGCGGGCTTAAGCTGTAGTGGAGGATTTGATGCTGTTTGAGATCTTGTGGGTGTTTCGGTTCACCGTGTTTGGCCAAATAGTTTGGCGCGGCGACTAGCACAAAATTAATTGGGGTGATTTTTTTCGCTCTAAGGCTAGAGTCTTTTAACTCGGCAATCCTTAGTGCGATATCAATCCCTTCGGCCACCAAGTTATGTTGGCTATCAGACAGGCTTATTTTTAGTTTTAGCTCGGGATGAAGTCGCATAAAGGCGTCAAAGGCGGAATTAAGGTGGCTGAGACCAAAGGAAAGTGGTACTGCAATGTGTAAGCTGCCACTTAAGGTTTGTTTTTGATTGTGGGCATCTTGGTTTAACTGCTCCACCTCGGCCAAGATTCCCAAGCTGCGTTGGTAAAATTGTTGGCCGGTCTCGCTCAGGCTTAAACGGCGAGTAGTGCGTTGCATTAAGCTGCCTCCTAAGCGTTGTTCGAGGGCGCTAAGCCGGCGACTTACTACTGATTTGGCTACGCCCAGTTGTTCGGCGGCGCGGCTAATGCTACCTGCTTCTACCACTCTTACAAAGACTTGCATTTCTTCCAGCTGTCCCATCGCTTACCACTCCAAACTTATATCTATTGTTGCAATTATAAGAACAATAATTTGCTTTTGTTAATGTTTATCATTGTTAATAACAACACTAAGCTGTGATTAAGCATTAGCGCTTAAGTTATTGGAGAACAGCACCATGAACGCACTTAAAGATGTCAGCCAAGCTCTGGCACGACTATTTTTAGCCTTGATCTTCATTGTATCGGGTTACGGCAAAATTGGCGGTTATGCCGGTACCCAAGCCTATATGGAAGCCATGGGGGTTCCGGGCATGCTACTCCCCTTGGTGATTGCCCTAGAGTTATTGGGGGGTATTGCCATTGTATTGGGTTGGCAAACCCGCATCGTGGCATTTTTACTGGCAGGCTTTAGTTTGGTCTCTGGACTGTTGTTCCACTTTAATCCCGACGACCAAATACAGATGATTATGTTGATGAAAAACATCGCCATAGCGGGTGGTTTCCTACTGTTAGTGGCGCATGGAGCGGGTCGTTATTCTTTAGATCAACGTAACGCCTAGGAGAGTATTGTGAATAATTTTAGACAAATCGAAAAAGTTGTGGCGGGGCAAGCCACCAGCGATGGTGCAGGGGTAAAGTTAACTCGCATGTTGGGTAATGCGCAGCTCGCCCACCTCGATCCTTTTTTAATGTTGGATTGTTTTGAGTCGGATAAGCCCGATGATTATTTGGCGGGCTTTCCCGAACATCCTCACCGTGGCTTTCAAACGGTTACCTATATTTTGAATGGGCGAATGCGCCATAAAGACAATGCCGGCCACGAAAGCGTGATAGAAGCAGGCGGAGTGCAGTGGATGAATGCTGGACGTGGCGTGATTCATTCCGAAATGCCCGAGCAGCAAGACGGTTTGCTGAAAGGCTTTCAGTTGTGGGTGAATTTGGCCGCCGAACATAAGATGTCGGCTCCCGGTTACCAAGAGCTCAGCGCCGAGCAGATCCCGCAACGTCGCGATCAGCAGGGTAACTTGATTCGAGTGATTGCCGGGCAACTGGAAAATGGCTTGCAAGGAGCGGTGCAAACCCAATACACCCCAGCCAGTTATTTGGACATAAGTTTAGTTGCGGGCGCTGATTTGAACTTAACTTTACCGGCTAACGATCAAGCATTTGTCTATGTAATTGAAGGTGAGCCAAGTATCGGCCAGCAAGTCCTGAAGGCTTATCAGCTGGGGGTCTTGAGCACGGGCGAGCAGCTACGCTTACAAAGTACTGAGGCTAGCCGAGTACTGGTGATTAGTGGTCAGCCGATTAACGAGCCGATTGCATGGGGAGGCCCCTTTGTGATGAATACTCGCGAAGAAGTGCTGCAAGCCTTCGATGACTTTCAAAACAATCGTTTTTAAGCGGGTCGCTCCCTGCTTAAGTTTGGCACTGCCTTCGTGGCAGTGCATTGTTTTAAATTTTCACAACTAGAAATTATTCGGTAATACACATTAGGAGCAAGCACATGGGTTTATTAGTAGACGGGAAATGGCACGACAAATGGTACGACACCGATAAAAATCAGGGACGCTTCGAGCGCAGCGAGTCGCAATTTCGCAATTGGGTGACGGCCGACGGTAGTGCTGGGCCTAGTGGTGAAGCCGGCTTTAAAGCCGAAGCGGGCCGTTATCATCTGTATGTTTCCCATGCCTGTCCATGGGCTAACCGCACCATGATTTTTCGTAAGCTGAAAGGCTTAGAAGAGATGGTCGATTTCTCGGTAGTGCATTGGCTAATGGCCGAAAATGGCTGGACCTTTGCTAAGGGTGCAGGGGTAGTGGCCGACCCGATTCATCAGGCTGATTTTTTGCATCAAATATATACCGCCGCCGATGCCAATTACTCAGGGCGAGTGACTGTGCCAGTATTATGGGATAAACAGCAACAAACCATTGTATCCAATGAATCAGCCGACATTATTCGCATGTTTAACTCGGCTTTTGATGGCCTAGGCGCCAACAGTGGTGACTATTATCCACAAGCCCTGCGTGAGCAAATAGATACGCTTAACCAGCAGATTTACGACACGGTAAACAATGGGGTGTATAAAGCCGGTTTTGCCACCACCCAGCAAGCTTACGAGGAAGCACTGCATCCCTTGTTTGCTACCTTAGATGAGCTGGAGCAACGCCTTGCTAGCCAGCGTTATTTAATGGGTGAGCAGCTAACCGAGGCCGATTGGCGTTTGTTTACTACCTTGATTCGTTTTGATGCGGTATACGTGGGTCACTTTAAGTGCAACCTAAAGCGCATTGTTGACTACCCCAATCTTTATGGTTATTTGCGTGAGCTTTACCAAATAGAAGGCATTGCCGAGACCATTCATTTTGACCATATTAAAGGCCACTATTATCAAAGCCATACTATGATCAACCCTACCGGAGTGGTACCGCTAGGGCCGATTTTGGACTTAGATAAGCCCCATCAGCGGGCGCAGCTTTGATAGTTAGTTAATAATTGCTCAGCATTTTATATATACTCCAGCTATACTGGATTTACTTTATATAAATTAGGTGCTTAGTGATAATTTTGATGCGGGCATGCGGTTTGCTATTAGTGTGGCTTTGGCCGATGTTAGCAGTCGCACAAGCAAAAATTCTGGTGATAGAAAGCTATCATCAGAGCTTCGCTTGGGATCAAAGCTATATTCAAGGTATAGAAGAGGTGCTGAATGAGCATTATCAACTCAGTTACTTTGAAATGGACACTAAGCGCTTGCCGCCAGCCGAACACGCCAACCGAGCAGAATTGGCTTGGCAGCACTATCTAAGTATTCAACCCGATTTAGTTATATTAGGCGACGATAATGCACTTAAGTATTTGGGCCGCCGCTTTGCTGAAACCACTGTGCCGGTGGTGTATTTAGGGGTGAATAACAATCCTCGCCATTATCATGTGCATCAGCGCTTTAATATTACCGGGGTACTGGAGCGGCCGCTGATAAAACGCTCTATCACCATTATTCAGCAAATTAGCCAGCTGCAGCTCAAACGTATACTGGTATTGTCAGATAACAGCACTACCTCCCAATATATTTTGAGTGATGTTTTTAACCACCGAACCCAGCAGTTGATATCCGGTGTAGAAGTGGAACTCAGGCTGATTAACGATTGGCGAACCTGGCAACAAACCGTGTTAAATGCCAAGGCTGAAGGTTTTGATGCTATTGCATTTATTCTTTATCAATCGCTCACCGATGAGGCACAGCGAAATGTGGATTCAGAGCAAGTGATTAGTTGGTCGGTAAGCCACACCCCGTTGGCACCTTACGGTTTTTGGGACTTTGCTGTTGGCCCTAATAAAACTATTGGCGGCTTGGTGATGGTGGGTTACGAGCAAGGAAAAATTGCCGCCGAAATGGCCCATACCATCTTATCTACTGGGGCCGTACCACGTACTCTTGGCCCTATAACCGCCGAAAAAGGCCGCTATTTGTTTAGCCGTAGTCAATTAAAACACTACAACATTTCCCTACCTGAAAACATTCAAAACAAAGCTGATTTTGTTGAATAAATAAACAGTTTTTGTTGATTATTCATACATCTTACTTGTTGCTTGTTTGTTCGTCTTGCGTAAATTGACATTTGATATTATGTTTGCTTTTAGTGTTGGTTTTGTTGCTTTTTATATCTATTTGTAACAAATCCCCGCAATAATGCTACGCATTACAAGGAGGTAAGTAGTATCGCCTCTGTCTCGGTGATTCACCGCTAATACAACTAACCTGGTAAATAGGGATATTAACAATGAGAAAACTCAGCGCCTTAGCTGTTATATGCTCGGCCAGCCTGCTTAGTGCATGTGGCTCTAGTGATGATAATAACGGCGGTACAACTCCTCCGGAGGAGACCACCAGCACTTCCTTTGCGATTAGTGTTGATGCTCCACCAAGTTTAATTACCACGCAAATTCAAGGTATTAGCTTGTTCACGCAAGCTTATGCCGATCCGGTAGATAGTTTAACTAAAGATAACTTTGCCGTGGCGATCATCGATGCCGACGGTAATGTGATTGAAAACGTAGAATTAACTGACGAGCAATGGTCACAAGAACCAGACGGTTCTTACGTGATCACCTTACCTGGTGGTGTACGTTTAGACTGTGTGATTCTGGTTGATTTAGATGGCACGCCAGCGGTGCAACTTAACCAGCCTCTGCCTAGCGATAACATTTTCGCTCCAACGACTTCTGAAGCGTTTCAGGTGGACTTAAGCTCTACTGCAGCTTATCGCGCAGTAGTTGAGCAAATTGCAGCGGCCAGTACTTCGGGCAGTGACTGGGGAGACTTTGCTTCAGCGGTGCCATCTGGTAACGAAGTCGCCAGTGATGTGAGTGTGGCTCAGCAGTTGGTGAGCAGTGTGATTGAAGAAGTACGTGAGCAAATCGAGCAAGCGATATTAGATTCAGGTAACGACTTCACCTTAGAAGATATTTTGGAAGATCCTGCAGTTCAAGAGCTAGCCGATAATGTGGTTGACCGTATCGAAACCGAAACCGGCGCCGCCGATAGCAACGTGGCAGAGCTACTACAGCAAGGCTTTTGGTGGGTTAACTCCTATTCAGAAAATGATTACCTAGAATTTGAAACGGGCAATATTAGTTTTGATGGTGTGACTACTTCAGAATCGCTCTACATCTGGGATGTGAAAGGTGGTGAAGCCTTAGATTTAACTATGGCTGATGAAGAGTATGCGCAAACTATTGCAACTGCCGATACCACTGGGTATGAAGTTGACCGTTGGGTGTTGGGTAGCGAAGGTTGGTTAGCCGACTACGATATGCCGCTATTCCGCAGTGCTGACGCAAGCAGTGCCACCATGACCAATATCGGCTTGCATAGCGATGCCAGCCTAGACCGCACAATTAGCTTAAAACAAGTTGATTTAGCTGGTGCTTCGATTCGCGCTTTTGCCGCCACCGAAGATGCGAGTGACTTGGTGCCGTATATTCCGGCTAACGCCATGTTTAGTGAGGGTGCGCAAGCTTACTTGGGCTCAGAAACCGCAGCTGAAGATCGCTACCGGATTTACAACTGGGATTGTGAACAAGAGGGTGAATTCTGTAACCGCATTTACCGCAATATGGGCGGCGGCGCTGAAGAAGCGGCACCAACCAGCCTAGACGCGTTATTCTCTGAGCAAGCAGCAGAAGAGAATGACTACGCCATGCAGGGCATCTGGATGACACCGACTCAGGCAGGCAATACCAGTGTATTGGCTGAGTTTGTGCAAGACGATGCCAATACCGTGAATTTCTACAAGATTTTCCATAACGATCAAACAACTGAAAAACTGAGCTTCAGCACGACTTGGCAAACGCAAACGGTGAGCGGTCAAGAAATAGTGCGGGTGAGCTTACCTTTGGCTTTAGTGGCTTATGGTGCAGAAAGTGATGATTTAGAAATCTTCTTCACCGTGGCGGAAGGATTGGTTCGCCGCGGTAATGTAGAAATGGCGGGTACCGAAAACTTCTACTTGTTTAACCAACAAGCTATTGAAGACATGGGCGATGCGCTGCACCGTGAAAGCTGTGATTTAGAGGGTTTAGCTACTGACTTTAGTGAGCAACAGTATAAAGACTTCTTTGCCAGCTGTGCCTACTTGTCTGCCAGTGATGGTATTAGCGATTTCTACGATGGGCGCTTAGTCAGAATAGCTGGTAGTGATGGAACGACTCGTGCCTATGACTTCAATGAGGATGGCAGTGTAGATTACTACCGCGCGGGTGTATTGCTTGACGGTGTGACCTACAGCGTAACCGACGAAGGTTTCATCAAAGTTGAGTTTGCCGATGACTCTTACGACTTATTAACTTTTGTTGCAGCTGAAGATCTTGAAAATCAAGATGAGTTACTAACGGTTGCTGTATTTACTCAGGACTCTGAACTCGCAGAAGCTTGGTATTTCAAGGGCTGGTTTACTGATCGTGCTGCCATCTATAGCTGTGGAACTGGTGATTCCGACTGGGACGACGCCAACGAAGTCCCTGTAGAAGGTACCGAAAAAGTTTTGGCCAATTACCAAGCAGCGGTGACTGAGTGTCAAATGCCAATTGCTGGTCGAGTAGCCAAGTTTGATGCTGAGCGCTTAAAAGGCACGGCTTTAAAAGCCAGCTACGAAGAAGAACAGGAAGAGGAATACTACTTGTTCAGTGATGTAGCCAGCAGTGAAGCGGGTTGGTATGAAGGCGAAGTTCGTATCATCCATGAACAGTTAAGCATTGACATGATATGGCAGGTAACCGAAGCCGGTGAGTTAAAACTACGTGCTACTTTTGATGATGGTAGTGGTGCGGTAGATATCGAAGAAACCAATACCATTGTTGCAAGTAATGGTGTCGAATTTAGCTTGAAGATCTTTGCTCAGCAAAGTAATTGGGCTACTGACTTTGACTACATGAGTGCCGATGAAGGTGAAATTTGGAGCGACGTGCGCACTCTTGTTGCTATAGACGACGTGCCTGCGCTTTAAATAATCTTAGTTTAGGTTAATCAAACGGCCTTTTAAGGCCGTTTTTTTTGCGCTGAATTACCACTTTAACTGTGCTTTCAACTAGGCTAATTGGAATATCGCTTAATCTTGCTATCTAGTTGTGGCGCAATGGCGTAAAATCCTGCTGGTTTTTAAGCCAATGTGCTTAGCGTTTTATTTGATTCAGGAACTTTCATGACTAACAACGATATTCTTCGACGTCTTCGCTATTGTTTTGATTTGAACGATAACAAGATGATTGGCATTTTTGCTCAAGCGGATTTAAAGGTGAGCCGCGCCGAAGTGAGTGACTGGTTGAAGAGAGACGACGACTCGGCCTACCGTAATTTAAACGATCGTACTTTAGCGATATTTCTTAATGGTTTTATTAATGAAAAACGAGGCAAGCGCGAAGGCCCTCAAGCTGAGCCTGAAAAGCGTTTAAATAACAACATCATATTAAAGAAGTTAAAAATTGCCTTAAATCTTAAAGCCGAAGATATGCTAGAGATTCTAGGCCTGACTGGTTTTCAATTAAGTAAGCATGAGCTGAGTGCATTTTTTCGTAAAGCTGAACATAAACACTTTCGTTTATGCAAAGACCAAGTGATGCGTAATTTTTTACATGGCTTACAGTTAAAATACCGGCCTAATCCTGAGCAAGCGGCCGATTTTAGTTGGGACGAAGAGTAAGCCAGTCTTAGTTGCTTATTAATATAAAAAAGCCGAGTAAGACTCGGCTTTTTGCTATTTAAACCAAGGTCTTAGTGATCTTCAAAAAGCTTGGTCTCTAGCTCACTAAGCTCTGGCTGTTGCTCATCCTGCTCAAGGCTTATGCTGTAAGGATGGCTGGCAAACACAGCCTCGGCTTCACTAAAATTGTCAATTAAGGCTTGGCCTTGATGGTACAGGCAACGCCGACCGGCTTGATAGATGTGGCGACTCATCAGCTGACTCCTCTATTAAAGGCTCAACTATAAATACGCAGTAAAGGGGCAGAAGGATCGCTAAACAGTGTAGCCAATTGGGGCCGAGCCAAAGCTCAAGCCCCTTGGGATATTAAGCGCCTTGCGCCGCAGACAGGTTAATAGATTGCTCTTTATCGTCGCTTAATTGTGGGTCATCTCGGTCGGTTACGCTAAGGGTAATTACCGCCGCTACCACCATTGACGCACCACCTAGCATTAGTGCCATCATTGAGTCACCACCGAAGAATTCACGGGTCACGTAACCTAAGATACCGGCCGCTAAAATTTGTGGGATAACGATGAAGAAGTTAAATACGCCCATGAAGAAGCCCATTTTTTTGCTTGGCAACGAGCCCGCTAAAATGGCGTAAGGCATACATAGTATGCTGGCCCAGGCGAAGCCAATGCCGACCATGTTAATCATTAACAATTTAGGGTCGCTAATAAAGTTCATGCCCGCCAGGCTAATACCACCAATGGTTAAACAAAGCGCATGAACCACTTTACGGCTGGTGCGAGCAGCTAGCCAAGGTAGCGCAAAGGCCGCTAGGGCGCTAACCCCGTTATACATGGCAAAACATAAACCTACCCAGTCAGCACCTTCGTTATACAGGGCTGAAGAGGCATCACTGGTGCCGTAAACACTGCTAGTTACCGCCGAAGTGGTGTAGATCCACATAGCGAATAGGGCAAACCAAGAGAAGAATTGCACCACAGCCAGTTGGCGCATGGTTTTTGGCATTTGTTTTACGTCTTGCCATACACTGGCTAAGCCGTTACCAGTTTCTTGCTCTGGTTCATCGCTTTCAAAACCTGCCATTTCTTCTGGGCTGTATTCTTTAGTGCGTAGTACCGTCCATAATACTGCGCCAAAAAATACGATAGCACCGGCGTAAAAAGAAATCTTAACCGAAGGTGGAATCACTCCTTCGGGCGCGGTGTTAGCAATGCCAAACCAATTGCTAAGCATGTAAGGCATGGCCGAAGCGATAACCGAACCTACACCAATGAAGAAGGTTTGCACGGCAAAACCTTGAGTGCGTTGCTCCGATGGTAAGTTGTCGGCAACTAAGGCGCGGAAGGGTTCCATAGATACGTTGATAGAGGCATCTAAAATCCACAACATACCCGCAGCTACCCACAAGTGAGGTGAGTTAGGCATTACTAGTAGTGCTAGCGAAGACAGTACTGCACCCGTTAGGAAGTAAGGGCGACGACGACCTAAACCATTCCAAGTGCGGTCACTCATGTAACCAATAATCGGTTGAATTAATAAACCGGTCACTGGCGCAGCCAGCCATAAAATAGGAATTTGGTCGATGCTGGCACCAAGGGTTTCGAAAATACGACTAACGTTGGCGTTCTGTAAGCCAAAGCCAAATTGAATGCCTAGGAATCCGAAACTCATGTTCCAGATTTGCCAAAAGCGTAGTTTGGGTTTCTGTGTGTTCATAAACTTACCTACTAGTGAGGACGGGCACTTGGGTAGTCCAAGCAATAAAAAACTGGCGCGATTGTGAAGACAAAAGGTGATTTAATCCACAAAATTTAAGTGACACGGATCGCATATAGTATTGAAAATGTTTTCATTGTCACATTTTTCGGTTTTGTTCCCTGCTTTTTTTGATTTTTATCAAAATTATATAATGCTCCTGAGAGCAGTGTGCTTTGGAATACATAAGGTTTTTAGTGTCGTGGTGTTAGTGGTGTTGTTCGCTTCGTCAACGTGCTAAGGACGCGCTATTTATGCTTATGCAGCGTAGGCGGATAAAAGTAGGAAAAATTGTTGTTTCGCTGCTTGATCTTAAGTTTCGCTTAACTATAATAACTTTCGAATCGAAACTTAATAAAAAGTAAAATGATCAAACGAAACACCCAACAGCGCCGCAGACTGATTCTAGAACGGCTCGCCGAGCAAGGTGAGCTCAAGGTAGACGAGCTAGCTCAGCTATTCGAAACCTCTGAAGTTACGATCCGAAAGGACTTGGCCAGTTTAGAAGCCAATGGCCTGCTATTACGTCGTTATGGCGGCGCGGTACCCATCCCCAGCGAATTGATTAACGAATCGCAAGACGAGCAGGTGTCTGAACAGAAACAGGCTATTGCCCATACTGCGGCTGGTTTAATTCGCGACCATAACCGAATCATCATCGACAGTGGCAGCACTACCGCCGCCTTACTGCCCGAATTATCCGGTAAAGAGGGCTTGGTGGTGATGACTAATTCTTTAAGTATCGCGGCGGCGCTGCGTGAATTGGAAAATGAGCCTACGCTATTAATGACCGGTGGCACTTGGGATACCCATTCAGAAGCTTTTCAGGGACAAGTGGCCGAACAAGTATTACGTGCCTACGACTTCGATCAACTGTTTATTGGTGCCGACGGCATCGATGTAGAGCGAGGCTCAACCACCTTTAATGAGCTGGTGGGTTTAAGTCAGGTAATGGCCGAAGTGGCGCGCGAAGTAGTGGTATTGGCCGAATCTAGCAAGATTGGTCGCAAAATTCATAACCTAGAGTTGGCATGGTCAAAAATTTCAACTTTAGTAACAGACAAGCACATCGATCCCGACATCGCCAAGCAAATTTCTGCTCAGGGCGTAACGGTGGTTGTTGCTCAATAACTTTATCGACAAGGAAAAAACTATGTGTGGAATTGTAGGAGCGGTAGCGCAACGTGATGTTGCTGATATTTTAGTAGAAGGTTTACGTCGCTTAGAGTACCGCGGCTATGATTCATCGGGCGTGGCCACCATTACCGCCGAAGGCGAGCTAAGCCGAGTGCGTCGCCTTGGTAAAGTACAAGAGTTGGCCGAAGCCCTAGATCAAACACCAGTATTGGGCGGCACTGGTATCGCCCATACTCGTTGGGCCACACATGGCGAACCTAGCGAGCGCAACGCTCACCCCCATGTTTCATGTGAAACCATTGCGGTGGTACACAATGGCATCATCGAAAACCACGCTGAATTACGTGAACAGTTAATCGCCAAGGGTTACCAGTTTGAATCTGATACCGACACCGAAGTGATTGTGCACTTGGTAGAGCACAAGGTAAAACACCACCAAAGCTTGGTAGAAGCGGTGCAATCGGCAGTGGCCGAGCTAGAAGGCGCCTACGGCATGGTGATTGCCGATAAGCGAGACCCAGAACGCCTAGTGGTAGCGCGTTCGGGCAGCCCCTTGGTGGTGGGTTACGGTGTGGGTGAAAACTTCATCGCCTCAGATCAGCTAGCCTTGTTACCGGTGACGCGCCGTTTTGCCTTTTTAGAAGAAGGTGATGTAGCCGAAGTAACCCGCCGCTCGGTGACTATTTACGATGCCACTGGCGAGCGCGTAGAGCGTGAAATTACTGAATCAACCGCCTCACACGACGCCGGTGACAAAGGTCAGTACCGTCACTACATGCTTAAAGAAACCTATGAGCAGCCTATCGCTATTCAACGCACCTTAGAAGGCCGCTTGAAAAACGGCAAGGTATTAGACAGTGCCTTCGGCCCTAAAGCCGCCGAAATCTTACCGACGATTGCGCATGTGCAAATTATTGCCTGTGGCACGTCTTACAACTCTGGCATGGTAGCGCGTTACTGGTTTGAAGAATTGGCTGGTATTCCTTGTAACGTAGAGATTGCCTCAGAGTTTCGTTACCGTAAGTCATTTACCCCTAAAAACAGCTTGTTAGTCACGCTCTCGCAGAGTGGTGAAACCGCCGATACCCTAGCGGCGCTACGTTTGGCCCAGCAGCAAGGTTATACCTCTAGCCTTACCATTTGTAATGTGGAAGGTTCATCCTTGGTGCGTGAATCCGACATGGCCTACATGATGAAAGCCGGTGCCGAGATTGGCGTAGCCTCAACCAAAGCCTTCACCGTACAATTAGCTGGCTTGTTAATGCTGGTGGCCGCGATTGGTCGTCATAAAGATATTTCTGAAGAGCTAGAAGCGCGCATTGTGAGCTCTTTATTGGCGCTGCCTGCCAAGATTGAGCAGGCGCTCAATCTAGACGCTGCCATTGAAGAGCTAGCCGAAGACTTTGCCGACAAGCAACACAGCTTATTCCTGGGGCGTGGCACTCAATACCCGATTGCTATGGAAGGGGCGCTGAAACTCAAAGAGATTTCTTACATTCATGCCGAAGCCTATGCCGCAGGTGAGCTGAAACACGGCCCTCTGGCGCTGATTGACGCCGACATGCCAATTATTGTAGTTGCGCCCAATAACGAGTTATTAGAGAAACTTAAATCTAACGTTGAAGAAGTACGCGCCCGTGGTGGTATTTTGTATGTCTTCGCCGACAAAGACGCCAAGTTTGAAAGCGACGACACCATGCGAGTGATTAATGTACCGCATGTAGACGAGCTTATCGCCCCCATCGTTTACACCTTGCCTTTACAGCTACTGTCTTACCACGTAGCGCTAATTAAAGGCACCGACGTAGACCAACCCCGTAACCTAGCCAAGTCGGTGACGGTGGAATAAGCCGAGGCGGGTTTATTTAGTTTTAGTCCAACTGACTAAGCCATTCATCAATGCGTTCATCTTTTGGCTGAGCGCATTTTTTTGTATTTAACTTTATGGAGTTAGTCGATCTAAAGGGCTTTGTGTATACGCAAACCGAGAGCCTAATACATGGGTATAAATTTCGGTGGTTTTTACATCAGCATGGCCAAGTAATTCTTGAACAGTACGGATGTCTGCTCCGCTACGTAAAATTTCAGTGGCAAAGGAATGGCGAAAGGTATGAGCGGTAATACGCTGGGTTAAGCCGCTTTTTAACACCGCTTGACGCAATTGTTTTCGATAGGCTGTTTCGTGTAAGTGATGGCGGCAAATGTAGTCATCGAATGGGTGCGTGCAGCGAACCGAAGAAGGAAACAAGTATTGCCAAGCTAAATCTTTAGCGGCATTGCCATATTTTCGAATTAAAGAAGCGGGTAGTGAAGTGAGACCAAAGCCTTGCTCAGTATCGAGCTGATGTAGGTGCTTTGCAAATTCAATTTGTTCTAGCAATGCCTTATCGAGTGAGTGAGGCAAGATGGAGTAACGGTCTTTAGCCCCCTTGCCTCGGAACACAAAAACGGTGTGGTTATTAAAATTAATATCTTTGATGCGTAGTTTTAGCGCTTCATTAATTCTTAAACCACAACCATAGAGTAAGGCGGTAATAAGCCAATATTTGCCCTTTAAGTGCGTCAAGATGACTTGCACTTCATGTTCGCTTAAAACACTGGGCATTCTCTGTGGTTTTTTAGTAAAGGAATATGCAAGTCCTTGGATGTCTCTTTTCAAGAGGTGTCTGTACATGAATATTAAGGCACATAAAGCTTGGTTTTGAGTTGCGCTGCTGACTTGCCGACTATTCGCTAAATGAGAAAGAAATTGTTCAATTTCCTCATTTCCCATGTTGTTTGGGTGTTTTTTATTGTGGAAATAAATGAATTGCCGGATCCAATATAAGTATACTTTTTCCGTTTGCAGGCTATAACGACGCACTCGTAGTTCAGCTCTAATAGACTCAATGAATGGAGATGCCGCCATGTTGTCAACCTACAATGATGTATATATATACAGTTATAATAGGAATTCAGTGAATGTGCGACAAAGCGAGCCTAAAATTAGTCAAACTGTTCTCGCTTTGTTTTTGCCTGTTTTTGCAACCACCTGAATTTACTTAGTTTATTTTCAGTGCCTCTAAATTTACCGCGCCAAAATTTGGCGCGGTAAATCTATTCTCGCTTTGTCTTTTATCAATAAGCGCTGTGAAACTTCGATTTTTGCTGGTAAGTTATTGTCATTATTAATTAATTTTACTTGGAATGAGTTTTACCTAGGTAAAAATGGCTGGGGTTTAATGAGAAGTCCGGGTAATACACTGTTAGCTTGAAAATCGAAATCGGAGCATTTTGAAATGCCTAATGTTAAAGCTTGGAAAGACAAACTGAATCTGGAAACATACCAAGGCTCAAGCTGTTCGACGCTTCAGGTGGTTGACAGTCAAAGTCGTGAACTCCTTGGTGCAGAAGTGTCTATCCCGGTTCAGATTATGTACCGGTTGTACCATCTCGGGCGTGCCTACGATTTTCACACAATGAAGCTGCTCCGGCCTGATGGTAAATCCATTTTAGATTGGACTCATATTCAGCAATTGCGTGCCGAGATTGAATGCCTGTCAGATATCGTGGTTGACCCGGTAGTTGCTCACTTTGTAAGTATCTTGCTGTCGCGTTTTGAGGCAACAAATGTACGGACGGCTTGTAATCTTATCTATGTGTCACCGCAATCAAGCTAACAAATGCTTCAATGCGGTCGCTGCGCTCCCTGGGACGCCAGCCACGACGCGGCAAGCCGCTGGCTGTCGCCCTTTAAGCAAGCGTTAAAGCTCTACACATCAGAATTTGAGAATTGCGAGATGGAATGGGACTACGAAAGAAAAAAAGAAAAGGAAGTCGAGATTCAAGAATCTATTGAATGCCATCTTCGTGAGGTAGGCATTGAAGAAGCTCAAATACAAATCACTGCAAGAGAATTTTTTGAGAAGGCTATACAGGTCACGCCGCCTGAAAAAGAGCAGGTGTATATGCATCTGGTTACCTTGGCACCATCTGGACGTGGCGGCGGTCGTAGCTCCAAACTAGGTAATATTAGGCTTAATGTCCGCACTTTGTTTGAAGCTGTTTCAAATAGCGTTTTTACCGTAATTTCTGCAACGCAAGCACCTTGGGCAATACCCTTTGCCGCAATATTGCTATGGAATAGCATATGGAGGAATACCCAAATAGATTTATCGGAAGCGGAAGCTGTCACTCTCTGGGTTATGTGGCAGATTAAAGATTCAAATAAGAATGTAAAATCCGAAGATCTTAAACCGGCCATTGATAATCATGCCCGAAAATACGAAAGACAAACTCTTTCCGAGGCGGATATAAAACATGCACTTAAAAAACTCAATGAGATAGGGTGCATAAAAGCGGCTAAATCGGCAAGTAATACCTGGTGGCTATGTGAATGGATTTCGCCTTCTTACCGATAAGGCTTTAACAAACGCGTCAATTAGGACGCTCGCAAGCTCGCGCCTATTACGCGGGCGTTATGTGAAATATTGATGGAAATAGTCACTTTAAACTGGGAAGAAACTATTCCTGTAAGGCACAAAGTTCTATGGCCTGATAAGCCCCTTCATTCTGTAAAGTTGAGGGGACGAAAGCGGTCGACATTATGGCGTCAAAATTGAAGGAGCATTAGTATGTGTTGCCTCAGTTTATATAGATGCAGGTAGTGCTCGGTTAAGAAAGTTTGCAACACTTGAAGAGTTTCAAAATCGAGGTATTGGAACGGCCTTGCTTCAACACATGATAGAAGACTCTAAATCTCTTCATGTAAAAAAGTTTTGGTTTGACGCTCGAGAGTCAGCAATTGAATTTTATAGAAGGTTTGGATTTTCTATGGAAGGTGGTCGTTTCTTTAAAAGCGAAATTGCCTATTTTAAAATGGCTAAAAGCTTGGTGGCATAGTGCATCACATAACAAATTGAAGCACCCGCCCGTACCGGGCTATGGACAAAAAACTCACTGGCGTTCGTTTTTTGCCGGTGTTCAACGACGTTAGGCTCACAAGAAGGAGAGATCGTGGAAGTGAAAAAGGTATTATCGCCAGCACAAATAGCTGGTGGATCGTTTTGGGGTGGGCCAATTGCTACAGTTTATTATTTAAGGAAGAACTATCTGTTGATAGGCAATGAAGCGCTAGCGCAAAAAACACTTATATATGGAGCCATATTTATAATATTCCTGATGGCTATTCTTCCTTTTTTGCCAGAAAAATTCCCAAACATGGTATTGCCTTTAGCATATTGTTTGGCTGCCAGACAAATAGCTGAAACTACCCAATTAAAAAAAGACCAGATCGAAGGCAGTGAAGAATACACATTTGAGTCAAACTGGAAAATATTTGGGGTGGGTATACTAACGCTGCTTATATTCCTAATAGTTGCAATGGCAGTTATGTTTGCGCTCGAAGCTGCCAGTATAGTTAGCTTAGCCTAACAAGTTGCTGTTGTTCGTTACGGCGCAAAGAGCCGCGCCTCCACCGGACGCGCTAACCGCGCGCCGCAAAGCAAGGCGTTAGCCCTCACAAGAATTAGAGTACGCACATGGCTTTGAGTAAACCACAAGATTTGTTTTCTCTTGCATCTGGAGACACAGTTTCAAAGCGAAATCTATTTGATCTAATCCAGTACTCAAAAGTTGATTCCTCACCATATTGGTCAGGCCCAGAGTTCACAATAGGCAACACGCCCCAGCAAGGCATAAACTGGGTTGGAGATTTACCATCTGTAAAAGCAGTAATTATCAAGACTCGCCCAGGCTCATACGAAGAAGATGGATGGTCTGACGATGATAAATCGGCATTTCACTACTCATTCAAAGCAAGGAACGGGAAGGTTAATTTTAAGGAAAAGGCAAACGACGTTTTAATCAAACAACCACAGCACCTTTATCCTATTCTCCTGTTCACGGAATCAAAGGAAGGATGGCGCTATGAAGGTGACTTTTCTGTTTCTGAAATTGAAAATAATTTCGTTGTCCTCACTCGGAAAGGCTCATCAACTGAAAATGCTATCCATAATCAGGATGAGGCGGTGTATCAAGAGGGTGAGCGTCGCTACGTAACCCATTTAATGGCAGAAAGAAGCAAGGCTGTTGTTTCTGCGGCAAAAAGCGCTACCTCATGGGTCTGCGAAATATGTTCAATGAATTTTTATGATAAATATGGGGTCAAGTATATTGAGGCACACCATAAGACGCCAATTTCTACTTATTCAGCGAAATACACTATAAAGCCCCAGGATTTGGCGCTCCTTTGCCCTAACTGCCATAAGGCAGTCCATATACATATGAAGAATAGTGGCCTTGAATATGATGAAATCACCAAAATTCTGGCCCCAACGGGCTAACAAGCGCATGTTGTCGGACTGGTTTTCCGCTGCGCTCCAAACCAGCCGCAAATGCGGGCGTTATATACCTGCGGAACGTAAATATGCACATTAAGAAGTTGTGGTTTTTGGGCTTTATCGTTACTTCTCTAATGAGTCTTCTGGGGTTTTACTATGAATGCGTATGGGCTTACGGAAAGGTTCAAGGCCTGGAGTCATTCTCGAAGTTCGACGATCCACATGGATATTGGTATTTCATAGTTGTTTATGTAAACACTTCTTTGCTTTGCCTGTTTATAGCGCTTAAAGAGAATTACCCGTATAGACTAAGGGCTTTGATGAACTTTAACCTAGAAAGTAGGCTCAAGCCCGCGCAGGTTGTTTTTGCCATAGTTATTGCTGCCATCTATTTTGGCACGGCATTCTATGTAGCTGAACTACAGAGCAAAGGTATATAACAATGCAAGGCACTAACTCGTCGCTACGCTCCCTAACGTTAAATAAGACATATATGGACGCCCCGTGTTTTGCAACTCTTGATTGAAGATAGGTTCGCTGACATATATCCGGCGTCTTTAAGTTGGGCGATTCATTAATATGCCCTGCGCCATGATGAGATCCGAACCCGGCCGCCTATACACCCACACGGCATAAAATGCCTCGTCTTATTCTCAGGCTCTTACCGGGACGGATAACCGTTTTTCCATCAAGGTTTGCAAACTCTAGGGTGACGTTTATATCTCTTTTTTCTGCCTAATCAGTTAATTAAACAGTTCTGTTACTCTTTTTTCTATATTCATGCCGTTTTAAAGGCCCGGCTTAACTGAAACTCTTGATCTCCGCTTATGATCCGCCAGGCGATCCTGCCGAGTTTATTTGCCAGTGCCACAATCGCCTTAACTTTTCCTCGTCGGGCAACCAGTCCGTTAAGCCAACGTCCCATAGCATCCTGACGCTTAGCTGCGAACCGTAGCACTGCTCTGGCACCATGAATCAACAGTGTTCGCAGTTCTCTGTTGCCGTTTTTAGTCATGCCCATCAATGTAGCCTTCCCTCCGCTACTGTGCTGGCGGGGAACCAAACCGCACCACGCAGAAAATTGCCGCCCATTGGTAAACTGTTCACCCGTTCCTAGTTCGCTGAGTACACTGGCGGTGACAATGGGACCAAAGCCGGGAATTTTTAGCAAAGCTTGATAGCGAGGATGATGCTTTGCCAAGCGTGTTAACTCATCAGTTAACGAGTCGATATCACGGGAGATTATCTTAATGTCATCATACAGCCCTTGCAGCAGGCTGCGTATTACTGTTGATAAGCCGTTATCGGCATCTTCCAATGTGGCGGGCAGCTGCTCCTGCAGTGTTTTTAATCCTTTTGGGAAAATCACGCCGTATTCTGCCGCTAAGGCTCGAAGCTGATTCACCGTTGCTGTACGGCGCACAACCAAGGTACTGCGTACAGTGCGAAGCGCCTTGATATCCCGCTGCTCCCGCGTCTTGATTGGCACAGCATGAATATTGGGACGAAAAGCAGCTTCGCAGATAGCTAGCGTATCATTAGCATCATTTTTTTGTCTACGCGCCATCGGTTTAACATGCTGAGCCGGAAGCAGCTTTACCTGATATCCCATATTTTGAATGGTTTCCCCCCAATAATTGGATGAAAGACAAGCTTCCATTGCAATCAGCGTATTGGGAGGGAATTGACGAACTTCATGCAGCAGTTTATCTCTGGAGACTTTTCTGTTTTTAATGACAGCAGAATTAAATAAGACACCCATAATTATGGCGAAATATTCGCCACTGCTCTACGCTTAAATAAAGCCTTAGCGTGGAGCTTTTGTTATGCCTCAGCCAAGAAAATCGCAAGTAAGTTTGGATGATACGCCTTATTACCACTGTGTTTCCCGTTGTGTTCGACGGGCTTATTTGTGTGGTGAAGATAAGCAAACAGGCAAGAGCTATGAACATCGTCGCCAATGGGTAGAAGACTACTTGTTAAGACTAGCAGAAGTGTTCGCCGTTGATGTGTGCGCTTATGCCGTGATGAGTAACCATACTCATATCGTACTGCATGTGAATCAACAACAAGCTGAGGCTTGGTCAGTACAAGAGGTGCTTGAGCGCTGGCATCGCTTACACAAGGGCACTTTGCTTACCCAAATGTACTTAAACCCTGAGCTTCGGGCACAACTCGATGCCAGCCAGCTGCAATGTATAAACGATACCGCTGAAGTTTACCGCCAACGCCTCTATGACTTAAGTTGGTTTATGCGCCAACTGAATGAACATATTGCCAGAGAAGCCAATAAAGAAGATAAGTGTACTGGCAGATTCTGGGAAGGGCGTTTTAAATCGCAAGCCCTTCTAGATGAAGCCGCTTTAATGGCCTGTATGGCGTATGTGGACTTAAACCCAGTCAGGGCAAAAATCGAATCTACGCCCGAATCATCCAAGCACACCAGTGTTAAGCTAAGAGCCAAGGCAGTACAACAAAAGAAAGCCCAACCTAAAGTACTGTTCCCCTTTGTCGGTAACCCCAGAAACAACATGCCGCAAGGTTTACCTTTTCAACTGCATCATTACTTGGAATTAGTTGATAGCACTGGCCGGATTGTTCGAGAGGACAAGCGAGGCCACTTACGCCTAGAGGCTAGCCCCATCATGCAACGCTTAGGCATAGCAGCAGAGCAATGGTTGAGCCTAAGTTGCGAGTTTGAACAACACTTTTCCGGCGCAGTGGGTAAAGAGCGCCTATTACGCCAATACCATCAACACCTGGGTCATAAACGCACCACCGGCTTAAGTCGATGCCGTTGCTTGCTCAATAGCGCTTAACTTTCCTCATTTATTTTTCACCTAATCATCAGCCATGCTGAGGCTTTGCTCGCTTAGCTTATGGTTAGGGGCCAAGTTAATCTAACTTGTTTTCGTTATATCGTTAAATTGCTCAGTTTTTTTGAACCTCGGTCTAGGTTAACTATCACAGAAAGGCGTTGCTGTTGGTTTTGTTTTTAAATGGGTGTCTAAGATTAAATTATCAGGAGGACTTTGGGACAAGTTGATTTCTAAATGTTCGTTAGGAAAGAATTATTTAGATGTTTTTGTTTCCGCTGGTATCAGCCTTTTGGATACAGAAAAAAAATGGCGAGCTAGTCATGGTCTGGAAATAAGGGAAATATCGGTATCAAGAAATTACCGTTCGATACGGGGTGAAACTAAGGCACTCGTATATAACGCCTTCTACGGAGGGGCTGCGACGGTCGGAGTTGGTGTAGATACAGTAATGAATGCAATAAGGGAAGGTCTAACCCTTCCTGAGCTTTTTGATCGCGTATCAAAGGAAGAGTTAGTGCCGATATTAAGGGCTCTTTTTAGAAAAAAACTACTAGTGTATGGGGAAGAAAGCAATAGCGCATACTGCCATCTAGATTCAAACAGGAATGCGGAAGGAGCCTTGATCAACAAGTTGCGCTTAAACTTAACGAAAAGTTGCAATATGAAGTGCACTTACTGCTATATAGCCAAGCCCGAAAAAGAATCCCACATGGACTGGGAAGTCGCTAAAAAATCAATAGAAGTTTTCTGTAATAACCTAAGGAAACATAAGCGAAAAAAGGGATTGATAAGGTTCTTTGGAGGTGAACCATTATTGAACTGGAAGGTGCTAAGAAAATGTCTTTTGCATGCTAAATCAGAATTTCCGGATTTATCTCTTTCCTTCTTTTTAAATACTAACGGTACTCTGATCAAGGAGGAGAAAGCTCAATTTCTTAAGGAGTTTTCTGTTCATGTTGCGGTTAGCCTTGATGGGATAGGAGAAATCAATGACCAAAATAGAGTATACAGCTCTGGTCGAGGTACATTTCTCAAGGTAGATAAGGCAATAAACACATTGCTAGAAGAAGGGGTATCGACTGGAATTGAGGTAACCCTGACTGAGGATAATTACCCTTTTTTAGAAGACGTAATTCACTATATTCACGAAAAGAACACTCTATACGATTCCTGCGTGTCCGTGGGGCTTCAAAGCGCTTGCTTTGAAGGAATCTCTTTAAATAAAGCTCCGACACCAGCTTCGTGGAAAGCGCAGAGAATAACCGAGATCATCAGGCTTTCCGCTTCTCTGTCCGTTGATGTTAGCTCCGGAATGGTAATGTTCCCATGGAATACGCTTATTAGCGGTGAAAGGTTGGGGGTTTATTGTGGAGCTATTGGTGGAGAAGTATCTGTAAGTCCGCAAGGAGATCTCACACCTTGCGCTGCCCTAGAAACAAAAATGGGAACTATTTCAAATTTTGAGGAGGCACTTAAATCCAGAGAATATCAGAATGTTGTTAACCGTGTTGTTGGAAATATTTCGGCTTGTTCAGGGTGCGATATTGAAGCGTTTTGTTCTGGAGGTTGTGTGGCTGATGCTCATACCAGTTCTGGTGATGTATTCAAAACAACTCAAAACTGCGCTATTGAGAAAGCGGTGTTTCATGCTCTGGCAGTCGAGTACATCTCTTAACTAAGGAGAACTATCATGAATAGTAAAAACAAGCTTACGAACGATCTGGATCTTTCAGTAACAAGCGTATCTCTTACTATCGGTGAGACTGATACGAGTCTAGAACAGGTAAAAAATGATGCCCTATCGGGAGGGGGCGGTTCTCGCCCTTGCCCTTGTGGGCCTTGTCCCTGTGGTCCTTGCCCTTGCTGGCATTAAATGATACCACCTCCTGCCACTGAAATGTGGCAGGTCTATTTAGAAGCGAGAATCAAATGAGTACACCCAGAGCAAATGGTAATTACAGCTTGAGATTTCTTAAATCTCTGTATGAATATCGTCCTGCCTTAGTTCTTTTGTTTAGCATGAACATCATTATTGTGGCGTTGCACATACCCGGACCTTTGATCATTTCCTACCTGTTTGACGGTGTCATTTTTCAGGGTGATACCGAGGAGTTAATACCAATATGTATCACCCTTGTTGCATTGCTTATTTGTATTCCAGTGCTAACAGCATTGTCCCTCTATCTGAATAATTCTATACAGCACCGTATATCTTTTGAAACAAGGCAAGAATTTATCGGAAATTTGTTGGACAAGAACAGTTCGTTCATTCAATCTCAGAGAGTGGCCAACTTGCTGTCAAGGTTACGAGACGCGAGTTCAGCTCGTAAACAAATCATAGATATACTCAATCGGCTTTTTTCAAACATCTGCTTTTTAGCTTTTGTACCTGTGTTTATGAGTTTCATTGATTGGCGGCTCACATTGGTGGCCTTACTTCCCCTTCCTTGCTTGCTCGTTTTGAACGCATTAATTTCTCAAAAGATTACAGCTAGGACAATGGACTCAGCTAAAGATCAGGCTGTTATGTCGACGTTATCTTATGAGTCTTTGTACTTATTCTCATCTATCGTGAAATTGCGAATAAAAGACAAAGTACTCAGACGGTTGAAAGCTGCGGCTCTTCATTTTAGAAAGTCAGATATGAAACTACGTACTTTGGCTTCAGTTGAAATCTCAGCAACTGGGAGTGTTTTTGCTATTTCTTTTGTGGCGTGTATTTTTTGGGGCGCTACCCGGACGGTGGCCGGGGAGCTATCAATTGGGCAGCTTTCCGCATTCTTAATATTGGCATCGTACTTACACAATCCGTTGACAGAACTGTTTAAGGCTGTTCTGCAATGGCGAGAGGTTGATGCATATGCAAAAAGGTATTTTGATGTTTTGGACGAAGGAAACCCAGAGCCGAAAGCAGGTGACAGTCTTGAATTGAATGGCATCGATGAGATCCATTTGATAGCTGTGAATATTGGCTTTAACAAACATAGGTTCCTGTTAGAGAACGTTGAACTAAAGTTCTCGGCTGGAAATGCCTATTTATTGGGTGGGCAGTCCGGTAGTGGTAAGTCAACTTTAATGGCCACAATCTGCGGAGATCGCGAACCTCTATCAGGTACTATATCTATAAATCAGCGAAGCCAAGAGGAGTACTCTCGGGCTTCATTGTTGAGTCGTTTGGTGCTTGTTCCTCAAGACTGTCAACTTTTTTCAACTTCTTTGAAAAACAATGTAACCAGCTTCCGGAATAGGTTCACAAACAAGCAAGTACGTGAGGCTCTTTCGTGGGTCGAACTCTCCGATTTGGAGAGCCAGCTGGAAGATGGTCTGGAAACAAAACTTGGTGAAGGAGGCCGACAGCTCTCATACGGGGAACGAAAACGCTTAGTGTTGGCTAGATTCTTGATAGGACTAGATAAAGGTGGAGTGTTAGTCATTGACGAAGGCCTGTCGAACCTTGGAGGTGACTTGGCTCAATGCATATACAAGAATATAGTGACGCATATTCAGCCAAGCATTCTCATAGTTGTATCTCACGAGAAGCATCTGGCAAATAATGTGGATGAAGTTTTCATCCTCCGAAATGCTAAGGTTAACCGAGATTCATGCCCTAGCCTTCAAGTTATTTAAAGGTGAGCATAGTGACAACCTATCTTAGTCAGGCTCAAGAATACTACCAACAAAAAATTGAAAGGACTGATCACCCATGTCTAGGAGGGATTACGAAAGGTGGGGCTGTAAGGGGGTACCTTAAAAGCAATGACTCGGAAGATTTTATTCCGTTTGCGTGCGAATTAACCGGAGCGGGAGTTAAAGGAGGACTATATACGGCTCGATCCGGTAACACCCCGAAAACACTCGAAAGTACTTGCCATTCCACTTTTCGTTGACGGGTGACGGTTGTTTTGGCTTAGCTAAAGCAGATTTGACAGAAGCTTCTTGTGAGTTTTGGTTGAAAACGACTCCCTCAGGGAGGCCTGTGTATCAGTACATAGGAGGAGCACTGACACCAAACGGACTACTGATCGCTATCATTATATCTGCATGTACTACAAAAAGGGTTGAACACTCATACTTCAGCGGATTTTTCTTGGCTTCGACAAGTTACACCAGTTATGGGAAGCCATCGAGATAGTCTTATGCGTCGTACAGTCTTAATCAATTTCTCCAATTATAAAGAATCAGTTTCTAAAAGTGATCAAACTTTATTGTCACGATTTGCGAGGCTAACTAGGTTACACATAATAAAAAATGATCAAATTTTACGGTGAAAGTTTATGAATTCTTGACCGAATAGAAGAATTTACGATCAAACTTTATTGTTCGACGACAGCTTTTGTGGAAGAGGAATAAAGTCTCATACCAAGTAATAAAGATTCATACTGAGTATTAATGTTTCATACCCAAATGGCAGCAATCATATAGGTTTGCTGCCATTTCTATATTAAAAATGCCCGAAATGCGTTTCGATAGAGGAAATCCTCCTTATGGTAAGGCCGAAAATTCTAGCTACTTTATAGATCAGTGATGCCGTATAAGGGACGTAAAGACGCGGCAAAAGGTATATTAACAAATACGCCTATTTGTCCTTCGGTAAATGAAAATGATTCCTTAGAGAGTGGCATTCAATAATCACCAGATATAACCCCGGCATCGCCTTGTACCATTCTAAAGACTTGCACAATTGGCAGCACATTGGACACGCGCTAATTGACCAAGACCAAATTGATCTAACCGGTTTAAATACCGCAATGGGCGCGTGGGCCCCGTGTTTAAGTTACTGCGAACAGACTAAGAAGTTCTACTTGGTATTCTCGGTGGTGTACAACATTCAGGGTCAGCATTTCGATTTAGACAATTACATGGTGGAGTCTGATTCGGTGACCGGACGTTGGTCGAAAGCCACTTACATTAACAGTAGTGGTTTCGATCCTTCCTTGTTCCACGATGATGACGGTCGCAAGTGGATAGTGAATTTGGTCTGGGAGAATAGAGATGGCTATGAGCATCCTGGCTACATTACCCTGCAAGAGTGGGACGACAGTGCCAAGAAATTGCTTGGTCGCCCCACTATTATCTCTCGTGGTGGTACTGATCGCGGCTGCATCGAAGCGCCACACTTGTACAAGCGCAACGGTTATTATTATTTAATGACCGCAGAAGGCGGCACCGGTTATGGTCATGCGGTGGTCTTGTCTCGCGCTACTTCTATCGATGGGCCTTACGAGGCCGATCCGCAGCGAGTGGTGCTCACCAGCCAACCTTATGACTTTAACGAGCGCGGCATAGACGACGCTTATAAGTTCCATTTTTACAATCCGGGTTCGGCTTTGCAGAAGTCTGGTCATGGCTCCTTGGTGGAAACTCAAAATGGCGAGCTTTACATTGCCCACCTGTGTGCCCGACCGTTTGTTCCCGATCTGCGTTGTATGCTGGGGCGGGAAACGGCGATTCAGAAGTGTTACGAAACCGAAGATGGCTGGATCCGTCTGGCTAGCGGTGGCGTTTTAACTCAGCTAGAAACGCAAGCGCCAGAGCATGCGCGGGATGTGATTCAACAAACTAATCACTCGAAAAACACCGAGTTTGATTCGGCTATTCTGCCGGTAGAGTTTCAAACCTACCGCATTGCCGCCTCGGAAAGCTGGCTATCAACTGATGAGCAGCTTGGTTTGGGTTTGAAGGGGCAGGGCTCGCTATTTACTCCGAGAGATAAGAGCTTAGTGGCGCGGCGGCTACAGTCTTTTGACTGTGAAGTCACCACCAAAATGAGCTTTGAACCAGAGCGTACCCGTCAGTCTGCCGGCTTGGTGGCCTACTACAGTGCGATTAATTTCTACTACCTACGGGTGTATAACAGTGACTCGCTGGGAGGTAAGACCCTAGGCATTATGGTGAGTGACTTGGGCGAGAAGAAAGAGTTAAAAGATGCGCGGGTGAGGCTGGCAGATAATCAAGAGGTTTATCTTGAATTATGGTGAGACACCCATAATTGTGGCGAAATAATCGCCACTGCTCTACGCTTAAGTAAAGCCTTAGCGTGGAGCGCTTGTTATGCCTCAGCCTAGAAAATCGCAAGTGAGTTTGGATGATACGCCTTATTACCACTGTGTTTCTCGCTGTGTTCGTCGGGCTTATTTGTGTGGTGAGGATAAGCAAACAGGCAAGAGCTATGAACACCGCCGTCAGTGGGTAGAAGACTACTTGTTAAGACTCGCAGAAGTGTTTGCCATTGATGTGTGCGCCTATGCAGTGATGAGCAACCATACGCATATCGTACTGCATGTGAATCAACAACAGGCCGAGGCTTGGTCAGTACAAGAGGTGCTTGAGCGCTGGCATCGCTTGCACAAAGGTACTTTACTTACCCAAATGTACTTAAATAAAGAGCTTCGCCCTCAATTAGATGCCAGCCAACTGCAATGTATTAACGACACCGCCGAAATTTACCGCCAACGCCTCTATGACTTAAGTTGGTTTATGCGCCAACTGAATGAACATATTGCCAGAGAAGCCAATAAAGAAGACCAATGTACAGGCAGATTCTGGGAAGGACGCTTTAAGTCCCAAGCCTTACTCGATGAAGCTGCGCTCATGGCTTGTATGGCTTATGTGGATTTAAACCCCGTCAGGGCAAAAATGGAAACAACGCCTGAATCATCCAAGCACACCAGCGTTAAGTTAAGAGCCAAGGCTGTACAACAAAAAAAAGCCCAACCTAAAGTACTGTTTCCCTTTGTCGGTAACCCCAGAAATAATATGCCGCAAGGACTACCTTTTCAACTACATCATTATTTGGAGTTGGTCGACAGTACTGGCCGCATTGTTCGAGAAGACAAACGAGGCCACTTAAGCCTAGAGGCCAGCCCAATAATGCAACGCTTAGGCATAGCCGCAGAGCAATGGCTAAGTCTTAGCTGTGAGTTTGAACAACACTTTTCCGGCGCGGTGGGTAAAGAGCGCCTATTACGCCAATACCATCAACACTTAGGTCATAAGCGCACCACTAATTTGAGTCGATGTAGGCGCTTGCTTAACAGCGCTTAGCTTCCCCCCATTCACTTTACCTAATTATCAGCCATGCTGAGGCTTTGGCTCGCCTAGCTTATGGTTAGGGGCCAAGTTAATCTAACTTGTTTCCGTTATATCGTTAAATTGCTCAGTTTTTTTGAACCTCGGTCTAGGTTAACTATTACAGAAAGGCGTTGCT
This sequence comes from Agarivorans gilvus, assembly GCF_001420915.1. Lineage (NCBI taxonomy): Bacteria > Pseudomonadati > Pseudomonadota > Gammaproteobacteria > Alteromonadales > Alteromonadaceae > Agarivorans > Agarivorans gilvus. The sequence goes on along the minus strand of NZ_CP013021.1, from coordinate 2,632,318 downwards.
GTTGGTTTTGTTTTTAAATGGGTGTCTAAGATTAATTTTTAAATGGGTGTCTAAGATTAATTGTGATGTGGCCGATTACCCACTGTTGCAAAAACGCTTATATCGACAACAGGGCTTGCCATGGAATTTAGTCGAAATTACGCAGATTGAAACCCCGCAAGCGGGTAAAAAATAGAGATTTAGGCCTACCAAGTCGAATGGATCAAAGCCCTTGAGCTGCCTCTAAGCTGATGTTTAAGCTTAAATTTGCGCTGAGTCAAAGGCCTAGGCACAAGCCTGAGTTATGTTTTGGCGCTGGTCAAACAAGGATGAAACGCACATGGAACGCTGTGGAAGGTGTCTGCAATTTACTCGTACTCGAGAAAACGCCAAAGATTTATGTGGCGCGTGGGAGCAACCCACCAGCGCCGATCGGCAAGCCTGCCAGTTTTATATTGCTAAGCGCCCTGCAAGCCGCAGTAAAGCCGCGCCTAGTGGGGCTTGAGTTAGCACTGAGTTGTATGGGCTTGGCTTTTTGCCAAATGAGCTGGACGTTATAAAATCAAGCCGTTTACACCATTCCGCCATTGGCTCGCAGCACTTGGCCATTGACCCAAGCGCCATCGGGGCTCACTAAAAAGTTTACCACTGCGGCAATATCTTCTGCGCTCGCTAAGCGTTGCAGAGGGTTCATATCGGCTAGGCGTTCTATAAGCTGCTCTGGCTTATCTTTTAGAAATAATTCGGTGGCAGTAGGCCCCGGTGCAACGGCATTCACGCTAATATTACGGCCGCGCATTTCCTTTGCCATGATACGGCTTAGGCTCTCAATGGCGGCCTTGCTTGCTGCGTAAACGCCATAGCTTTCTAGGTTTAAGCCTACTACCGAGCTAGAAAGGTTAACAACGCTCCCGCCATTACGCAGCCGATTTGCGGCTTGTTGTAGGCAATAGATACTGCCCTTAAGGTTGATATCTAATTGCTGGTCAATCTGCTGTTGCTCTAGTTCTGCTATTGGTGCCAGCGTCATTATGCCGGCGTTATTCACCAGCACATCGATGCCGCCAAAAGCCTGTTCAGCTTGATCAAAGAGGCTTACTACTTGTTCCATTTGAGCCACATCGGCTTGTACGGCAAGGGCTTGACCGCCAGCGGCAATCAGTTGAGTGGCTAAGGCCTCTGCGGCTTGGGCTTGTTTGGCGTAATTGATTACCACCGCATAACCACTGTGGCTGAGTCTTTGCGCAATGGCTGCGCCGATACCGCGGGATGCGCCGGTGATTAGCGCGACTTTGGTTTGAGCCGACATACTGTTTTCCTAATCGATAGTGGGGATTCGTTAGTCAGCTTAACAGCTTGTATTGTTCGGATAATCACTCAATACTTGGTAACAGAATTCGAATTTTAGGAACAATGCGTGGACCGTTTCGATGCCATGCGGGTTTATACCCGTGTATTTGAACAGCGCAGTTTTGCTGCTGCGGCTGCCAGTTTAAATTTACCGCGCTCAACGGTAACTGAAGCCATTAAGCAGCTGGAACAGCGTGTTGGGGTACGTTTGCTGGAGCGCACCACGCGGCAGGTCAGCCCCACCCTAGATGGCGAAGAATTTTACCTGCGTAGCGTGAACTTGCTGGCGCAGTTGGAAGAGGCGGAAAACGCTTTTACTGGCGCCAAGCCTAAGGGAAAGCTGCGAGTTGAAGTGCATGGCACCTTGGCACGCCACTTTTTGCTGCCTAAATTGGCCGAGTTTTTACAGGCCTATCCAGATATAGAGCTGTTTTTGAGTGATAGCGACCGGCTGGTGGATCCGCTGCGCGAAGGTATCGACTGTGTATTGCGGGTTGGCAAGGCCTTGCCCGATGACATGGTGGCCAAGCAACTCGCCAGTTTAACTGAAGTGAGCGTGGCAGCACCGAGCTATTTACAGCGCCATGGTTGTCCGCGCCACCCCAAGGACTTAAAGGGTCACAAAATGGTGGGCTTTCGGGTGAGTCGCAGCGCCGAGCCGCTGCCGCTTGAGTTCACTGTGGAGCAGCAAATACAATATTTGAGCTTGCCCTGCAGTGTGCAGGTCAACTCAGCGGAAACCTTAGTTGAGGCCGCTCGCCTCGGTTTGGGAATTATTCAGCTGCCCCGCTACCATGTAGAGGCTGACTTAAGTGCCGCCAAGTTGCAGTGCATACTCAGCGAGTTTCCACCCGAGCCTTCGCCGGTTTATCTCATGTACCCGCGCAAACGAACACTCTCGTTACGGGTGAGAGTGTTCATCGATTATTTGCAGCTGGCGTTTAAGGCTTAAGCCCTACTTCACCGTTTTATATACTGCGGCAATGTCTTCATCGGCGTAACCGGCCTTGCGCGCTTGCTTGAAGGCTTCGTTGGTAATGGCCGCCGTGGGTAGGGCTAAATCCAACTTGTCACCCAAGGCGAGTGCTAGGCGTAGGTCTTTTTGCATGTGTTTTAGCGGAAAGCTGGTGCTGTAATCTTCAGCCAATAACATCGGCCCTTTAACTTTAAACATCGGGTTGGCCATGGCGCCAGCGTCTAGTACATCGCTAAGCTGCTGGGCGTCTAAGCCTGACTTTAAGCCCAGCGCCATGCCTTCACTGAAGATGCTTAACATGCCGCCCATGATCATGTTCACCACTAGCTTCATTTTGGCGCCTTGGCCTACTTCGCCAAGGTAGGGCGACATTTTACCCATTACCTCAAAGGCGGGCAGCGCGTCGTCATACAGGCTCTTGTCACCGGCGGCTAAAATCACCAAAGTGCCGTCTTCTGCGGGTTTTTTGGTGCCCGATACCGGCGCTTCTAAAAAGCGTCCGCCCGCCTCAGTAATGGCTTGAGCAATCGCTTGTGAGGTGCTGTCGTCCACCGTCGACATATCTACATAACCGCGCCCTTCGCCGATGCCAGCGGCTACGCCATCGGGGCCTAGGCAAATGGCTAAGGCTGCTTCAGGGTCGGCCACCATGGCAAAGCTAATATCACAGTTGGCGGCCAGCTCTTTGGGGCTATCGGCTTGCTTGGCACCTTGCGCGACTAAGTCTGCGCATTTGCTGGGGTTACGGTTCCATACTGTCACCTCAAAACCCGCTTTTACTAAGTTTAAGGCCATCGCCTTACCCATGATGCCTAAACCTAAAAAACCTATACGAGTCATAAACTTCTCTCTGTTGTGTTAAAAATTCTGCAAACCATGTTCACTTTAAGGTAAATGGCCTGCATTTTTGTATAAATGCTGTAAGCAAAGCAGCGGCGGGCACTTAAGTGCCAGCCGCTGAGTACTAGTTGTGAGGCTGAATTCAGCCCTAAATGCGTGTCAATAAACGTTATGTTTGGTCTTTAATTTCTCCACCTATCAACAAGGCTAACTCTTGGCTTAAACCCTGGCAGGCCTTACGTGGCGGCAAGGCGTAACTGCCACTGCGTTGGGCTTGGTTGGGATAGAGTTGAATTAAAGCTTCGGCCTGTTTTACTGCGCAGCTGACGCCGTCTAAGGCCGGCACCGGCAGTTGGCTACTCACGCTGCGTGCCAAACCAGCCAAGGGGGCACCAGCTAATATGATGCTGTCGGCACCATCCTGCTTGACCGCTTGATTGGCCAGTTCAATCAGCCTTTCGCCTTGATTTTGTTGCACCTGGCTAATGTCGCTGAGGGTTTCATCTAAGGCTCGAATCGATACCAAGCGAGCCAAATGGCCTTCGCGCTCTACGGTTTCTCGATACCAGGCTTGAATGCGCTGGGAAATAGCGATGATGGAGATCCGCCCACCTAGCTGCGCGGCGCTGGCAAGGGCGGCGTCGGTCATGCCAACTACCGGAATAGGTAACATTTCACGCAGCGCTTCTAGGCCGGGGTCGCCAAAGGCCGCCACTATCACCGCATCGTAATCAGCATAGTGCTCGGCGGCCAATTGCATTACCGCATAACCGGCAATTTGCGCTTCGGCGCGGGTCTCGATATAGGCCACGCCAAAGGGGGCCGTTAGTACCGTAATTTCAGTTTCTGGCGCGGCACAGCGGCGTGCCTCGGTAGCGATTAACTCGCTCAGGGAGCTAGAAATATTGGGATTTATTATTAGAATTTTCATCATTTTTTACTTCTTCATTGGCTCGCTTAATAGCCCAGTTGGCGGGGTAGCCAAGTTACAATGTCGGGGAACAAAATACACATCACCAACACTACATATTGCAATAGAATGAATGGCCAAGCGCTGCGGATCAGTTGATTGAGGCCAATCTTAGACACACCACACATCACAAACAGCAGCACCCCAACTGGTGGAGTCATCATGCCGATCACCAAATTAAATACAAACAAAAAGCCAAATAGCAGCGGGTCGATACCAAAGTGCTGCGCTACCGGTGCCAGTAAGGGAACCAACATGATATAGGCGGCGTTGGACTCAATAAACATGCCCACCGCTAGCAATAACAGCATCACTAACATGAGGAAGATGTGCGGGTTATCGGTAAGGCTTTGGATCCACGCAGCCAAGCGCATTGGCACTAAATCGATGGTAAAGGCAAAGGTAATAGTGGCAGCAAAGGCAATTAATGCACCCACCATGGCGGCGGTCACCGCAGCGTGAAACATCGCCGTGGGTAAGTCTGAAAGCTTCAGTTCTTTGGTTACCCCAAAACCCATGACTAGCGCATAAACCACCGCAATGGCCGCCCCTTCGGTTGGGGTAAAGGCGCCGGCAACAATGCCGCCCACTACCACAATGGGCATCAGCAAAATCGGCAGAGCCTGTACGGTTTTGCTGGCTATCACTTTCAGGCTAATTTTGGCTTCATTCAGCGGATACTGACGACGCCAAGCAATCAGGCTAGCCAGTGCGCCAAAACCCACGGTAAGAATAATGCCTGGGATCACTCCGGCCATAAACAGGCCACCCACCGAGACCGTAGAACCCGCCATTAGCGCGTACACGATCATCGCGTTAGAAGGGGGAATAATCGCCCCAAGGTTGGCCGCCGAGGCGATCACCGCGCTGCTATAACCCGAGTCATATTGCTTACGCATCGACGGAATTAAGGCGCTGCCGAGGGCACTGGCGCTGGCTACGGCGGCACCACTCACCGCCGCTAACACCATGCCGGCAATAATCGCCACATGGGCTAAGCCGCCATGCACTCGGCCAATCAGCGAGTTAGAAAAGTCTACCAAACGTTGCAAAATGCCGGCGGCGACCATTAGCTCGCCAGCTAGCATAAACAAGGGAATCGCCATTAGCGGGAAGTTATCGATGGCGTGCATCATCCGCTGCGGCAGCACCGATAAACTCATATCACCAATAAATAAACCCACTAGCGAGGCGCTACCTAGGGCAAAAGCCAAGGGCATGCCAATCAGCGCTAAGATGACGAACACAATTATAATAGCAACGCTCATTCAATGATCTCCTGCACCGCGGGGGACGGTCTTGGCATAACAACAGCAATAAATGTAAGGTGCCGTGCAGGCCACAAATGAGTACCGGAAAGTAATAAACCGAGGCGGTGATGTTGATGGTGGGCATCATTTGCTGCCACTTATCGGCAATGGCGTCTAAGGCCAGCCAAGCGAGGATCAGCATTAACACAAGGCTGAGCGCGGTAGTAAAGCGCCATATCCAGTGATAAACAGACTTAGGCATGCGGCTAGTTAGCGCATCTATGCCCACATGAATACCGCGCGCTATGCCCTGCGGTAGCGCTAAAAAAATCGCCCATACAAACAATAAACGCGAAATCTCGGCTGCCGAGTCGATGGACGCCGAGAATAAGTAGCGCAGTATCACCTGCACCGATACCAACAGCGCCATCAAAGCCATCGCTGCGACAATCGCAGCGAAGGAGGCTTTATCTAGCCAAGTAAGTAGCTGACTAAAGCGCGTAAGGGCTGAAGTGGGCTCAGCATACTTAGTCAATGGCTAACTCCGTAGTCACTTGCTCGACAATCTCGGCACCAATTTTTTGTTTTAGCATGTCCACAATGCCACTGCTGCGTTGGCGTAGCTCGGCGCGAGTCTCGGCAGTTAGCGGCGTGAATACCATGCCGGCGTCAATCAGTGCCTGTTTGGCGGCTTGGTCATCGGCGGCGGCTTGCTCACGTTGCCAGTTAATCGCGGTAGTCATCGAAGCCTTTACCGCGGCTTGTTCGCTGGCGGAGAGGCGCTCAAAGCTGTCTTTGTTAACCACTACTACGATGTAGTCGTAGAAGTGCTGGCTGTCTGACAGGTAAGTTTGCACTTCATTGAAGCGGTTAGTGCTAATAATGCTGTAGGGGTTTTCCTGACCATCGATAACCCCTTGCTGCATTGCCGAGTAGATTTCTTTCACATCCATGGAAATCGGGTTGGCTTTTAGTGCACGGAAGGTAGCCAAGTGAGTTTCGTTAGGTTGTAAACGAATTTTCAAACCTTCGAAGTCGCTGGCGCTGTTTAGCGGGCGCTTACTGTTGGTGACGTTACGAAAACCCAGCTCCATATAACCTAGGGCGACAAAGCCTTTTTCGGCGAGCAGGGCGTTAAATTTTTCACCCACTGCGCCGTCGATAAGGTCGAAGGCTTGCTGGCGCTCGGCAAAGGCGAAAGGAATACTCACCGCTTCTAACTCGGGTACGATGCGCGACAAATAAGAGATGCCAATCCACGTACCGGCAATCGCGCCAGAGCGTACTTGGTCGACGTTCTCTTGGGCGCCACCGAGTTGTAGAGCGGGGAACAGATTTACATCCAGATCGACATCGGTTTTGGCTAACTCTGATTTAAACACTTCCATGGCTTTAGTACTGGAGTGGTCGAGCGCGAAGTTACTGCCAAAACGTAGGGTTTGGGCTTGCGCCGCAGTGGCTAAACCTAGTCCAGCAAATAACAGCGCGGTGCTTAGACCTTTGGTGAATTTCTGTTTTAGTTCCATTAAATAATCTCCTGATCTTGATGCTGTTTATGACAATGTGGAGTTTGTTTCAAGCCGTACTCGCACTGGGGCAAAACCCTCTAGGGATGCAAAAAACGGCGTTGCTGGCGTGAGAGTTTGTAGGCCAGCCCAAGTGCCGGTGGCGATGATGCTACCGGCGGCGAGTGGCTGCTGATACAGCGCCTGACTAAGGTTGGCCAACCACGGTAAGGCCGCTAACGGGTGACCTTGCGGGTGAGTTAACTTTCCTTCGCTAAGCGTTTGCTCACCCAGTTTAATCACTGGGGCAATTTGGCTAAATTGCTCATCCCAGCCGCTTAACGGCGAGCCTAATAAAATAATGCGGCGGTTCATTTGGTGGTCGGCTAAGCGATACAAACTTGGTAGTTGCTGCCAGTTGTCGGCGCGTAAGTCACAGACTTCTAGTGCCAAATACACCTCGCCAATCGCCGCTTTGGCCTCACTTAAGTTGCAGCCATAAGCCAGCGGTTGTTTTAAGCGTAACGCTAGCTCTAACTCTAGGGCGCTAAAACTGCAGGCCTCAGCGGCTGGAATCACTAGCTCGCAGCTGTCTTGATGATGACTTAATAGCGAGTCGTCTAGCGCGGCGGCACTGGAATGACCTAGTTCTCCACCCAACTTCCACAGTGTTGGGCCGCCTTGCTGAAACCAGCCCAGTTGTTTAGCCACTTCGCCCTGTACCTGATAGGCCTGTTGCGCCGTACTTGGAGTTAAATCTAAGGCTTGTTGGTAAGTCATTGGCTTGCGCTGCTGGCGTGCTGCCACTAGCTGCGCTACCAAGCTTTGCTGTTTATCCATGCTGGGCCTCTTGGCGTTTAAAGGGTTGTGAATGCACCTTGGGTTTAGCTGGCTGAGGCATGCCGCATTTTAAGAACTGGCCGTGGCCTTGAGGTGCCACAAACTCGCCTTGGTTCCACAGCAGCGTGCCACGGCTGAAGGTCATGGCGGGCCAAGCGTTGACCGTTATGCCTTCGTAAGGGGTGTAATCCACCGCGTGGTGTAAGTTGGCGTTGCGAATGGTGCGCTGGGTCTCGGTGTCCCAAATGATAAAGTCGGCATCGGCACCGATCGACAGTGAGCCCTTGCGTGGGTACAAACCATACATTTTGGCCACATTGGTCGAGGTGATTTGCACAAATTGCTCGATGCTGATTTTGCCGCTCATTACCCCATGAGAGAACAGCAGCGGTAAGCGGGTTTCCAAACCGGGAATGCCGTTGGCCACCTTGTCGAAGCTGGGTTTGTCGCCAAAGGCTTGTTTACCTTTGGGGTCGGCATAGCTAAAGGGCGCGTGATCCGAGGAAAAAATCGAAAAGGTATCGGCCTGCAAACCATCCCATACATAGGCTTGGTTTTGAGGGTCACGCGGTGGTGGACTACAAATACACTTAGTGGCTTCGTAGTCGTCTTCACCGCCTAAATCATCAGTGGATAAGAACAAATACTGGGGGCAGGTTTCGGCGTAAATTTTTAAGCCTTTGTTTTGCGCCCATTGGATTTGCTCTATCGCTTCTTTGCCGGAAACGTGCACGATTAAAATCGGTACATCCACCAACTCCGCAAAACTAATTGCGCGGTGAGTGGCTTCGCGCTCCACTAACATTGGTCGAGATTGGGCGTGATACTTCGGTGCAGTATGGCCGGCGGCTAATAGTCGCTCAGTCAGCCAGGCAATGCAGTCAAAGTTCTCTGCATGCACCATCACTAGCGCCCCATGTTCCCGCGCTACCGCCAGAGTATTAATGATTTCCCGATCTGAGAGCATCATGTCTTCATAGGTCATGTAGATTTTAAACGAGGTATAACCCTGTTCAATCAAGGCGGGCAGCTCTTCGTTTAATACCTGTTGGTTGGCGTCGGTGAGGATCATGTGAAAGGCGTAATCAACGCAGGATTGCTGACCGGCGCGTTGATGATATTGCTCCACCGCTTCGCGTAAACTTTGGCCGCGTTGCTGCACCGCAAAAGGAATGATGGTAGTAGTGCCACCACAAGCAGCCGAACGCGGGCCAGAGAGAAAGTCGTCGGCCATTTCCACATCACCTTTAATCGGTTCGGCCAGATGACAATGCCCGTCGACTCCGCCGGGAGTGACCCAAGCGCCTTTGGCGTCGATTTCTTGGGCGCCGCTGGCTAAACCTTGGCCAAGCGCGCTGATGATGCCATCACGCACGCCAATGTCGGCCATGAAGGTATCGGCGCCGGTGGCGCAATGGGCATTGCGAATAACTAGATCAAAGTGATGACTCATTTGGCCTCCTGAAAAAACCGGCCCCAGCCACGCACTTCGCTGCAGTTAAAGCCTTGGCTTTCGAGCATTTTCCAAATCACGGTTGAGGTGGTATCGATAATCGGAATGTTCAGTTCGGTTTCCCATTGCTCTACTTGGTCGGCTGAACGAAGATTGGTGCAATACAGCAAAATAGCATCGGGAGCCGCCTCGGCCACCTCGCTGACCGCTTGTTTTAAGCACTCCGGGCTAACTTCAGAAAAAGCGAAATTGTCGCTGATCTCTAGATGGCGTTCGGCCACGGTGCTAATGCCAATGCTTTGGTAGTTTTCAATAATTTTCTGCTGCACGTCGCTGGTATAGGGCGAGACGATGGCAATGCGTTTTATCGCCATGCGCGCTAATACTTGGTTTAAGGCCAAGATTGAAGAGGTGGCGGGAATGCCGGTGCGCTGCTCAATTTGTTGGCAGAGCTCTTGGTCTTGCTGAAAGCCCATCCAACCTGCGGCGGTGCCCGACCAGCCAATCATATCGACTTTGGCGTCGGCCAATAAACTGGCCGCTTGCAGGATCGGCTCTAGGTCGAACTGTTTTAGTTCATCCTCGCCGAGGCTAATGCGGGTGACGCTAAAGCGAGAGAAGTGTGCCGATACACCGTCTACTTGTTGTAACAGTTGGCTTGTGAGTGGTTCTAAAGCGGTATTCGATGAGGGGGTTAATACCCCCAACAAACAACGTCCACTTGCTAAGCGGTCAGCCATGGCTTTACTCCTGATAGCACTGAAAACTAATGTTTTCAAAATTGCATGCAATTATTTATGCAATTATCGAAGCAGGAACTATGCCAATGGTAAATGAAGGGTTGGCGTGATACTAATCGGCTTAGCGAAGGATGGCTTCCCAGTCCACTTCATCGATATCGCTGGCCCCGTCTAGGTTTAAGGCGTTTTCGATATGCGCTAAGTGGTGTTGCATCAACGCTATGGCTTTGGCTTCGTCGCCCGCTTCAATCGCCGCCACAATGTTGTCGTGCTCGTCTTCTGGGCAGGCCGGCGTATTAGGCACATCGTAAAGGGCGATGATTAGGCAGGTGAGCGGGCACAATTCGGCCATTTGCTTGTCGATGTAGCGGTTGCCACACATGCTGGCCAGCAGCATATGAAAGTCGCCAGATAGGCGAATAATGGCGCGTCTATTCGACTGTTCTCGGGCGAGTTTTTCGGCGACGAGATGGGCCTTGAGGCGCTTGATATCGGCCTTATTAGCATGGGTGATAACCCCGCGAATGATCGCCGGTTCCAGCAGGTTGCGCATGGCAAAAATTTCTTTAGCCTCGGCTACTCCTGGGCTGCTAACGAAGTAGCCGCGATTGGGCAGTTTTTTCACCAAGCCATTCTCTGCCAACATCACTAAGGCTTGATTGATTTTGGTTCGGGATACCTTGAAAGCCTCGGCCATGCGCGATTCCGAGAGCTTAGAGCCCGGCGCTAGGCGGTGTTCCATAACGGCATTGGTAATGGTTTCTGCAATCTGTGCCGCTTGGGGTTTGGCTAACTTTTGTTGTTCCATGATCTTTCTCATCTGTAGCTCAGTGCCTTAAAAATATTTTTTAAGGGTAGTCTTTGGCTATTCTGCTGGTAATTTTGGCACAAATAAAATGCAATTTTGCACACAATTGGTGACCAAGTTTATAACATTGCACCAAGTTAAAGCTTCATCGTTGGCCTGCTTATACTATTGAGCCTGCTGTTGATAATGATGGCATAGTTGCTTGGTAAAATCTTGCCACTGCGTAGCAATAAACGGCCCATAAAGCGGATGAAGTGGCCAGTATTCACGCTGATTAGTATTATGCCCAGAGCTAATATCGCTATTCAACTTGCATATTAAGTCACGTTACCTTAGCTATTGTATGCCTTTTTAAGACACAAAGAATGCATAATTGCATGCAATTTGTTTTTTATATTGTTGATGGTTTGTCGAACCTTGGCAAATATTATTGCTTGGCGCTGAGCGCCCGATAAACGAAAGCATGGGCTGATGGTTTTTTAATGCTGGTGAGTGGCCAAATGCATGCTTGGATTGGCTAATAATTGTGTTATGTTTTGCCTTTACAAAGCCTTAAGTATGGATAGTTTGATTCATTTAGGCGCTTATAAAACCAAGCAAATTAACAGCATAGCGAGTCATTAATAGGTAATGGTAGCAGTGAATAAACTCAATATTAGACCGGCAATTCCCGAGGATGCAGAAACCATTTTGCAGTTTATTAAGGACTTAGCCCAGTACGAAAAACTCGAGCACGAAGTCAAAGCCGATGTGGCGTCGATTACTCAAAGCTTGTTTGCTGAAGGAGCGACTGCCCATGCGATTATTTGCGAGCTAGACGGTGAGGCGGTGGGTTATGGGGTGTATTTTTACAATTATTCCACTTGGTTAGCTAAAAATGGTCTCTACTTGGAAGATCTCTATGTGGCGCCGCCCTACCGTAAAATTGGTGCGGGCAAAGCGATATTAAAATACTTAGCGCAGCAGGCGGTGGCGGAAAACTGTGGCCGTTTTGAATGGTGTGTATTGGATTGGAATCAGCCCGCGATTGATTTCTACCAGTCGATTGGCGCCGAGCCACAGGATGAGTGGATTCTTTATCGTTTAACTGGCCAAGCCTTAGAGCACTTCGCCAAATAATAACCCGGCTGCGGTCTATCTAGTTTCGCAATATCAGCGTTGCATATGGTGTTATCAACCGCGCGTTTTGAGGTTGGGCTGCACTTAACGACGAAAGCTAAGGATGTAGCCTTTAAACTCTTTGTCTAGGTAATCGGTATGTTCGGGTTTGTGTTGGCTAATCGCAAAACCTGCGGCTGTCATGGCTTTGCCGAGTTTGTTTTTTCGACCACGGCCTGGGTCCACAATGATCACTTCGCAGTGTGGCTTGGCGTGGCGTTGAATGAAGTTGGCTAATAACTCGATGTGCTCGTCTTCATATAATAAATCGCTGCCAATAATCAGATCATACAAACCTAAGCTGTCGTTGCTATCGGCCCAGTCTACTTGTTGGTAGGCGATGGCTTGATCTTGGTTGATGGCGGCGTTTCTTTTGAGAAAGTGTTGCACTTCTGGGTGGTAGTCGGTGGCGGTAATATCGGCTTCTTGTTTGTTCAGTAGCAGGCTGGATAGTGCCATGCCGCAGCCGATTTCTAGGATCCGTTTGGCTTCGGTATCGTAGTCGTTGATGTAATGAGCTAACACCAGACTAGAAGGCCAAACTACCCCAAATATGGGCCAACTTGCCGAAGAAATGCCGAGCTGTTCGGCGCGACCTTGGGGGTCGTGAAATTCTTGAGTATTACGCAGAGTGCATAAATGGATGTCGGTATCACCAAACTCTAGGGTTTGATAACGTAAACGAAGCTTTGTCATGGTTGGGCCGCATTAATAAATAGCGCTGAGCCAGCGACCAAGGGAGCGAAGTGACAAAACGGAGGTGCGGGCAGCTTACAGTATTAACTGAATAAAGCAAGTGCTCAAAAATTGCTCAGTCATAACCCAGTGTGGAGTTTGGCCTTGAGCCGATGTGTTAATCCAGTGATTTTTTAAAACGTAACGAGGCAAACAGCAAGCCCAAAGCGGTGAAGCCAAGTAACCACAGGCTATCGCGCCACAGCTCAATTAAGTTGGCACCACGTAGTACTACGCCACGAATAATGCGCATGAAGTGGGTTGCGGGTAGCGCCTCGGCGATCCACTGCGCTTCTATCGGCATGCCCTCATAGGGAAACATAAAGCCCGACAATAGAATCGACGGTAATAAGATAAATACCGTCATCTGCATGGCTTGTAGCTGAGTATTAGCCACGGTGGAGATAACCAAACCTAAGCTGAGGCTGGCGGCGATGAACAACAGGGTACCTAACAGGATCTGGCTCAGTTCACCATTAATTGGCACGCCAAAGACCCAATGACCAAGGCTTAAAATTATCGCTACTTGGATTAACCCTACAAAGATGTAGGGAATAATTTTGGCTATCATCAACTCCAGTGAATGGATGGGGGTGGTAATCAGCAGTTCTAAATTGCCACGCTCGCGCTCGCGAACGATGGCTGCGCTGGTAAATAGGATCATGGTCATGGTTAAGATAACCCCCAATAGGCCGGGCACAATGTTAACGGCTGAGCGACGAGTCGGGTTGTAATACAGCGCCACTTCAAAGGTTTTGTTGGGCGCGGGGCGTAGCTCGAAGTCAAAATCGCTCAGTGGCATATTTTGTAGGGCTAAAATGGCCGAGCTAATCATGGTATCGGAGCCATCAACCAGCCATTGCCCTAATATTCGTCCCTGAACCATACGCTGGCTAAGGTCGTGCGGTAAAATTAAGGCGGCACGCACTTGTCCGTCCTGAATGGCCTGTTCTGCTTGAGCAATATTAGTTAATTGTTGAGTCACCTTAACCACTTGCGTGACTTTCACCGATTCGGTAATCACCCGCCCCAGCGCACTGCCGCTTTGGTCAACCACGGCAATGGGAATATTACGAATATCGGTATTAATGGCAAAACCAAATAGCAGTAGCTGAATTAGCGGAATCATCACCACCATGCCAAAGGTGATGCGGTCACGGCTTAGTTGGCGTAACTCTTTAATGATGACCGCTTTGATTCGGGCAAGGCTGTTGATCATTGGCGGCCGGCTCCGGTCACGCTGACAAATACATCTTCTAAGCTAGGGCGGGCTAGGTTTAACTCTGCTTGGGCGAGCTCGGGGAAGCGCTGTTTTAGCCACTCCAATGGCTGCGCGACTTGCTGGTAAATCAAGATCCGCAGCCGCGCTCCTATTTGTGCCGCCGAGCGAACTTCCTGGCACTGTAACAGCTGGTTTTTAAGTTGCCGCAAGTTGGCCGCTTTGGCTTCTACCACATTCACGCCCATCTCTGCCATTAGCCGCTCTGGTTCACCATCGGCGCGAATTTCCCCGGCTTCCATAATCGCTAAACGGTGGCAGCGTTCCGCTTCGTCCATGTAGTGGGTGGTAACTAAGATGGTGGTGCCTTGGGCGCTTAGGTCAAACAACTGCTCCCAAAAGTCACGGCGGTTTTGCGGATCCACCGCCGAGGTGGGTTCATCGAGAAATAATAATTCAGGTTGGTGCATGGTGGCGGCGGCCAGCGAGAGCCGCTGTTTTTGTCCGCCACTCATACCTGCTACGCGTTGCTTCGCCAGTTGATTTAGCCCATAAGTAGACAGCTGGGCGGCAATGCGCGCCTTTAATTCGCGGCCGTTTATGGCAAAGATTTGGCCAATAAATTCGAGGTTTTCTAGTACTGTTAAATCGTCGTAGAGAGAAAACTTTTGGGTCATATAGCCGATTTTTAGGCGCAGTTTTTCGGATTGTTTGGGAATCTCCAGTCCCAGTACTTCCACCTGACCTTGGCTGGGGTTGAGTAAGCCGGTTAATACTCGAATCGTGGTGGACTTACCGCAACCATTGGGCCCCAAAAAACCATAAATGCTGCCCTTGGCTACGTTTAAATTAATATTATTGATAGCGGTAAACTGGCCAAAACGTTTCACCACCGAATTGGCTCGAATCGCGTACTCAGTCATCGTTGCTTACCTGTAAGTCGACCTGAGCGGGAATACCGGAAGGTAGCGTTGCGGCGCTGTCGGGTAGATCGACTTCGGCCAAATACATTAAGCGCGCCCGTTCTTTATCGGTGAGCGCGTAATAGGGGGTAAACGAGGGTTCGCTGGCGACCCACCGCACCGTGCCTTGAAAGCTTTGGCTAAGCCCGTCTACATGCACCTTAAATTGAGCCCCCGGCACAAAATCTACTCGGTAATTGGCCGGAACATAGACCCGCGCATAGGGCACGCGATTAGCCTGAATTACCGCAATAATGGCATTACTGGGGGCGCGTTCGCCAAGGTTATAGGGCAGACTATCGAGGATCCCGTCGCGGGTGGCGGTGACGGTAAGCTCTGCTAGTTTTTGCTGTTGCAGTGCCACATCGGCTTGCGCCGCCATTAGTGCCGCCTTGGCTTGTTCGATGTCTTCGGGGCGTGAGCCGGCGGTGAGTTTATTAAATTGCTCCTGGGCGGAGTTAAGCCCGGCGCGAGCCGAGTCGCGTTGAGCTAGGGCTGAGTCTAGCTCGGCTTGGCTAATTAGCTCGCGTTTTACCAGTTCTGCGTTACGCTGGTAACGCTTATTGGCTTCTACCAGCTGCGCTTGAGCCTGTGCCACTCGGGCGGATGCGGCGGCAATATCTTCCGGACGCTCGCCGTTGCTGAGCTTAAGCAAGTAAGCCTCGGCTTTGGCTTGTTCGGCGCTGGCGTGAGCTAATACCGAGCGCTGGTTTTTCGTATCTAGCTGAACCAGTACTTGGCCCTGACTGACCGGCTGGCCTTCTTTAATCGGCAAGGCGCGAATAATTTCATTGGCGGTGGCGGTATAGGTAATGCGATCACGTTCTAGGGTACCTAAGGCTTGCTTTGGCGGTTCTGGTGAGCAAGCGCTAAGCAAAATCAGGACGAATAGACTGAGCCAACGTTGCAGCATGGTGATGGGTTTCCTTACTCAAGGTGGGCAATGAGGCCAAGCTTTAGCCTCTTCCTTAAGGCTGAGTATAGTATGAAGCCTAAGGCAGTTTTGTGACTCATTAGGTTGTTGTTGTTAAATTGGGCTTTTTTGAAGGTTAGATAGTTGATTTATAAATAAAAAAAGAGATTAAGCAGGGCTTAATCTCTAATAAAAACAGTAGGAATGGAATGGACTGTTTTTACAAACTAGCTTGCACGTTTTTTGCTGTAGACGTCGAAGATAACCGCAGCTAGCAATACCAAGCCTTTAATCACTTGTTGCCAGTCAATACCCACGCCCATAATTGACATACCGTTGTTCATCACACCCATGATGAAGGCACCAATTACCGCACCGAGGATCTTACCTACACCGCCTTGTACCGAAGCACCACCGATGAATACCGCAGCAATTACGTCTAACTCGAAAGCCAAACCGGCTTTAGGAGTAGCGGTATTTAAGCGAGCAGCAAATACCAGACCGGCTAAAGCGGCTAGCATGCCCATGTTGGCAAAGGTTAAGAAGGTAATCTTTTTGGTATTAATCCCTGACATTTGGGCGGCTTTTTCGTTACCGCCAATCGCGTAGATACGACGACCAATAGTGGTATTGTTAGTAATGAATACATACAGTGAAATCAGTACCGCCATTACCATCAAAATATTAGGAATACCTTTGTAAGTGGAGAGTAAGTACACCAAGTACAATAGCGCGAAAGAGATGAACCCAAGACGTAGTACGAACACGTTCATAGGTTCTTCTGCAGGCATTAATTTTTGCTGTTTTAAACGGCTGCTTAGGTTAAAGCCAATAAACGCTGCTACCCCTACCAAACCGATGATGAAGGAGGTGAGGTTGAATTTGTGCATATCGAAGATATCACCAATAAAACCTGAGCTTAGTGCTTGGAACTGGGTAGGGAAAGGACCCACCGATTGGCCTTGTAGTAGGGCGATGGTTAAGCCTTTAAAGACTAACATGCCCGCCAAGGTTACAATGAACGCCGGTATCTTGTGATAGGCAATCCAGTAGCCTTGCATGGCCCCAATAATGAAGCCTGCCACTAAACAGATGATAACGGTTAAGAACCAGTTAAATTCAAAATTAACCATTAGTACCGCGGCGAGCGCGCCAATAAAGCCACACACCGAACCCACCGAGAGGTCAATATGGCCGGCCACAATCACCAACAACATGCCAAGTGCCATGATGATGATGTAAGAGTTTTGCAAAAATAGGTTGGTTAAGTTAACCGGTTTAAGCAAGGTGCCATCGGTAATGATTTGGAAAAAACCCATAATAAAAATCAGGGCGAGTAAAATTCCATATTCGCGTAGGTGGCGAGCAAATGATCCAAAGAGACTCACTGATTCAGTGGGTACTTTAGCGCTATCTGCGACTTTCGTGTTCATCTCATTCTCTCCCAGATTGAATGATTAACTGCATAATTTTTTCTTGAGAAGCTTCTTGTTGGCTGAGTGATCCCACTAGCTCCCCTTCATTCATAACGTAAATCTCGTCACACATACCAAGTAGCTCGGGCATTTCGGAGGAAATGACAATAATGCCTTTGCCTTGCTCGGCTAGCTTGTTGATCAGGGTATAGATTTCATACTTGGCCCCTACATCAATGCCGCGAGTGGGCTCGTCCAGAATCAATACCTCGGGGTCGGCAAATAGCCACTTAGCTAACACCACTTTTTGTTGGTTACCACCCGAGAGGTTTTCGGTATGTTGGCTGATCGATGAACAACGAATGTTCATCTTTTTACGGAAGTCTTCACTGAGCAAACTTTCTTTCGCATTATTCACCACCAAATTCTTCGAAATGGCAGGCAGATTGGCGAGGGGAATGTTATGCATAATGCTGTCGATTAAAACCAAGCCATAGTCTTTACGGTCTTCGGTCACGTACGCGAGACCGGCATTAATGGCTTTTTCGATGCTATTTAATTCAACTGTTTTGCCGTGTAGTTTGAGCTCACCAGAAATTTTTTGGCCGTAGGAGTGGCCGAAAATACTGCGTGCTAGCTCGGTTCGCCCTGCGCCCATTAAGCCAGCAATACCCACTACTTGGCCACGTTTAACCGCTAAGTTGATGTTGTGAATAATCCGTCGGTCGGCTTGTTCGGGATGGTAAACTTCCCAGTTACTGACACTGAGGATCTCGTCACCAATTTGCGCCTTGCGTGGTGGGTAACGGTCTTTAAGCTCTCGACCCACCATGTCTTGAATGATGCGATCTTCACTGATTTTTTCTAGCCGACAGTCCATAGTGCTAACTGAGCCACCGTCACGAATCACGGTGATTTTGTCAGCGACTTTGGCGATCTCGTTGAGTTTATGAGAAATGATGATGGACGAGATCCCTTGGCGCTTAAACTCGAGTAATAATTCGAGCAAGGCATCGCTGTCGGTTTCATTAAGGCTGGCGGTAGGCTCATCTAAAATCAATACATCTACGTCTTTAGAGAGTGCTTTGGCAATTTCTACCAATTGCTGTTTACCTACCCCCAGGTTTTGAATTTTGGTTTGTGGGTTTTCTTTACCCAAACCAACCTTGGTTAATACTTCTTTGGTTTTTAGAAAAGTTTCAGGCCAGTTAATTACCCCATTTTCATCAATTTCGTTGCCTAAAAATACGTTTTCGGCAATCGATAGCATAGGCACTAAGGCCAGCTCTTGGTGAATAATGATGATGCCTTTTTCTTCGCTGTCAGAAATGTTGTTAAATTTTTGCACTTCGCCGCGATAAATAATCTCACCTTCAAAGCTATGATGAGGATAGACGCCGCTAAGCACCTTCATTAAGGTTGATTTTCCAGCACCGTTTTCGCCTACAAGCGCATGGATCTCTGCTTGCTCTAAACTTAGGCTCACATTGTCTAGCGCCTTAACACCGGGGAAAGTTTTGGTGATGTTACGCATTTCTAAAATGGTATTCATAGTTCCCTCAGGAAAACAAAGTCGAAAGTGCAAGGTTTGCCTTTAGGCAAAGGCAAACCTATTTCGAATTAGAACTGGTCTTTGCTGTAGTAACCGCTGCCAATTAACACTTCTTCCCAGTTAGATTTGTCTACCGGTACAGGTTTTAGCAGGTAAGAAGGTACTACCTTGTAGCCGTTGTCGTAGGTGCTGGTATCGTTGATTTGTGGCTCAGTACCATTCATCAAGGCTTCTACCATGCTTACCGTTACTTTGGCTAACTCACGAGTATCTTTAAAGATGGTTGAACCTTGCTCGCCGGCAATGATTGATTTAATCGATTGCAGTTCAGCATCTTGTCCTGATACGAAGGGCATAGGCATATCGGCACTACCGTAACCCACCCCTTTTAGTGAAGATAAAATACCAATACTGATGCCATCGTAAGGTGACAATACAGCGTCAACGCGGTCATCGGTGTAGAAGGCACTGAGTAGGTTATCCATACGTGCTTGGGCGGTTGCGCCATCCCAGCGAAGTGTAGACACTTTTTCCATGCCGGTTTGACCACTACGAATCACTAACTTACCGCTGTCGATGTATGGTTGTAGTACCGACATTGCACCGTTGTAGAAGAAGTAAGCGTTGTTATCGTCTGGTGAACCACCAAATAGTTCGATGTTGAAAGGACCCGCTCCGTTAGCTAAATCAAGCGCTTTTTCAATGGTTTGAGCTTGTAATACACCCACTTGGAAGTTATCGAAGGTGGCGTAGTAGTCAACGTGAGGAGAGCCTTTAATCAAACGGTCATAGGCAACCACAGGAATGTCGCTTTCAGCGGCTTGCTCTAACACTTTAGATAGAGTGGTGCCGTCGATAGAGGCAATAACTAATGCATCTACGCCACGCACAACCATGTTTTCAATTTGTGCTAGTTGGTTTGGAATATCATCACCAGCGTACTGTAGAACGACTTTATATCCGTTTTTCTCAAAAAGGTCTTTCATGTTAGCGCCATCGCCGATCCAGCGGGCTGATGACTTAGTAGGCATTGCAATGCCGACTGTTTGTTTGGCGCTGGCAAGGCTTGGAGCTAATGCCAATAACGACACCATTGCCGCACTAATTAACGTTTTATAAAGCTTCATTTTTTCACTCCGTGTAAATGATTCAGCTATTAATGGTTAGTTAATGGTTGAGCGATGTTGCGTTGCTCTCGTTTAACTGGGCTTAGTATTGACCATCTTTTTAAACTTATTCGCTAGCCGGACAACAAGTTTTTCATGACAGCGATTTTATCTATATATTTAGCTGTTATTGACATGTTGCCATTATGTGAATCTTTAAAAATAGTCAATATTAAGCATGTTTAGGCTACTTTTAGCCTATTGAAAAGCTTTTCTTCGGTTATTTCTGATTTTTGACAGATGTTTCAAAAAAATACTCACAACGGAAATATCCATGATGTTAGCGTTATCGTATATGGCGGGTTTGCCCACTAGCGACCACTATGAGATGCAATAACTGTGTTTTTATAGGAGTGTGCAGCGTGAACAAGCAGCAGTATGTAATAGGCTTAGATTTCGGCTCAGATTCAGTGCGAGCCCTGTTGGTGAACGCCAGCAATGGCGATGAACTATGCAGTGGGGTGAGCTTGTATCCGAGGTGGAATAAAGGCTTGTACTCACAAGCTGATATCGCTCAGTTTCGGCACCATCCCCGCGACTACATCGAAGCCATGACCAGTGCAGTGCAGCAGGCCTTAGCCGATTGCTCGCCAGAAATTCGCCAGAACATTGTGGGGATTGGCGTTGATACCACGGGTTCTACCCCTGCGCCAATTAACCAAGACGGTGAAGTACTGGCTTTGTTAGATGAGCACGCTGACAACCCCAATGCCATGTTTATTTTGTGGAAAGACCATACCAGTGTGAGCAAGGCTGAGTTAATTAATCAGTTGGCCCACGGCGGACAATTTCCGGATTACACCCGTTATGTAGGCGGTATTTATTCTAGTGAATGGTTTTGGGCTAAGGCGGCTTGGGTATCGGAACAAGATCCACAACTGGCCGAGTCGATTTATTCTTGGGTTGAATTGGCTGACTGGATCCCTGCGCTACTGTCTGGCACTACCGCTCCCGATACACTTCGTCGTGGTGTGTGTGGCGCGGGGCATAAAGCCTTGTGGCATGAATCTTGGGACGGCTTACCCGATCAAGCCTTTCTTAGCGCGATATCTCCTACTTTAGATGGCATCCGCGAGCGGATGTTCCAACAGGTTTATAGTGCCGATCAGCTAGCCGGGCGATTAAGCCCGAATGGGCTGAAAAACTGGGTTTAAATGCCGATATTGCGGTAGCCGTAGGGGCCTTTGATTGTCACATGGGGGCAGTGGGGGCCGGTGCTGGCGCTCACGACTTAGTTAAAGTAATGGGTACTTCTACCTGTGACATTTTAATGGTGGACCCAGATGAACTTGGCGAGCGCACCATCGAAGGTATTTGTGGTCAGGTACTCGGTAGTGCCATGCCCGAGTTGGTGGCCCTAGAAGCCGGTCAATCGGCCTTTGGTGACTTATATGCTTGGTACAAGCGAGTCCTGTTATGGCCACTGCAACAGTTGGCTGAGCAACAGCCTGAGCTGCAAGCCGCACTGCAAGATCTTGATCAGCAAATCATTCCAATGTTAAGCGAGCATTGCCAGCAGCAGCACGCCAATTCGCCGGTGGCGGTGGACTGGCACAATGGTCGACGTACTCCTTTTGCCAACCAACGACTTACCGGCAACATCAGTGGCCTTAACTTGGGCTCAACTGCCCCGATGATTTTCCATAGCTTGGTGGAAGCCACCGCTCATGGTGCTAAAGCGATTATGGATTGTTTTGTTAATCAACAAGTTCCAGTGAAACGGGTGATTGCAATTGGCGGTATTGCCAAGAAATCACCGCTAGTGATGCAAACTTGTGCGGATGTGATGGATTGTGAGTTGCTAGTGATGGATAGCGAGCAGTGTTGTGCCCTAGGCGCAGCCATTTTTGCTGCCGTAGCGGCCGAAGTTTATCCCGATACTGCTAGCGCACAGCAAGCCATGGCCAGTGCCGTGCACCTAAGTTATCAGCCCAATCCAGAGCGGGTTGCTTTTTATCGTGAGCGTCATCAAGCCTATCGTCAATTGGGAGATTGCGTGGAAGGTTTATGCGCTAAACAGGGAGACGAGTAATGTTAGCCGATTCAGCAGCAGCGCAGCGTATCATTGAACTGCGAGAGCAAGTCTACTTAGCCAACATGGCCTTACAAACCCATAATTTGGTGACCTTTACCTGGGGTAATGTTTCGGGCATCGACCGCGAATTGGGCTTGGTGGCGATTAAGCCTAGCGGCGTAGAATATGCCAAGTTAAGCCCCGCTAACATGGTGATATTAAATTTGGCCGGTAAGGTGATTGAAGGCGATCTCAAGCCTTCTTCCGATACCTCTACACATTTGGTGTTGTACCGCTCTTACGAAGACATTGGCGGGGTTGTACACACTCATTCGCCCTTTGCTTGTGCTTGGGCCCAGGCGGGTTTAAGTATTCCGGCCCTAGGCACCACCCATGCCGATTACTTCTATGGCGACATACCCTGTACCCGTGCTTTAACCGAAGCCGAAGTGGCGACTAACTATGAGCTCAATACCGGCTTGGTGATTGAAGAAACGCTGGGCTCAACCGAGCCGCTTTCTATGCCAGGTATCGTGGTCAAAGAACATGGCCCCTTCACTTGGGGAACCAGCCCAGATAACGCGGTACACAATGCGGTAGTGCTGGAAGAAGTGGCCAAAATGGCGCTGCACACTAAGCAGCTAAATCCTCAGGTCACTAGCTTAAATCAAGCTTTATTGGACAAACATTATCTCCGTAAACACGGCAAAGATGCCTATTACGGCCAAGAAGATTAGCCTTAACAAAGGATAGATTCATGACAAATTCAACACCCTCTTTATGGTTTGTAACGGGCTCTCAACACCTATACGGGCCCAAGGTATTAAAAGAAGTGGCTAGCGACAGCGAGCAACTAGTACAAGGCTTAAACGATAGCGAAAGCATTTGCTTGACGATTAATAACCAAGGTGTGGTGACCAGCTCGGATGAAATCGCCGAAGTCATGCGCCGCGCTAACAACGACACCAGCTGTGCCGGCGTGGTGGTGTGGATGCACACCTTCTCTCCCGCCAAAATGTGGATTGCCGGTTTAAACCAACTTAGCAAACCAATGTTGCATTTACATACTCAATTTAATGCCGGCTTGCCTTGGTCGAGCATTGACATGAACTTCATGAATACCAACCAAAGTGCCCACGGTTGTCGCGAGTTTGGTTTTATCGCCACGCGGATGAACGTGCAACGCAAGGTAGTGGCTGGACATTGGCAAGAGCCCCGAGTGCAACAAGATGTAGACCAATGGGCGCGCGCTGCCCGCGGTGTTTACGAGTCTGCTAGCCTTAAAGTGGCCCGGTTTGGTGACAACATGCGTCAGGTTGCGGTGACCGAAGGTAACAAAGTATCGGCCCAGATTAAGTTTGGTTACGAGGTGAACGCTTATAGCATGGGTGATTTAGCTGCCTACGTTGAAAAAGTCAGCGAAGCCGAGTGCGCAGCGTTAATCGACGAATATTGCTCACTGTATAAAGTTGACGACGCGCTGTTAAAAGATCCACAAAGCTACCAATTACTGATAAACGAAGCGCGCTTAGAAATAGGTATGGAACGCTTCTTAACGGAGCATGACTGCAAGGCCTTTACCAACTGTTTTGAAGACTTACATGGTTTAAGCAATCTACCCGGTTTGGCGACTCAACGATTAATGGCCAAGGGTTATGGTTACGGCGGTGAAGGTGACTGGAAAACGGCTGCCCTATTACGCATTGTTAAGGCCATGTCTGAAGGGCAAGCGGGAGGCAGCTCCTTCATGGAAGACTACACCTACGATTTTGGCGCGGTTGACCAAGTACTGGGTGCCCACATGTTAGAGGTGTGTCCAAGTATTAGTGAAAACAAACCCGAGTTGATTATTGCTCGCCACACCATTGGTTGTAAGTGCGATGTGCCACGGCTTAAGTTTTCGGCCAAGGCTGGCCCTGCCATTAATCTTTCATTGATTGATTTAGGTGACCGCTTCCGCCTGGTGGCCAATGCGGTAGATACTGTTGATTTACCAGAATCTATGCCTAATTTGCCAGTGGCGCATGCCTTATGGCAACCACAGCCTAATTTGGCGGTAGCAGCTGCGGCTTGGATTTATGCCGGAGCTGCTCACCACTCGGTTTACACTCAGGCGCTTAGCATGGAAACGGTCATCGACTATGCCAAGATCCACGATATCGAGTTGATTATTATCGATAAAGACACTGACCTTCGTCAGTTGGAAATGGAACTTCGGCATAACAACCTGCATTACCGTTTAAATGCCCTAAGCTAATCGCCTATTAGTCGCAGTGATGGCTGGGATGTCATAACTGCGACTTCGTCAATACTTTAAACCAAGAATCTAATGCTATGATTTCAAAACGTATTGCTAATAACACTTACTTGAAGCATATGCAGAATGATCCCTTAAAACCCGGTTACAACTTTGATGCGCATTTGGTAGCGGGCTTAACGCCGATAGAAAAAGGGGGAGAATTCGACTTTTGCATCGATCGTCCGCAGGGGATGAAAGGCTTTATCATTAACTATACCAGTGAAGGGCGCGGCAGTATCTTTAAGGATGATAAGCGTTTTGATGTTAATCCGGGTGACTTACTATTGTTTCCACCGGGGGTGCCCCATTACTACCATCGCCATGAAGATGCTGATACTTGGAAGCATCGCTGGGTCTATTTTCGCCCGCGCGCATTTTGGCAAGATTGGCTACATTGGGCGCAGCTAAAAAATGAAGTGTATTTTTCGCCGCCGCCAGAGCAGCGGGAAAAACAGTTACAAATAGAGCAGCTGTTTACCGATATTGAATTGTACGCCAAAACCAGTGATCCCTTCGATGTGGAGTTGTCGCTTAACTTGCTAGAGCAACTGCTATTACGTTGTAAGCAAATGCAGCCGGATGTGCGTAACAAAGCCTTAGATCCGCGAATTGAGGCGGCCATTAACTTTATGACGGTTAATCTCACCCGCGATTTTCAGTATCAGGAAATCGCCGAATCAGTCTGTTTGTCTAGCTCTCGCTTAGGCCATTTGTTCCGCGAAGAAGTGGGCATGACCATCACTCAATGGCGCGATGACCAAAGAATTAGCCGAGCTAAGCAATTGCTGATCACCAACAATGTCAGTATTAACCGGATTAGCTTGCAGGTGGGATACAATGATCCGCTGTATTTCTCGCGAGTGTTTAAGAAGCTAAATGGAATTAGTCCTAAAGGCTATCGCAAGCAGTTTAGTTTGATTTATTAAGGGCGCTGGTGCTGCAAGCTGAGCTGCATTTGGCTCAGCTACATTTACGTGTTGCTAGACCTTGTCGATGTTGGTGCTCTGTCTGTCCAGCACCCCTAAATCCAAAACCGGTGCGGCATCGATATTATGGGCGTCCATCATTTTTGCCACTCGCTGCAAGGATGAAATAATCATCATTTGCTCCCATTCTTGCAGCTCATCAAATTGCTTAGTGAACTGTTCCTGCAGCGGAATGGGTGCCTCTTTTAATACTTCAGCAGCTTGCTCGGTAAGGTGGGCATGCACCTTGCGTTTATCTTGTTGAGAGCGTTCGCGATAAACCAGTTGGCGCTTTTCTAAACGATCCAAAATACTGGTGACGGTGGCTTGGCTTAGGCTCATTTCATTGGCTAACTCACCAATGGTGACCTTACCCATGTTGCGAATAGTTTGCAGTAGCAACATTTGTGGGGCGGTTAAACCTGTTGTTTTTGCTAAGTGCTTGGAATACAAGTCGGTTCCGCGGATCACCCGACGCAATGCAACCAAGACTTCTTCTATTCTGTTCAAAGTGTTTCTCTGTTTGTCGAATTAAAAAGATAGTATATCGCCATTTATTTAGAACCCTAAATGATTTATTGGCTTTCACTAAAAGCCAGTAAAGCTGTGTTCTATATCATTAGCGACGCTTTGAATGCTTCAGGGTTAAACGGCCAAATAACGCGCCTTAAGCTGCTAATTTGCTAGCCTTGCTGTCAACTGCTTGCTCTCGCCTTCGGCAAGATTAATCGTCTTAGTGACGGCGTTTGCCGCGACTTAACACAGTCATTCATCAAAATAACCCAGCGTTCACTATTTACAGTGTCATCAATTTTGGGGTGGAGATCAAATTTTATTTAGTGTACTATGTTTCGCACTCTAAATAGTTATATGGTTTTTTGTTGAGTTTGAGTAGGTTTTATTACTATTTTTTATTGTTTTATATGACAAAAATCCATTTTTACTAATGCTTTACTATTTAGGGTTCAAATTAATATCTCTAACTGGGGAGGATTTTTGCTTGATATAGGAAGTATCGTTTTTAAGGCGCCTAGGCTGGAAGACGGTATGGCTGTATTTCGTTTGGTGGAAAGTTGCCCACCGCTAGATGTCAATTCTAGTTACTGTAACTTACTGCAGTGCAGTCATTTTTCTGCCACCTCGGTGAAAGCGGAATATGACGGCTCCTTGGTTGGATTTGTTTCAGGATATTTAATTCCGGAACGGCCAAATACCCTGTTTATTTGGCAAGTGGCAGTTGCAGAGCAAGCGAGAGGGATTGGCCTCGCTTCGCAGATGTTGCAACAGATCCTCGCTCGCCCTGCATGTGCAGCGGTGGAGTATTTGGAAACCACTATTACCGCAGACAACCAAGCTTCGTGGTCATTATTTAGAGCCTTAGCCAGCAAACATCTGAACGCAGAATTGAATTCAGGTGAGTGGATGGATAAGCAGCGCCACTTTGCAGGTCAACATGATTCTGAACAGCTACTGCGGATCGGACCTTTTCAACCTTCTTTAATTGTTAATCAAGAGTAACTATTACCATGAAAATTTTTAATCAAATTGAATCTGAAGTTCAAAGCTATGCTCGTTCATTCCCGCGCATCTTTAACCGCGCTAAAGGTGAGTGGATGTGGGACGAAGATGGTAATCAGTATTTAGATTTTCTAGCTGGAGCGGGCACGCTGAACTACGGCCACAACAACCCTTTATTTAAGCAAGCCTTGCTAGATTACATCGAACAAGATGGCATCACCCATGGCTTAGATATGCACACTCGTGCCAAAGGTGAGTTTCTACAAACCTTTAACGATAAAATTCTGCGTCCGCGTAATATGGAATACATGGTGCAATTTACGGGCCCCACTGGGACTAACGCCGTAGAAGCTGCCATGAAAATTGCCCGTAACGTAACCGGCCAACAAAACATTGTTACCTTTACCAATGGTTTCCACGGGGTGAGCTTAGGTGCCTTGGCGGCCACTGGTAACTCTCATCACCGTGATGCCTCGGGTGTGAGCTTAAATGGCACCCATCGCATGCCTTATGACGGTTACTTGGGTGACAACATCGATACCACCGAATACTTAGATAAAGTATTGGCTGACTCCAGCAGTGGTATTAACTCTCCTGCGGCGGTGATTGTAGAAACGGTGCAAGGTGAAGGTGGTATTAACGCGGCGAGTATCGAGTGGCTGCGTAACCTGCAAACCGTGTGTCGTAAACACAAAATATTGCTGATTGTTGATGATATTCAGGCTGGTTGTGGCCGTACTGGCGATTACTTCAGCTTTGAAGAAGCAGGCATCGAACCCGATATTATCACCCTGTCTAAATCTTTAGGCGGTTACGGCCTGCCATTTGCGGTAGTGCTAATGAAGCCAGAATTAGACCAATGGAAGCCCGGTGAGCACAACGGCACCTTCCGCGGTAATAACTTAGCCTTTGTTACGGCTAAAGCGGCACTTGATCACTATTGGTCTGACAATGCCTTCTCTGAAGAAGTGAAGCGCAAAGGCCGTTATATCTCGCAGCGTTTGGAAAATATTGTCCAGCAATATGGTGATGGCAACTTCACCACCAAGGGACGTGGCATGTTCCAAGGTATTAACTGTGTGAACGGTGAACTGGCCGGAAAAATTACCCGTGCGGCTTTCCAAAAAGGGCTGATTATTGAAACCAGTGGTGCTGACGACCAAATCGTTAAGTTCCTTTGTCCACTGGTGATCAGTGAAGCCAACCTAGAAAAAGGCATCGATATTGTTGAAGAGGCGATCCGTGAAGTATGCGCCAAGACCGACAGCATTCCTGAAGAGAAAGTTTATTTTGAGGTGGCGTAGTTTCATTTTATTACACCATGAGCACTAGCCAACAATTACGCGTTTGGCCGGGTGAGCGGCTGTTATTGCCAATTGAAAACGCCGCCGCTCGTTACCTACTTCGCTGCGTTCAAGGGGAAGGGTATTTGCGGATTATGTCCTGCGCTCAGCGCCAGGCCATTGTGCGCGGTGACGAGAGGCTGATAGCGGGTGGCGAAATCGCCACTCTCACGGGCAAAAAAGCCATGTTAATTGAATTAAAAAAACTAAGTTAAAGGCAGATTATGATTGTAAGAACATTAGCGGAAGCAAACAAAACTAACCGTCGTGTAGTTTCTCCAGATGGTAATTGGGAGAGCACGCGTTTGTTATTGAAAGAAGACCAAATGGGCTTTTCTTTCCATATGACTACCATCTACAAGGGTGCAGATTTTTACATGCATTATCAAAATCACCTAGAGTCGGTTTACTGCGTCTCTGGTAAAGGTGAAATTGAAAACCTCGCCGATGGTAAAAAACACCCAATTGAACCAGGCACTATCTACATTCTAGATAACCACGATAAGCACATTCTACGTGCCTTTGAAGAATTGACCTTGGCCTGTGTATTTAATCCGCCGGTAACCGGTAATGAAGTTCACAACGCCGAAGGCGCTTACGAGTTGGACACCGAAGCTGTTTAAATCAGCAGCAAATAAATAGACTGGCGGGGCCTCCCGCCAGCTAAAAACATCATAGTGTCTCCAGCAAACCATCGCGCGACCTAGCTTGCGGGTTTGCTGACAACTCCCATCTTATTTAGAGCTATAAAGGATTAATAACAATGAATCATACCATTGAGAAAATTGGTGGTACGTCGATGAGTGATTACTTGTCGGTGCGCGATAATATTATTTATCAAGCGAGTGAAGAGCAGCTTTATCAACGGGTATTTGTGGTGTCGGCCTACGGCGGCATTACCGATCAATTGTTGGAGCATAAAAAAAGTGGTCAACCGGGTATTTATGGCTTGTTTGCCAGTGCCATGGAAGATGACAGTTGGTTGAAAAAGTTCGAGCAAGTAAAGAGCCAGTTGTTAGAGATAAACCTACAGTTGTTTGGCGAAGGCACCTTGTTAAAGCAAGCTAACCTTTTTCTAAATGAGCGGCTAGATGATGCCAAACAGTGCTTGTTAGACTTACAAAGTCTTTGTCAGCACGGCCACTTCGCGCTGGACGCTCATTTAGGCACTGTTAGAGAAATGCTCGCCAGCATCGGTGAGGCGCATAGTGCATGGAACACCGCTAAGTTATTGCAACGTGATGGGGTTAATGCCTGTTTCGTGGATTTAACCGGCTGGTTAACCAATAAACACGTTCCTTTGGATGAGCGGATCCGCGAAGCCTTTGCCGAAATTGATTTAAGCAAGCAGTTGCCGATTGTGACTGGTTATGCTCACAGTGATGCGGGTTTAATGACGTCGTTTGATCGTGGTTACAGTGAAATGACTTTCAGTCGTTTGGCGGTATTGACCCAAGCTAAAGAAGCCATTATTCACAAAGAATTTCACCTCAGTAGTGCCGATCCACGTTTAGTGGGCGAGCATAATGCGGTACCGATTGGTCGTACTAACTATGATGTGGCCGACCAATTGGCGAACCTAGGCATGGAAGCGATTCATCCTAAGGCTGCCAAGGGCTTACGACAAAATGGTATCGCCCTAAGGGTGAAAAATACCTTTGAGCCAGAGCATAGTGGTACCTTGATTACTGGTGACTATGTGAGTGATTCACCCTGCGTAGAGATTATCGCCGGCTGTAAGGGCATTTACGCTCTAGAGTTGTTTGATCAAGATATGGCGGGTAGTATTACTCAATATGACCAGCAGGTATTGGCGATTATTCAACGCTTTAAGGCGCAGTTAGTATCGAAAGATATTAACGCTAATACGCTGACTCACTATTTATCGACCAATTTAAAAACCGTTAAAAGGATCCGCGAAGCCTTAGAGCAGCGCTTCCCTGAAGCTGAATTTAATCAGCAAAAAGTGGCTATTGTTTCAGCCATTGGCAGCGATATGCAGGTGGCGGGTATGTTAGCCAAAACAGTACAGGCTTTAGCTAGTCAGTCTGTTAGTGTATTGGCTATTCACCAATCGATGCGTCAGGTAGACATTCAATTGGTGGTTAAGGAGGCCGACTACGAGCAGGCGGTGAAGAGCTTGCATGCGGAGTTGGTAGAGGTTCATGATCATGGGCGAGCCATATGTCTAGCGTCTTAAGTACCATTGCTGTGTTGTTTCTGATTTTATTTCTGAGCGTGTCTCTGCCCTCGTTTGCCAGTGCCCAAGCATTGGCAAACGAAGCCGCCGCAGAGCCTCCGCCAGAAGCCCAGCAAACAGCTACGCAGCTAGAGCAACTAGATGAGCCGCTGTATAAACCTTTTATTGAGCGCTATGTGCTGGATGAACTAAAGCAATTGCGGGTTGATCAGGCACAGAACAAACATGAACTAATGCAGCAGATTGTGGATAGAGAACATCAATCTGTTGATCGTGCGGTGGCTTATGCCACCGACACGGTGACCTACTTTTTCTACTTAATTGCCGCCGCGACCTCGGTCTTGGTTTTGGTGGGCTGGTCTTCATTTCGCGACATTAAAGAACGGGTGCATACCCTGGCCGATGAAGAAATTTCTAAGTTAGTTCAGGAGTATGAGCAGCGTCTTGAACTGATCGAAAAGCAAATGAAACAAAAGACCCTGCATATTGAAGAAAACCGCGAAGTGATTGAGTTAACTCAAGAAATTCAATCATTATGGTTACGTGCCCAGCAAGACTCCTCCGCCGCCAATAAAATCACTATTTACGATGAAATTTTAAAATTACGTCCAGACGATTGTGAAGCTTTAACCTACAAGGCCGATGCGGTATTAGAACTCAACGAGCCGCAGTGGGCTGCTAATCTTTGCCATCAGGCATTGAAAGTTGACCCTGAGAATAGCCACGCCTTCTACCAGTTGGCCTGTGCTCACACCACCATGGAACATTACGAAGATGCGCTACGCTTTTTGGCCGAAGCCCTAAATCGCCGCGAAAGTTACATGGAAGACATTCGTCAAGACCCTGCCTTACAACCCTTGCTTAATGATGAATCGCTGCAGCAGCTAAATAGCATGCTTAATCAGGCGGTGGTTCACTAGTGTCGACATAGCTTATTTCCCAGCAGTCTCTGGCTGCTGTCTTCTGGTATTTAAGCGCCAAGATTAGCGGTGCTCGTCGCTGCCTTAATAGTGACTGTAATTGACTGCTCTTGGTGGGCCGCTTTAGGCTAAAATTATCCTATTAAACAAGCGCTAAGTGAGTAAACTAGCGCAAGGTGCCGCCGTGGTTTTGCATTGACGTAAGGATAGCCAGATGATTGACCAAGAACTCGCTCAGCTCGAATCGGTTTACCAAACCATTGTGGATTTTTTGGTGCAATACAGCTTTCAGCTGGTGGGCGCCGTTATTATCCTGTTGCTGGGGCTGTGGTTTGCGTCCAAGGTGGCTAAGTGGGTATTTCGAGTACTGGAGCACAAGGGGCTCGATATTACCCTCACCAACTTCATAGCCAATCTGGTGAAGTTATTGCTCATCAGCATCACGGTGATTATTGCGCTGGGTAAGCTGGGCATTAGTATTACCCCCTTTGTGGCGGCCTTAGGTGCCCTTTCTTTGGGTGCGGGTTTAGCCATACAAGGTACCTTGTCTAACTATGGTGCGGGTTTGGCCATTATTCTAACGCGCCCCTTTGTTATCAAAAACACCATCACCGTTAAAGGCTACACCGGTGTGGTCGCAGAAATTAACTTGGCTACCACGGTATTGGTTAATGAAGACAACGAGCGGGTGACCATTCCTAATCGCCACATCGTCGGTGAAATCATTAAAAACACCGAGCAAAATAGCTTGATTGAAGGCGAAGTCGCCATCGCATATGGCTGCCAACCTGAGCAGGCGATTGAGCTTATTGAAAGTACTTTAGCGGCGATAGAAGAAGTGCAAAGCTCACCCAGCATCAAGGTGGGCATAGCCGCTTTTGCCGACAGTGGTATTAATATTAGCTACCGTTTTTGGGTGCCTACACCGGTCTATCATCAAAGCAAATTTGCGGCTAATTTAGCGGTATTTAATGCCCTGCAACAGGCTGGGATTAGCATTCCTTTTCCGCAGCGAGAAGTGCGTTTATTGGCCGAGCAAGGCTGAACAAGTTAGGCTTAGTAAGCTAAGCCTAACTCTTTGGGCGGGGTTTAGGTTTTTAGCTTGTTAAGTTGCTGTTGTTGCTCCTCTACCAACTGCGCCAAACTGCTACTGCTTTGAGTGGTTTGGTCGGCCAAGCTGGCTAGCTCTGCCGCCGAATCAGAGATGGCGGTAATGTTACGGTTCACCTCTTCGGTGACGGCACTTTGTTCCTCTGCCGCGGTAGCAATATGGGTGATTTGCCCAGAGACTTCCTCGATTTGGCTAACAATGGTATTTAAATCGCTAAGTGCCGACTCGGTTTGTTCTACTGCGCGCTGCGCCCCTTCTACACCCTGTTCGATAATTCCAGACGCGCTGCTCACTTCACTTTGTAGGGTATTAATTAGTTGGCTAATTTCACCGGTAGAGTTCTGAGTTTTGGAAGCCAACGAGCGCACTTCATCGGCCACTACCGCAAAACCGCGACCCTGCTCACCAGCACGGGCGGCTTCAATGGCGGCGTTCAGTGCCAATAGGTTGGTTTGTTCGGCGATGGCGTTAATCACATCCACAATATTGCTGATGTTGGTACTGCTGTCGGCGACTTTGGCTACTGCGTCTTTGGCTTGCAAGGATTCTTCTGACATGGTGGTGACGTAGTGCATTGCCTGTTTCAGGCGCGCCTCGCCCGATCTGGCATTGTCGGTCATGGCTTCGGTTTCTTGGGCGGTTTGCTCCGAGGCCTTGGCCACTTCTAAAGCGGTAGAGCTCATTTCGTTCACCGCCGTTACCACGCTTTCAATTTCTTGATATTGCTTGTTGACGCTGTCACGGGTGTGCTGGGCAATGTCGGCCGAGGTTTGGCTCTCGTGCTGAGCCCGTTCTGATAAGGTTTTTAACTGGCTAATTAACTCACGTAGCTTGGTGATAAAGCTATTAATGCCACCCCCTAGGGCGATCAGTTCGGCGTGAGCATCCACAGTGATTGATTGAGTTAAATCCCCTTCGGCGCTGGCTAGGTTTTCAACTCGCGCTTGAATTACTTTAAGCGGTGATAGTAGCGAGCGGATCACAATGCTAATCGCTAGTACCGCTAATACCGATACCACTATGCCGACTATCAGCAGCAAACTGCCCAGTGAGCTGGCCATCTCGGCCATCACTTGGCTCATGCTTAAGGCGCTTTTGTAGGCGTCTTGCTTGTCCACTTCAATCAGCAAAGACCAGTGGGCGTCAGCCAGAGGAATGTTAACCGGATAGGCAAATACCAGTTGCTTATCGCTTTCTAAAAAGCCGCCTTGTTGATCTAATTGCTGGTATTGTTTGGCGAGCGAAGGCTCTACGGCTTCTCCTAGCGGGCGGGCGAAATCTTGGTAGTGGCTAGCCGCTACCACCAAGCCCAATTGACTGAGTAGCGTTACCTTGGCTTTGCCTTGATAAAGGCTGGCAGAAAGCTCGTCAATAAGTTGCTGGAATACCGGAAGGTTTACATCAACACCCACTACTCCCTTAAATTGTTGATCAACTACCACGGGCACGGTGAGCGAAGTCATTAACTCTTCGTTCCCCGGAGAAATTTCGTAGAGGTAGGGTTCCATTAAGCAGGGTTTTTTGCGGTCTTTGGCGCAGAGATACCACTCGGCTTCACGAATGCCAAATTCATCCTTTGTTGCAACATACTTTTCTGCCGAATCTTCAACCTGCTGCTGCTCGATGCTGCCGTCGTTATTGCGCACGACGTATATCTCTAAACTACCCGAGCCTACAACGCTGTGGCTCTGTCCTTCTGAATTTTGATCATCCAATTGGTCGTAGCCATTGGGCTCAAACTGAGCGTACATGGAAGAAAGCAGTTGGTTTTTTTGCAGAGTGCCATATACCGCTTGTTCTACACCCGAACGGCTTAGCGTTTGCTGCTGTGCGGTGCGTTCAATAAGGCCAGCAAAGCTATATGGAATACGGTAGGCTTCGTTGATAAAGCCAGCCACTTTTTCGCCATACTCGGCGGCGCGGGCACTTAAGCGTTGTTGGGTTTCTTGGTGTAGGCTGCTTTTAACTTGTTCGGCGAGTTGAGTATTCTGCTCGCTTAACGACCACCATAAACTAAATGATAGGACCGCTACGACCACCAGAAATAAGGCTGAGCTTATCCAGAGTAATTTCGCGCCAATTGATAAACGCTTCATGCGGCCTCCTATGCCAAATTGGTCAGCTAGTAATTTAGCTGTCTATAAGAATAGCAGGTTATCACGAATGACAAGTTTATCAATGTCTTAGCTCTGCTAGAGCGTTTTCTAAGTAGGCAGAGAGGGTTTACTGGGGGGCCGCCGCTATTACTTGATTGCGGCCACTTTGTTTAGCTTGGTAGAGCGCTTCGTCGGCGCGCTTGATCCACTGCTCTAAAAAGCCACTGTTAATTTCTGCTACGCCAAAGGAGCTAGTAATTCGACTGTGCTGGCTAAGCATGGTTTGTTCGATACTTTGGCGTAAATGTTCTGCCAGTGCACAGGCGCCCGCTTGCCGCGTATGGGTACATACCACTAAAAACTCTTCTCCTCCCCAGCGTGCTAGGTAGTCCCCTTCACGGATTTGTTGGCGTACTAGGTTGGCAATGTTAATTAACACCTTATCGCCCTCATCATGGCCGTAGTTATCGTTAATTTGTTTAAAGTGGTCGATGTCGAATAATACGATGCTGGCCGGCATGTTGGTTTCGATGTATTCAATGATGATGTCACTAAAAATATTGCGCAGTCCTGCACGATTAAAGCAGCTGGTGAGCGGATCGGTTTTCGCCATAAACTCGTAGTTATCCCGCTCAATGCTGAGATAGCTGTTCATTTTATTGAGTTCTAAGGCATGTTTATGTGATTGCTGGTGTTGCTCTTTGAGGCCGCGACCGAGTTTAAAATAGCTTACACACAAGCTGATTAACCATACGGCTAGCAGCCCCAAGTATAAATCTTTGGCGGCAATCAGTTTGCCGCTGAGCTCGATACGATACAGTGATAACTCGATGTTTTTGGTTTGTTGGTTATCTCCGGTGATTAAGGCGAAGTGATTGACTTGCGGTGACCCGCTGGGGGTGGTTTGTGCCCTTGCTAGTTGCCACCAAGAGGGCGTGTAAAACTGCGCCAGTGATAATTGATAATTAGCCCGACCTTGGCGCGGCAAAATGCTTTGCTGTAGTAAGTGTTGGTAGTTTTGCTGAGGGTCCGTTGCTAAATAAAATTGCAGTATTAGGCTGTCGGGTAAGTTGCTGGAAAAGGCGATGTCTAAGTTAAGCTGCTGATAATGATCGAGCCGAATAGCGGATAGTGCTCGGTTTAGTTGTAGGCTAAGAGCGCAGGCGCTATTGGTTTGGGCTTCGCTACTACAAAACAGGGTGGCTTTATCTTGCTGTTTTAATAATAAGCCGCTGCCGCTATGCCCATTTACTAATTGATCGTTGAGGAATACCTCACTTTGTTTATTTAGATCTAACAGGAGCTTGCGCTCCATCCCTAAGTTCTGCCACAGCACTAGGGTCAGCGAAATCAATACCAAAAATGGATAATAAGCATCACGTTGCAGAGGGTTCATTATTCAACAACTAGCAAAATAGTGAGTAAATACTGGACTTATTATCCACAAAAATCATTTGGCTTACCGCGCCGAGCGGCGCAGTTTTGAAGATTGTTTGAGCCAATGGCTTGATTTTGTTGCCTTGGCTTGCTGGCTAATCAGTCGTACTGTGCACAGCGGCTGCTCATAATCGAGTTGTGGTTATTTTGCACTCGCTCAATGATTTGGGCGCGTTGGCACTCGGCCGCGCTTACCGGATATTGTTTGTCCCAAGCTTGCATTAACTTGCGTTGGCTGCTGCTCATGGAATAACGCGGATAGCTGGCTTCCATGTACAGATAGCTGCGTGCAATGGCTCCGCGGGCGGCTTCTGGAGGTTGAACTTTGCGTTTTTCTATACGTAAATCACAGCTGCCAAAGTCCGATTTGGCCTTGCTGAGCATGGCAAAATTGAAATTGGAGCGAGCTGCATTGACCGCGCCAATAGCGGGATAGAGATTGTACATATCGGCTTGCATTAAGCGGTATTCGGCGCTGGTTTTTTCAGCGCAGCGACGCCCTTTGTAGGCCTTACCTTTACTATTCACACACTGTGGATGACCCTCGCGCCAAGCCTTAAAACTGCGACCAAAGTTTTCCGCGGGTACCACATGTTCGGTTTCGTAGCGGGCTAAGCGATTGAGGTATTTGCTGCTGGCAAAACCACTATTTAGTTGCACGTGTTTGTTTTCGTCGAAACTGGCTTGGCAGTAAAGAGTACGGCGCGATTCTGGTGTGGCATAGACCTGCTGCAACAGCAGTCGTTTAGCTGTACTAAAAGACTCAATGCTTTGGTTGCCCTTAGCTAAAACCAATGGAGACAGCAGCAGGCTAAGTAATAGAACAAATAAAGCCGCAGGGCGAGCAGAAAATGGCGAGTACATCTTGATCTCAATTCAGCAAAAAACGCTGAAATTTAGCATGCGATTAGTTCAATATTCTAACTATCAATAGCGGGCTTGGTATTGAGACCTATTAGGAGAGAGCCAATCATATGTGTTGTGGGCTAAGCCTGATTTTAGGTCGATGTGAGTATATTTGCTAACAGATAATTAATATAAACGTATATAAGCTGCTTGCTGATACATTCACACTATGTGGGCTTACGCAGCATCAGAAAGTGCATTGAGGCTAAATATTTAGAAGCTGGTGTCCACTTCCCCATTAATGAGACAGTTCTAAAGTAGAGTTTTCCAGTTTTGCTCGGTAAGCAGCCGGTGGCAAATTACCGAGACTTTCATGGGTTCGTTCTTCGTTGTAATCCAAACGCCAGAACCAAGCCATTTCTCGGACTTGTTCTAGCGATTCAAATAAATACGCATCCAAAAATTCTCGACGGAACGAGCCATTGAAACGTTCCACAAATCCGTTTTGCTGAGGCTTACCTGGCTGGATATAAACCAGTTGAATATGGTGCTGTTCACACCAATCTGTCAGCCTTGCCGAGATAAGCTCAGGCCCGTTATCGACTCGTAATTGAACCGGTAGACTACGCTCAGCTTTAATTTGCTCAAGTACGCGTACAACGCGCTCTGCTGGCAATGAACTATCTACCTCAATGGCAAGGCATTCCCGCGTACCTTCATCTACTACATTAAGTGTGCGGAAGCGTTTCCCGCAATAAAGTCCGTCATGCATAAAATCTAAGGCCCATTGATAGTTGGCTTTCGCTTCAACCTGTAATGGTTGCGCAATTCGCTTCGGTAATACTCGTTTAACCCGCCGTTTAAGGTTGAGTCCCATTTGGCAATACACGCGATAAACGCGCTTATGATTGAATGGATACCCTTTGTAACGCAGTCGGCCAAAGCACTTCCAAAAGCCCGCTCTGGGGGACTTCTTAAGCTCAGAATTCAACGCATCAATGACAGCAGCATCCCTTTGACGCCAATCGACTAATGGCCGGTAATAACTTGAACGGCTGATGTCAGCCAAGGTACAGGCTTTCAGAATGCTCAAGCCGGCACCGACCAATAATTGGGCACAGCTCCGTTTTTCTGCTGTCACCAGCCCTTTTTTGCGAAGAGTTCCTTCATCGCATGGTTTTCCAAACTGACTTCGGCAAATAACTTTTTCAGCTTCGAATTTTCCTCTTCCAACTCTTTGACTCGCTTGAGTTCAGAAGCATCCATGCCACCGTACTTAGATTTCCACTTATAGTACGTGGCGTTACTCATTCCGTGTTTACGACAGATATCTTCGACCTTCATCCCCGCGTCAGCTTCTTTGAGAATGTTGACGATCTGCGTTTCGGTAAAGCGTGATTTTTTCATGGCGTTCTCCTACGTTAATGAGTGTAGAAAACTCCATTTAAATTTGTGTCATTTTAGGGGAAGTGGACACTGGCTTACTAATCTAAACATGATTTGTTTTACGCTGAGTAAGCATGAGATGGCGGGTGGATTTCCACTTTTGGAATCAGTTTGTTACCTCATGTATCCATCTAGAGTAATGGCCAAGGGAGACTTATATCTTAGTTTAACTGCCTGTTCACAAATAAAGAAACTAAGTCCTGTATTTTGGTGTTTGTTTTTGATTTCTTTGATCGCCTTTTTTACAACGGCCTTCATCTTGCCACGATATAGTTGAGATGCTGGTGTTGCTAACAGTTCTGTTGTTAAGTGGGTCATCGCGTTGTTGCAAAACTTGTTTGCTCTAACAGCTTGAATGTAAACCTCGAGTGTTCTCACTGTAGGTGCATGCTGTTTAAACGTCTTACTTTCCGGAAACATTTGAGTAAGTATGTATTGCAAATTTTCTCGATCATCTTGGTCTAGCGTTGCTGGCGAATTTGACATTATTTATGTACCTAGTTAATGGTTATTGATTTTAAATAACTTATAAATTCGGATTCCGTCATCATTGATGTCGATATATCTATCATCGGCGATTTGGTATCGGGGGAGATAAAAGCGAATTGCATTCCTTCTATTGCGCCATCTACTTCTAGGAAGAACTTAATACCACTACCTTTAAGTACTTTTGTTGACGAAAAGCTCGCGAATAAGCCTTTATAAATAGTACTTTCAGACTTATTTGTGAGTCCATGAAGTTTGTCTAATTGAATTTCTAGTACTGAGGTTTCAGTGCCGTCTTCAAGAGTGATGGGGGACTGAGAGGCTTCGTGTTGTTTAACTATCAATACAACAAGGTCTTTTTTGGTTATATAAAATCCCTTGTCCTCTTCCATTAAACGTACTGCAGACCAATCTGAACTAACGGGAAATTTATAGCCACTGAATATTACATTTTCTAACGCTAGGCTTGCGAAGCTGACAAATAGTAGAGCGGAAAATAGTGCTTTTCTCACTTTAATCCTTGTAAATGAGTCAAGTAGTGCCATCGATGTTATTTTATACTGACTTATATGTCAATATCGTGGTCAAATCTAGTGTTAATTACCGCGCAGCAAAATCTTCTACGGCAAAATCGATCAGCGCTCTTACCTTTCTGGGCATTACGTTGCCTGCTAAATACACTGCGTTCATCGGGTTGGCTTTCATACAGTAGTCGTCAAGTAGCATCACTAAGCGCCCTTCTTTT
Source organism: Agarivorans gilvus (assembly GCF_001420915.1). Taxonomy (NCBI): domain Bacteria; kingdom Pseudomonadati; phylum Pseudomonadota; class Gammaproteobacteria; order Alteromonadales; family Alteromonadaceae; genus Agarivorans; species Agarivorans gilvus. Next base: position 2,593,061 of record NZ_CP013021.1, on the reverse strand, counting down.
AGCTCGTCGTGTAAAACGAAGTCGGGGCATAGGCAAATACCGCGGCCATCTATCGCCCAATCTCTGGCGATGCGGGCGCTGTTTACCATTAAGTTGCGACTGGGGTTAACGGTGATTTGCTGGCTGCCGTTGTAAAACTTCCATTTGTTATGGTCACGGCGGTTGGTGTCGATGATGCACAGGTGTTCTTCTAGCTCTTTGGGATGCTTGGGAGTGCCGTGTTGGGCAAGGTAGTCTGGGGAGGCCACCGCGCAGCTGGTCACTTCGCCGAGCTTGCGGGCTTTGAGCGTGACAATGTCGGGCATACCTATGCGAAAGGCTAAGTCAAAGCCGCTGGAGGCTAAATCAACGTGGGAATCGCTGAGTCGCAAGTCAAAGCTCACCCCTGGATGTTGCGCGGCAAATCGGCTGAGTAGGCCGGTAATGTAAATTTCGCCAAAGGTGACCGGGGCGGAGATGCGCAGCAGGCCGTTAAGGCCTTTCGATTGTTCTGATACGCAGCCTAGCAGATCGTCTAACTCTTCTAGTAGTGCCGGGGCGCGGGCCAGCAAATCTTGCCCAGTGGGGTTAGGCCGACCTTGCGGGTGGTGCGTTGCAGTAAACGGGCGCCGACGCGTTCTTCCAGTTGTGCCACATATTTAGAGGTAATGCGATTGGATACCCCCAAGCGTTCTGCGGCTTCGGTAAACGAACCCGATTGTGCGGTGGCCACAAAGGCTTTTAAACCATCAACTAAATCCATCACTCTTTCCCCATTGAGAACATTTTGGTGATTGTTATTCTATATAATTACCATTGTATTGAAAAGTTCTCCGGCCGATACTTTTCCCATAGCAAACAGGCAGCCCAACAACGGGCATCGCATTTAGGAGAGAGGGTGATATAGCCATTATGGGTTCTGGTTTAGCACGGACTTGGCGGACCTAAGATCCCTAGCTGTATGACTGTCTACGCCGCCTTAAGCAACGCTCGCTACATCGAGCCACTAGCTTACTTAAACATTCATTTGGGCTACATCTTGGGTCACGGTACACAAATCGCGCCAGCTTGGTTGTCGTGCTAATTATTAAGATTGAACAGAGGACATTGTCATGATTGAGCAAAAAACCGCAGCCTATGCAGCATTACTACTACGTTTAATTTCCGGTGGCTTATTTGTCGCCCACGGCCTAACTAAGGTGTTTGTATTTACTATTCCGGGCACCGTTGGCTATTTTGAAAGCTTAGGCCTACCAGGATTTGTTGCTTACTTCACCATTGTGGCAGAGCTATTCGGTGGTTTGGCCTTGCTATTAGGTGTAGCCACTCGCTGGGTATCGGTGCCGCTAGTGGCCTTGTTACTCGGTGTGGTTTGGGCTCATTCTGGCAATGGTTGGGGCTTCACCAATGCCGGTGGTGGTTGGGAGTTCCCGCTATTTTGGGCGGCAGCACAAGCTGCTATTGGTTTATTGGGCAACGGTGCCTTGGCACTAAAAATCCCAGTGGCGAATAAATTATTCGGTCAATACGCCTAAGTCGGCTAGGGGGCCGTTGGCCTTCTAGCGAATAATTTGCTTGATCGATAATCGCACAGATAACAGGATCGATATGAATATTGCTTCTTCATTAAAAAACTTGGCCGAGCGTTTTAAGGCTTCTCCCAAAATGCCCTTGGTATTTTTGGGGCATGGTTCGCCAATGAACGCTATTGAAGATACCGCCTACAGCCGCCGTTGGGCTGAATTTGGACGGTCATTGCCTCGTCCACAGGCAATTCTCATGATATCGGCACATTGGATGACCCAAGGCAGCACCTTGGTAGATGTGTCTGCCGCGCCGCGCACCATTCATGACTTTTACGGTTTTCCTGATGAGCTTTATCAACTGCACTATCCAGCGAAGGGCTCGCCTGAGCTAGCCAAGCAAGTGGCCAGCATGTTGGCCGACTACCAAGTGAAAACCGATGATAGCTGGGGCTTAGACCATGGCGCGTGGAGTTTATTGCATCATCTCTACCCAGCGGCTGATGTGCCGGTGTTCCAGTTATCTATTGATATCACCAAAGATCTGAACTGGCAGTTGGGCATAGGTAAGGCTTTGGCCAAGCTGCGCGAGCGCGGTGTATTGATCATTGGTTCGGGCAATGTGGTGCACAACCTAGGTGCCTTGCAATTTAACGGTAAGGCGCACGATTGGGCGCTGAAGTTTGATAGCGTATTTGCCGACAAGCTTAATCAACGTGACTTTGCTGGTTTAGCCAATACCAAAGCCTTGGGCAGCCTATTACGAATGGCCAACCCCACCTTAGAGCATTATGCTCCCGCTTTAACCATTGCCGGTGCTGCTAACGCTAAGGACCAACTTATTTACACCAGTGAAGGCATCGATTTAGGGGCGATATCGATGCGCTCGTTCATGTTTCATGCTTAAGCCATACTTAGGAGAGTTTTTATGTTAGTTGACGGTCAATGGGTAGAAGATTGGAAACCCATGCAAAAAGCCGATGAGAAAGGGCGCTTTGTTCGGCAGGTATCGGGTTTTAGAAACTGGATCACCCCCGATGGTAGCGCTGGCCCTACTGGTGAAGCCGGTTTTAAGGCTGAAGCCGGTCGCTATCGTTTATATGTGGCCTTAATTTGTCCTTGGGCTTCACGTACTTTAATCGCCAGAAAGCTAAAAGGCTTGGAAGATGTAATTTCCGTGACGGTGGTAAACCCAAAAATGACCGACCAGGGTTGGGAGTTTGGTGGTTATGAAGGCGCGGACCAAGATCCGCTGTTTAAATCGCAGTACATGCATCAGCTCTATACTCGCGCCGATGCTCATTTCACTGGCCGTGCTACGGTGCCAGTTCTATGGGACATGCAGCAAAACGTGATGGTAAATAACGAAAGCGCCGACATCTTAAGAATGTTCGATAGCGCCTTTGAGCACTTGGTGCCATCTAAGATTCGTTTATATCCCGAGCAACATGCCGCCGAGATTGATGAACTTAATCCACGCATCTACAACATGTTGAATAACGGTGTATATAAAGCCGGTTTTACTCAAGAGCAGGAATCCTATGAAGAAGCCTGTAACGAAGTATTTGCCATGTTGGACGAATTAGAAGCGCGCTTACAGGGGCAAGATTACTTAGTGGGAAATCAGCTTACCGAAACCGATATTCGCTGCTTTGTTACCTTGATTCGCTTCGATGCGGCCTACCACGGTTTGTTTAAAACTAACCGTAAGCAAATTGCCGATTACCCGAATTTGTCGGCCTATATGGAACGTATTTTACGCTTGCCTGGGGTGATAGATACGGTGAGCATCGACCACATTACCGCTGGCTATTATGCGCTGAAGGCGCTTAACCCTTCGGGCGTGCGCCCGGTTGGCCCAGCTCATATCGAGCAGCTGATTGCTTCGGTGAAGCAATCTTAAGTACCTTGTTTCATGACAAAAGCCAGCCCTTGTGGCTGGCTTTGTCGGTTTAGTCGTTTTGGCAATTGCTCAGCTTCATCTATAGTTCTAAAGCATTGTTGTATTTAGGATCAAGAGGTATAGGTATGAAGACGGTAGCAGTAATCTTATCGGGTTGTGGCCATTTAGACGGCGCCGAAATTCGCGAATCGGTATTAAGCTTATTAGCCTTGGAGCTAGAAGGGCTCAGTTATCGTATTTTTGCTCCAGATAGCGCCCAGTTTCATGTGGTTAACCATTTGGCCGCGGAGCCTGAAGAGGGCGCCGAGCGTAATGTTTTGCAAGAAGCCGCCAGAATTGCCCGCGGTGATATTAGCCCCCTAAGCGAATTAACGGTTGAGGAATTTGACGGCCTAGTGCTGCCGGGCGGTTTTGGCGTGGCCAAGAATTTGTCTGATTTTGCTTTTAAGGGCGCTGAGGGCGCAGCCGATGCTAACTTAGCGGCAGTGGTGAATGGCTTCTACCAAGCGAAAAAGCCGATTGCGGCGGTTTGTATTGCGCCGGCGATTATCGCCTTAATATTGGGTAAGCACGCGCCAACCTTAACCATTGGCAGTGATCCTGGCACCGCCGAGCAAGTGGAAAAAACCGGCGCGCAACATCAAAACTGTGCCACCGATGATTGCGTGGTGGATCAGCAACACCTGCTGGTGACTAGCCCCGCCTACATGGACGATGGCGCATCCATCAAACAAGTTTTCGCCGGTATTTCTAAGGCAATTAAGGCCTTTGCTAACTTGGCCTAATTCCTGTTGTTATTTCTGGGCTAGCCATGGAATGATAAGCGGTGCATCTTACTGATATTTAAGCCTAAATATGAAGAAAATAGCAATTATTGGCGAATGTATGATTGAGCTAAATGGTCAGCCCTTTGGCAGCATGCAACAAACCTATGGTGGCGATACGCTGAACGCGGCGGTGTATTTGGCGCGAGCCGCTAAGCAACAGCCAGTAGCGATTCATTATGTTTCTGCTCTAGGTGATGATGCCTTAAGCGAAGGCATGCGCAAGCGCTGGCAGCAAGAGGGGATTAATACCGAATGGGTATTACGCGACTCCACTCGCTCGCCGGGTTTATATATGATTCAATTAGATGAACATGGCGAGCGTAGCTTCTTATATTGGCGCGAGCAGTCGGCGGCTAAATACCTGCTGCAACATAGCGAGTTTGCGGCGGTGGCCGAGGCGCTTCGCAGCATGGACGTGCTGTTTGTGAGCTGTATTTCCTTGGCTATTCTAGAGCCAGGAGATCGTCAGCATTTGTTAGGCTTATTGCAAACGCTGGCCGATGCCGGGGTAGAGATAGCCTTTGATAGCAACTATCGCCCCCGTTTATGGCCGCAAGACCAAGGACAAACGGTGAGGCAGGTTTATCAACAAATGGCGGAGCGCTGTGATTTAGCCTTGGTGACCTTCGACGATGAACAAGCGCTGTGGGGCGATAGTGATTATCAACAAACCTTGGCCCGCTACCAACGATCAGGCTGTGGCAAGGTGGTGGTTAAACTGGGTGCCGAGGGCTGTGTTTATCAAGATTTCGCCAGCATGACACAAGCTGAATTGGTGCCCACCCAAGCGGTGCAACAGGTGGTTGATACCACCTCGGCGGGGATTCTTTTAATGGTGGCTTTTTAGCTGCCTACTTAAGCGGTGCAAGCCTGTCTCAAGCCTGTAAGCAGGGCAATGGGCTGGCCGGTTTGGTGATTCAACATCGCGGTGCGATCGTCGCTAAAGACCTGACCCGTTCTTATTTCAACTCTATTAACAAGGATTATTGATGACCACCATTACTGAGCAAATCAGCAAATATAAGGTGATCCCCGTGATTGCATTAGATAAGGCCGAAGATATTCTACCTTTAGGTAAAGCCTTAGTTGAAAATGGCCTGCCGGTGGCGGAAATTACCTTTCGCTCCGACGCCGCCGAAGAAGCGATTCGCTTGTTACGTGCCAGCTACCCAGAGATGCTAATTGGTGCCGGTACTGTGCTAAACCGTGAGCAAGTGATTGCAGCGAAAAATGCCGGTGCTACCTTCATCGTTTCACCGGGTTTTAATCCCAATACCGTAAAGGCTTGCCAAGAGCTGGATATTGAAATAATTCCGGGGGTGAATAACCCTAGCACCATTGAAGCCGCCTTAGAAATGGGTCTGACTTCCTTGAAGTTTTTCCCTGCGGAGGCCTCGGGTGGCATTAACATGCTTAAGTCTTTGCTTGCCCCTTATGTGGATATTCAAATTATGCCTACTGGTGGCATTAATACTTCTAATATCAACGACTACCTTGCCTTGCCACGAGTGCTGGCCTGTGGTGGCTCATGGATGGTAGACAAGGGCATGATCGCTCGCGGTGAATGGGAGCAAATTGGCCAGTTAGTGAGAGAGGCGGTGGCCTTGGTGAATAACTAGCCGGTTTTGTTGCGAGTTGTAGACGACAACCGGCTTTAGGCGGGTTGTTTGCTTTCGGTGATAAGGCTGTTTTCGGTGTTTTTCAAACAAGACCTTGTGAAGGTGCAGCAGCTGATGACCGATGGCAAGCTACGCGCCAGCATGATGCTTACCCATACCTTCGACTTCAACACCATTGGCGAGCACTACCAAGAACAGGTAGTAAATAATAAAGGTTTGTTAAAAGGCATTATTTCGTTTTAAACGCGTAAGCTGGCTGAAGCACCGTGAAGAGTGCTCAGCCAGCTAAATTAAAATTGACATATTACGTGGAAAAGCCTTTGCCCTAGAAAACCATTGTGTATGTTTATTTGCCTGGTATTATTGCCTGCGATTTAGTTGATGATAATAGTGAAAAATGGAAACAGGCGACGTTCTTGTAATTGATCTCTTTGCCGGACCTGGGGGTTTAGGTGAGGGAGTGTCTTCAGTCATGGCACCGAATGGGAAACGTCCTTTCAAAATTGGGGTCTCTGTAGAGAAAGAATCTTCTGCTCACAAAACTCTTACAACCAGAGCTCTTTATCGAAAACTAAAAGATGTTGAAGGGGGCCTAATAAGTTACAACGAGTATTTATTAGGCTCTATTTCTAGAGAACAGCTTTTTAAACGATATCCCGAGCAAGCCAAAGAGGCTTTAAGTGAAACATTGCATCAGCCTAGAGCACTTGGCGATGACAATCGTATTATTCACGACCGCATTACTGAATTAGTGAAACGACATGGTAATAGGCCAAAAGTCGTTATAGGTGGCCCGCCATGCCAAGCGTACTCGCTCGCCGGTCGTTCTCGTAATGCAGGGATAGAGGATTACACCGCCGAAAAAGACCATCGTAACTTTCTTTATAAGGAATACCTTAAAGTTCTCTCTATCGCACAGCCGGACGTATTCGTAATGGAGAATGTTCGAGGTATTCTCTCTGCCAAAATTGATGGAAACATCATGTTCCCTCGAATTCTTAAGGATTTGAGAGCTCCAGGGCGAGTGACGAAAATAGCTACGCCAAGGTATAAAGTTTTCTCATTGGTAATAGGGGCGAATAACCCCAAGAATCCTGAATACGAAAACTCTGCTGATTTCTTAATTAAATCAGAAAAATATGGAGTGCCCCAAGCGCGTCATCGCGTCATCGCGTCATTTTATTAGGTGTGCGTGCAGACATTGTTAAGGTTCCGGAAACTCTTTCACAGTTTGCTAGCCAGGCCTCAGTAGAGCAAGTGTTAGCCGACTTGCCCAAATTAAGAAGTGGCTTTTCTAAGTGTAAAGACAACGCGACTGATTGGGGGAGAGTTGTTTCTAAGAATGCTACCCAAGTTAAACGACTACTGAAGACGCAATTTAAACAAGCAAAAGATTTAGATATTAAACCACTTAAAAATCTAGCTCGTTCTGCGGTCCAGCCCGTCGAGTACCCAATTCAAATGCCCGAGCACTTAATTGAATGGTATCGAGTTGTTGAGCCACCTTGTGTGTTAAACCATGAAACTCGTGGTCATATGAAAAGTGATTTGCTTCGTTATGCTTACAGCGCTGCATATACACAGCTAAGTGGTGGCACTTCTCCTAAGGCGAGAGATTTCCCAGATGATCTTGCTCCTGCTCATGAAAATTGGACTTCCGGCTCTCATGCGGACCGCTTTAGAACTCAAGCGGCAAATAAGTGCTCAACAACGGTGACAAGTCATATTTCGAAAGATGGACATTATTTTATTCACTACGACCCAAAGCAGTGCCGAAGCTTAACTGTCCGAGAGGCGGCTCGTTTACAAACATTTCCGGCGTTGTTTCCTAAATCAGATTGAACTAACTCAGCAGTCGCGGATCTGATCTGTATCTATATCTGTCGGGTCACCAAACATGGGTAAAGCGAAAGGCAACATCACCAACTGGAAGCTGTACAACAGTGCACTGAAGCAACGCGGCTCATTGACCTTCTGGATGGATGAGAAAGCCATAGAACTATGGAATAACACTGAGCGCAGTGGTCGTCGAGGGCGCAGCCATACTTACAGTGACACCGCTATCGCAACTGCGCTGATGATTAAAGGCGTATTCAAGTTACCACTGCGTGCTCTTGAAGGCTTCATCAACTCATTGTTTCGCCTGCTCAAGGTCGACTTAAAATCTCCCGATTACAGTTGTATAAGTAAGCGAGCAAAGACTGTTGAAGTCAACTATCGCCTACCTAGCCAAGGTCAAGCGGCTCACCTCGTTATCGATGCTACAGGTCTTAAGGTGTTTGGCGAAGGAGAGTGGAAGGTGCGTAAACACGGCGCTGAAAAGCGTCGAGTCTGGCGAAAACTGCATATGGCAGTAGATGCCCAGAGCCATCAGATAGTGAGTGCTGAGGTCTCGATGGACTGGGTTCACGATAGTGAAGTGTTACCCACCTTGTTGAGACCGCTGCGGCGCAAAGTGAAAGCAGTAAGCGCTGATGGTGCCTATGACACACGGCAGAGCTATCAAGAAGTACAACGTAAGAAGGCTGTTGCACTAATCCCTCCACGCAAGAATGCAGGTATGTGGGAAGCGGGTCACCCACGGAACGTTGCAGTAAAAGCCTTGAAGCAAGGTGAGTTGGAAAACTGGAAACGGGACAATGCTTACCATCTTCGTTCACTATAGGAGACGGCGATGTATCGTTTCAAACAACTGCTTAGCGACAAGTTGAGTCTACGTTGTTACAACGCCCAAGTCGGTGAAATCATGGCCGGAGTGTGCGCGTTGAACAAAATGAGCAGGCTAGGTATGCCTGCTCGTCAGCTAGCTGAATAAAGAGGAAAACGCCTTGAGGTTACTGCATTTTTGGCTCTGAATTGATCAACAAGGCCAACATTTCCGGATAACTATTTATTTGAAGGGAATCGAACACAGCAGTATGTGCAAGTAGGAAACGCTGTACCACCGTATTTGGCACAGCAGATAGGAAAAGTGGTGATGGAGTTGCTTAATCAAAACGGATAATGCCTGGCCTTGCAGAATGTTGTGAAGCTTTGAAGCTAATGTCGGATAATATTTGGTCTTTTAGCCTGAATATAGGTTTCCCCAGCCACTTATTATTGAAGTTAGGAATCGCTCCAACCTGATACATAAAGCTAATTTTCACGATGTACTCTTGCCCATCAACGATTACATTAGGTAAGCGATAAATACCTGCATGAGCAGTGTTGTCCTTTTGTTCTCTGAAAAATGTATAACTTTCATGCTCTTTGGGGATCATTGCCGATAAAAAATATCTGTTAAGTTTGGTTTTCCGTTGCGCTTGATCACATTCGGCAGAGAGTTCTAGAAAACCTATTTTAGTTGCTTCATGTACAGTTTTTCTCGTAGCTTTAGAGCCTTGGCTACTATCCAAAAATTCTTCGTTTAGTAAAGTTTTTATATTTCGGCCAAGATTTTGTTTAATCTTCGGCTCTTTGTTGCTGTCCGCTAAATATGAAGGTTCAAACTCGACCCAACTACCTCGCTTATTTTTCGGTGCATTATCTTCTAACTTTTCAATATGGTAGAAGGAGTTCAGGTGCGCTTTTACATCACTATCTGCGCTGATTCGCTTTCCTATCTGATTGGCAGCATCAGTCCATACAGAAGGTTCTATGTGCTCATACATTGCCTGTATATGGTCATGAAGTACTGGTTCTAAACCAAGTTCTATTGCTATATCAGGTTCTTCTGCAGCATTTTTTACACCTAAGGTTTCATTACCAATTACAGACAGCATGGCCTGAATTTTGTCTGTGGTTTTACCTTGAAAATCACTTAAGCTTTCATGTTCAGTGGCGCGAGCTAAGTTGAATAATGAATCTGTCGTTTTTTGTGCCGCAGTTGAGACTCGGCCTTCCCAGCTACTTAATGCATCGAACACTTGATTATCTTTAGTTATAGTAGCAATTCGCTCTTCTAGATTTTTTTGACCTGATTTGAACTGAGTTTTGTCTAAAACACCCCAGTGTATAGGGTGAGGTATATCGGTATATCGTTCATAAATAACTTGCATTACAGGCTCGACAGTTCCTGCGTTGCGAGACCAAAAGTACAAAATGAAAGGACCACTTAACGATAACTTACGTAGAACTTCTGCAATTGGTCCTGCTAATTGTTTTTCATCAAGTTTTTGAAGCTCTTGAAGGTTGAGGTCAGAAATGACGATACGTGGCTTAATCATGTCGAGTCTAACATGATCTATTCCTGACACATTGCCGGGCTCACCTCCCTGATAGCGGATAGGGAAGCATGGGTAGCCAATGCGCGTAAAACTCTCTTGAAGCTCATCTAAGTCTTCTTTGTTATCATCGATAAGAACGATACTTGGCAAACTGATCATTATGGTTCCTAACTAAAAATAATTACTACTGCTGCACCCTGGTAAGCTTCAGGTAGGTCTAAATCTTCTGGGTTACATATTTGAAGTCTACCCCGATTGTTTCCATTACTTTATCGGCGTAGTAAAGCCCAACTCCCATACCCCCAGGTCTAGATGTCTTGAAAGGCTGAATTGCTTCCTCTGGGGTCAAACTAAAGCCTGGACCATTGTCCATAACTACTAATGCCGGACCTTCTTTAAACCAGTGAGGAAGGGTATCGATGCGTATAGCAGGCTTAAAGTCACTGCCTTTTTCTCAGCTTGTAAGTTCGTCCAATGAATCGAGTTATCGATTAGATTAGTTAAGGTTGCTTGAAGTAAACCGAATGGGGCAGTAACCTCAAACGATTCTGATTCGTCGGTATTTACGGGGCACGATACGGTCACATTGTGGTGTTCAAAGCGATGTGTATTAAGTTTGATAATCTTTTGAGTAAGAGCTTTGATGTTAAAAGTTTTTTGTTCATTACGGCGGAGAAGTGGTGCAAAACCCTCTAGTAGTTCAGCAAGATGCTCTGCTCGTTTTAGAAGGGTTTCGTAATCATCAGACTGCCGAATTGCTTCGTTTAGGTCATCCACCCCCTCTCTACCTCGTGAAATATGTAGTGGTCAAGTAAAACTGGCCACGGTTTTATAGTTTTTCCAGTACAACTCTTCAGCCTGATTCGGTGGCAACATCTTGTTGTGCTGATGTGGCCTGACTTGGCTGAAATACCCTACGATATAATCCGTTATGGCGTGCTTGGCTTCTAAAAAAGTTCGGTAGCCTAGCTCTGGCATCCATTCTGTCTTCAAACTTCTAAAGAAACGCTCCATCGGCGCATTATCCCAACAATTACCACGGCGACTCATGCTCTGTTTGATTTGATATCGCCATAGCAACTGTCGATATTTAACACTCGTATATTGGCTGCCTTGGTCTGAGTGAAACATTAGTCCTTGAGGCTTACCTCTCAGTTCATAAGCCATCATCAGCGCCTTGCTAATAAGTTTACTGTCAGGGCTCAAAGACATTGCCCAACCAACAGGTTTCCTTGCATATAAATCCAGTACAACCGCTAAATAAGCCCAACGATTCCCAGTCCAGACATACGTGATATCACCACACCAAACTTGGTTAGGCGCATCCACCGTAAACTGGCGAGCAAGAACATTGGGTGCAACAGGATGCTCGTGTGTCGCTCGTTTATAGCGATGCTTTGGTTGTTGGCAGCTAAACAACGCAAGTTCACGCATCAAGTTGCTAGCGACATAACGGCTTAAGGGTGTACCTGTTTGCGTAACCATTGCTGCAATAGTGCGAGCTCCCGCAGAACCTTCACTCACTTCAAATGCTTCTCGAACTTTCTCTTTAAGCACAATGCGATTCGGTGTTTCGCCGACCGCTTCATCACGCCAATATTTGTAACTACTTCGATGAACACTGAATAGCTGACATAAATGATTAGCGGGAAAGCTCTCTTGAAGCCGATGAATTAACGCAAACCTTTCAGCTCGTCCGACATCAAGAGAGCGGAAGCCTTTTTTAAAATGTCTTTTTCCATTTCAAGGCGTTTGACCTGCTTTTCTAGCTCACGAATACGGCGTTGCTCATCCGTCATGGGTGTCGCCTTAGGTGATTCACCACGGCGCTCTGAGCGAAGTTGTCGCACCCATTTATCCATCGTTGAGTTACCCACGCCCATGGCTTCAGCGGCCTCACGAACGCTGTAATTTTGGTCTACAACAAGCTGGGCAGCTTCTAGGCGAAATTCGGGGCTAAAGTTAGGTCTTCTTGGTTTTGTCATTAGTTCACCTGTTTTGTCTCTGAGGTGAGTCTATCACCTCTAATCAGGTGGCCAAATTCACTATGCCACTACAATATTACAGCTAAATTGATACCAGCGATGCCAGAGCTTAAAGTGACCTCTCTCATTTGAAGGTAGTCTGATTCAATTTGTGCGACTTTACCGCTCATTTCTTCTTCAAGTTTGTGTTTTTTAATTGTTTTTTTAATGTCTTCAATGCTTTCGGTGAAGCGAGTTGTTGCTGGTGACGCGTCCTTAATGTCTCCTTTTAGGTAGGCGTCAAGAGCTTCACGATCACACTTTCTGATGCTCCCGGAGTCACTAACGCTTATATTACTTTGGGGTCTACGACCTTCAATTCTTCTAATGAAGGAAGCAAAACAACTACATATACCAGAGTTAGCGCCTTTTTGTCTTCAGATAAGCTTAACCATGCTGAGTTGGCGAGAGAGTTGGCCAAAACTACTGTTGATAATATCCCAGAAGTGGCAAATAAAGATGTTTTGAGTATTGAACTTCGATACGGCTATGACATCGGCGTTTGGTCAAAATGGTCAAATTCTAGCCATGCTTTCGATCCGATGGAGTTTACAGAGCTAGATTAAGCTTCAACAAAAATTGACGGGTTTACTGGTAATCAACGGCGCTGATTTAGAAAGGTTTTAGGTTGTTCGTCTTGTGCTTATTTTTTCATCTGGACGTTTATACAACTCGCTTTAGCTAGTATTGGGTCAATGCCGCAACGGGCTAGCATAATATTGAACTCGCTCTGGCTTGCGTTTTGCCAATTTTGAGTATGGTTGTTAATCGTTTTCTATGGGGTCGATGATGCTTTGCGACTACCTTGTAAGTTAGGTGAGTTTGCGAGGTCGCAGTAAGACATTATTGGAGGACATCGATGTTTCACTTTTTGAACTGAATAAAAAGATTTCCAAAGCTGATGTACGGGAAGTTGAACATCTGTGTGATAAAGGGGAATACTTGATTGGCCTAGGTTTTTGCATCATGCAGCGGTACATGTTTGATGTACTGAGGGATGTTGATATCAATCCCTTTGAAGCAAGAGCGTTGGGTCCTTTCAGTACTTTCGGAGAGCCTGTTGCTGAGCTAATTCATTCTGCTGCTAATTACTGGAAACATGAACCTGAATGGCATATTTGGTTGGAAAAGCTAAAAGAACGATCGCAAGAAACTGTAGACAAGGTACTTCATCATAGGGACTCGGCCCACTACCCCTTATCTGATTTACTAGCAGACTTAAATGGTAGTTTAGAACATACTCTTCTGGGCTGTTTGCCCCATCTAGCTGATTGGCGAAAGGCAGTTTATGAGCATATTGAAAAAAAATGAATAATAAACACATCTAGCCACCGATGCACTTTATTAAGCCTTTAGGTGATCGTTGTATTGCCAGCAAAATTATCGAGTAGAAGATATAACAATGTTAGTACTAAGAGAAATGAGGTTAGAGGAATTTCCTGCTTATCGAGATTATTTCATCGATGATTACAGCAAAGAAATTTCAGAGAATTATGGTCATTCAATGGATGTTGCCATTCAACTAGCGGAAACTGAGTTGAATTGTTGTTTTCCAAATGGGGTAGAAACTGCGGCTCATTCTCTATTATGTATAGAAATTACCGTTAATCATAAACCTCAATTGCTGGGCTATTTATGGCACTCACCGAATCAGAATGATAGTGCAACGTTCATCTATGATTTTTATATATCCAGTGAATATCGCGGTTTAGGTTATGGTACGCAGGTCATTTCTGAATTAGAAAAACAGTTATTAGCGCAAGGTATTAAGCAAATAAAGTTGCGCGTGGCCTACCATAATGAGCGCGCTTTAAAACTGTACAAAGAGCTTGGTTTCGCCATAACCGGTTTCAATTTGTCCAAACAATTGGCGTCTGAGTAAAGGCAACGAATGGGCATGGAGGCATAGAAAGTGGGAAAGCGTTGAACATTTCAAGCAAGTACAAGCTAAGAGGGCAAAGGTCAGCGTTATTTTTGTTGCCGTCATATTCTTATTTGTCTTCACAATGATATTTGGTATAGGCAGTCTTTTTAAGGATTCTGAGCCCTACAAAATGTCATTTAACCAGGTTGTTCATTCGCAACAAGTTCGCTCTTATCTGGGTATACCAATAGAAAGAGGCTTCATCAGTGGCAATATGCAAATTTCTGGTCCGGAAGGGGTAGCAAATTTGTCATACAGTATTGAGGGACCAAAGGGTGAGGCTAGCGTTGCGGTAAGAGCTTTTAAGGAATTAAACAAATGGTCTATCGAATGCCTAGTTGTAAATTATGAAGGTGATAAAGAACAAACCACCATCGTTCCGTGTCAATAAAGCACCTAACAAGCCGATAAACTTCGCCTCTACACTGCCAGTTATTGGGGTGAGGCTGCATAAGGAAAGTTAATGAAAAAATGGAAAGCATTGTTTTGGTTAGTGGCTATTTTCTTCGCGAGAGACCTTTTGGGGATGCCATTCTCAAACAATATTGATATGTCTGATTTAATCGGTCTTGTTATCAGTGGTATTTCATTGATTCCTCTTTATGGTTATGCCTATCAAGTGGCTATTGGAACCAAGCTAACGTCAACTTTAATTTTTCTGTTTAATGCTTTGGCTGTTTTGGCTGGCCTTATTTATGGCGTAATTTTAGCCCTGGGCGGAATAGGTATGTTTCAAGTCTTATGGTTTTCGTTCATTCTCGCAGCGTTTGGCGCTATATATTTGTATCCTCAATTTATGTATGCGTTTAAATCTAATAGCCTATGGCTGAAAAATGCATAACAAGGCGCGGCATTCGCAGGCAAAAAACCTAGGTTGGGACGTCTGACATTCTGCCGCGCTTTATTTCGGTCGAGCCATGTTTGTTGAAGGTGTTTCCATTACTTTCGGTGAAGAGCCATAAATTATAACAATGGCTTACCGGTATAGCGCAATGGGCACCAACATTAGGGCTGAAACTCTTGGGACTTGCTGGAGCCAATGACTAAGTGAACATCAAATTCAGAGAAGCGGAAGTTAGAGATCTTGAGCGCTGCATAGCCATTAGAGGCATGACAAGAGATAACCCTATCTCTAGAGAGAATCTGAGATTAAACGGTGTGACAAAAGAGGCATGGGAACCCTTATTGCTAAATGGAAGTATTATTGGCGATGTGGCTGAATTCGAAGATGAAGTGATTGCCTTTTGTTTCGCTGATATGGCAACTGGCGAAGTTCTTGTTTTAGCTGTATTACCCGAGTATGAAGGGAATGGTATAGCTAAAAATCTTCTTAGCAAAGTGGTAGAAAAGCTTTTTCACTCCGGCCTAAATAAGCTTTGGCTGACGGCATCTTCGGATCCTGATGTAAGAGCTCATGGGTTTTATCGACACCTAGGCTGGCGGTTTTCGGGTGAAACCGATCATATAGAAGATGAAGTGCTTGAATTAAGAAAACCATAATAAGCACTTGAATCGGCTTCGGCACAACTTTGCTGCATTGCTTTGCATGGCCGTTATCAGCTTTTAAAAGGATAGAAATGCGAATTGCGGTCTTATCCGATATTCATAGCAACGTATTTGCCTTGTCAGCTGTATTGGCAGATGTAAGCAAGCATGGCGTAGATGTTACGGTGAATTTAGGCGATATTCTTTATGGACCAATAGCTCCGAAATACACCTACGAGCTGCTAATGGAAAATCAGCTGGTCACGGTGCGAGGAAATCAAGACCGGCAAATCTATGAAGCAAGGGTAAGTGAGATAGATGCCAATCCAAGCATGCAGTTCATACTCGAAGATCTTGGTTCCAAACCCCTAGACTGGATGCGCCAGCTGCCCTTTAGTCATCAATTAACTGAACAAGTTTTTCTTTGTCATGCCAGTCCCAGCGATGATTTAGTCTAGCTGCTAGAAAATGTTGAAACAGGCCGTGCTGTAGTGCGTCAGGATAGTGAGATAGTGGCCCTGTTAGCGGGTGAAACATCACAGTTTATATTGTGTGGTCATGTCCACTTCCCCTAAAATGACACAAATTTAAATGGAGTTTTCTACACTCATTAACGTAGGAGAACGCCATGAAAAAATCACGCTTTACCGAAACGCAGATCGTCAACATTCTCAAAGAAGCTGACGCGGGGATGAAGGTCGAAGATATCTGTCGTAAACACGGAATGAGTAACGCCACGTACTATAAGTGGAAATCTAAGTACGGTGGCATGGATGCTTCTGAACTCAAGCGAGTCAAAGAGTTGGAAGAGGAAAATTCGAAGCTGAAAAAGTTATTTGCCGAAGTCAGTTTGGAAAACCATGCGATGAAGGAACTCTTCGCAAAAAAGGGCTGGTGACAGCAGAAAAACGGAGCTGTGCCCAATTATTGGTCGGTGCCGGCTTGAGCATTCTGAAAGCCTGTACCTTGGCTGACATCAGCCGTTCAAGTTATTACCGGCCATTAGTCGATTGGCGTCAAAGGGATGCTGCTGTCATTGATGCGTTGAATTCTGAGCTTAAGAAGTCCCCCAGAGCGGGCTTTTGGAAGTGCTTTGGCCGACTGCGTTACAAAGGGTATCCATTCAATCATAAGCGCGTTTATCGCGTGTATTGCCAAATGGGACTCAACCTTAAACGGCGGGTTAAACGAGTATTACCGAAGCGAATTGCGCAACCATTACAGGTTGAAGCGAAAGCCAACTATCAATGGGCCTTAGATTTTATGCATGACGGACTTTATTGCGGGAAACGCTTCCGCACACTTAATGTAGTAGATGAAGGTACGCGGGAATGCCTTGCCATTGAGGTAGATAGTTCATTGCCAGCAGAGCGCGTTGTACGCGTACTTGAGCAAATTAAAGCTGAGCGTAGTCTACCGGTTCAATTACGAGTCGATAACGGGCCTGAGCTTATCTCGGCAAGGCTGACAGATTGGTGTGAACAGCACCATATTCAACTGGTTTATATCCAGCCAGGTAAGCCTCAGCAAAACGGATTTGTGGAACGTTTCAATGGCTCGTTCCGTCGAGAATTTTTGGATGCGTATTTATTTGAATCGCTAGAACAAGTCCGAGAAATGGCTTGGTTCTGGCGTTTGGATTACAACGAAGAACGAACCCATGAAAGTCTCGGTAATTTGCCACCGGCTGCTTACCGAGCAAAACTGGAAAACTCTACTTTAGAACTGTCTCATTAATGGGGAAGTGGACAGTCATACTCATATACCGCGTAGCGTCGTTACCCGCTCTGGGCAATTAGTCGTCAATTCTGGCAGTGTTGGTTTGCCAGCCTACAATGATGCCGAGCCATCGCCGCACCTGATGGAAAACTACAGCCCACACGCAAGTTATGCCATTTTAGATTGCAGCACAGTTAATGCCGTTGTTGAGCATATTCACGTTGCCTATGACAATCACAGAGCGGTAAAGGTGCCAGTTTAAGAGGTCGCAATGATTGGCTGCATTATCTCACAACAGGGCGGGGCTTATAGCAAGCGCATAGAGTTAAGGGTTTAGTCGGTAAGCCAGCCGAAGGCTCGGCTGGCTTGGTCGCTTACAGTTGAATCACCGGTTGAACTCGGCGCTGCAGGTGTTGGTAGTGACGAAAATCCACTTGGTAACCACAGCTTAGGTCTACATTACCCTTGCTCACTTCTATTTGCTCGGCGCCCAAGGGCGAGAAGGGTTGGCAATTAAAACCTAGGGTGTCCCAACTGCTAGGTTGCAGTATGCTTAATAGCTGTTTCACGATATAAGCATGGGTGCTGCCCAAGTTGAGGTTGGTTTCCAAGCTTACATAAGAGCTATGCTGCTCTGGGGTAACATGGATGGTGGCGTAATGTTCACCACGTAGCGCGTTCATCGAGTAGCCGTAAGGCTCGAACAAGTAGTCGTCGATGGTAAAGCCGGGAAACAGCAAGTCTAACTTAAGCAGTTGCCTTACTTGCTCTATAGACTGACCTTCGCTACGCAGATAATCTGCGTTTGGCCCTTGTACGTGATACATCAACAGCTCACAGGTGATGTCTCTGGGCGGCGGTGTAAAGGCCTTGTCTAAGTGGCAAACAAAGTGGTGATGACTATCTAAATAGCCTAACTGGTAGGCTTTCATCGGCATGGCCTCGCGCAAGCGACTTAAGTCGGTTTTTGGGCAAGAGGGTTGCAGCTGCAGTTGATACTCATTTTTTCGCTGGTAGCTAAGAAAGGCGATGTTTTCACTGCCTAGTTGCTGAGCCAGCCAAATCGCCGCATCCACCAAGGTAGTATTGCCGCAGGTCAGCATTAAACAACGCTGATCCCAAACAAACAGGCTGGACTCGCTAAGCAAATAAGCATCACAGTGCTCATTGCTGATTTGCGAGAGGATCTCGGCTTTGGCAATGTGTACTGCTTGTGACCAAAATTCATAGCCTAGCGAGCGTAGCGAAGGGCTACCGGGCACCAGGCTTAGCTCGAGTTTTTTCTCCGAGCCTTCAAAAAACAAATGCGTCATCTTAGTTAGCCCTCTGCATAGTCTTCTAAATAGGTGTAGCCGCGCAAACCCGCTTCTAGTTCAGAAAGAATGGCACGCTGCTGGTCTTTGGCGATGTTTTGTCTTACTAGCTCACGATAGCTGCGTACAAATTCATCACTGTTTAAATTCACGCTGGCTAATACATCTTCTACGGTGTCGCCGGGGTGAATGTCTACCACTTCGGCCTTACCTTTTGAGTTGATCACTACCGCTGCGGAGTCGGTATCGCCAAATAGGTTGTGTAAGTCTCCAAGAATTTCTTGATAAGCGCCCACCAAGAAAAAACCCATTAAATAAGGTTTATCTTTGTGCCAGGTTGGCACTGGCAAAGTGGTTTCTATGCCACTGCCATCCACGTATTCGTCGATGCTGCCATCGGAATCGCAGGTAATATCGAGGATCACCGCGCGGCGTTGCGGGGCTTGGTCTAATCCCGATAAAGGCAAAATAGGGAATACTTGATCGATGCCCCAGTTGTCGGGTAGTGATTGGAATAGCGAGAAGTTAACAAAAAACTTATCGGCTAAGCGTTCTCTAAGCTCATCCAACAGTGCTAAATGGCTACGATTGAGGCGCGATAAGCGCTGCTGGATTTCGTAACTTACTCGCAGGTTAAGTTGCTCTGCCCAAGCACGTTGCTGCAGATTGATTAGCGACAGGTTGAATTGAGTATGCACTTCGGCTAAATCACTTTGGCTGTCGTGGTAGCTTTCCACTAAGGCGCGTTGGTCTGAACCCTGACTCAGTTCAGTCCAAGTGCTCCACATGTTGTGCAGCAATTGCGGCGCGTCTTCGCTTGGCGCGGCAATGTCTTCGGGTTGATAGCTTTCGCTGCCAATTACATCGGTAATCAGTACTGCGTGGTGGGCGCTTAAGCTTCGACCAGATTCAGACATAATCCGTGGCATCGGTTGTTGCTGTTGCTGGCAAATATCGCCAATGCTGTAGACGATGTTATTGGCGTATTCACTCATGCCGTAGTTCATTGAGTTGGCATTTTGGCTGCGGGTGCCATCGTAGTCCACGGCTAAGCCGCCGCCCACGTCGATGCAGCTAATTTCAGCGCCCAATTGGCGTAACTCGCAGTAAAAACGAGCCGCTTCGCTCACGCCTTTACGCACATCGCGAATATTGGCGATTTGCGAGCCTAAGTGGAAATGCAGTAATTGCAAGCTGCTGAGCATTTCGTGGCTTTGTAACTGCTCAATCACCTTTAATACTTGAGCGGCCGACAAACCAAACTTTGATTTCTCACCACCACTGGCTTGCCACTTGCCTTGGCCTTGCGATGCGAGGCGCGCACGAAGGCCTAAGCGTGGGCTTACCCCAAGCTTTTTCGCTTCGCTAAGCACCATGCTCAGTTCGGAAAGTTTCTCTAGCACGATATACACTTGGTGGCCGAGCTTCTCGCCAATTAGCGCTAGGCGAATATATTCGCGGTCTTTGTAACCATTACAAACAATCACCGAGCTGGCTTGCTGGGCCATGGCGAGCACGGCCATAAGCTCGGGCTTGCTGCCTGCTTCTAAACCCAGTTGACGTTTTTTGGCTGAAGGGCTGCCTAACAAGCCTTTAACTACGCTGTGTTGCTGGTTTACTTTGATTGGGTAAACCGCTAGGTAGTCACCTTGATACTCATAATTGGCCATGGCTTGGTTAAAGGCTTCACAAAGCCGCGCCACGCGGTCTTCCAATATCTGTGGAAAACGGATCAGCGCAGGCAGTGAAATACCTTGGCGATTCAGCTCTTTACTCAGTTGGCTTAGCGCTATTTCAGCATCGGGATGCGCCGAGCTAGGCTTCACCACCACTTCACCTTGTGGGTTAACCGTAAAGTAACCCTGACTCCAGTAAGGAATGTTGTAAAGGTTGCAGCTATCTTGTGCAGACCAAGTGGATTTGCTCATGTTATCGCTCCTGAACATTAGCTAGCGCTTGCTCGATGTAGCGAGGCAAAGCAAAGCTGGCGGCGTGAATAGCTGGGGTGTAGTAGCGGGTGTTCAAATTGGCCGCGTTAAAACGTTGGGTAATTACTTCTAGTGGTGCTTGGCGTAGCTCGGCTTGTTGGCTGGCCCAAGCAAAGGTCATGATGCCACCTACGTAGCTGGGCACTGCCGCACTGTAGAAAGAACAATCACTAAAGTACTGAGATAAACGTACTTGGCTGGTGGTCACTTCATCAATCTGCATGAAGGCCACGCCGTTTTGCGCCACCATGATGCCGCCGTCGTTTAGGCAGGCGCTACAGGCCGCGTAAAAATCAGAGTGGAACAGCACTTCACCGGGACCGATGGGGTCGGTACAGTCGGAAATGATCACATCAAATTTCTGCTCGGTGTTTTTAACAAACTCGGCACCGTCAGCAATCACCAAGTTCACTCGTGGGTCGTCATAAGCCCCAGCCGAGTGCCCGGGTAAGAATTCTTTGCACATGTCTACCACGGCATGGTCAATTTCCACCATGGTGATCTGTTCAATAGCACTGTGCTTAACTACTTCACGAAGCATACCGCCGTCGCCACCACCAATAATTAATACGCTCTTCGCCTTGCCGTGGGCGAGTAGAGGGTATGGGTGAGCATTTCGTGGTAAATAAATTCGTCACGTTCGGTGGTTTGAATCACGCCGTCTAAGGCCATGACTCGACCAAAAAACGGGTTGTCAAAAATCACCAAGTGCCATTGTTCGGTTTTTTGTTCAAACAGCACTTTCTCTACGTCAAAGTACTGGCCGTAACCGGGGTGTAGGGTTTCAAAATAACGTTGTTCAACTAACATGGGTATTCCTCTAAAAACAAAAATCGGGTGCTAAAAAACGCCGTGCTGGTTGAGCAACAGGTAGCAATAAAGCCTGCTCAAGCACAGTAAATATAGGTAATAGCCGAGAGATTAGGCGTAGTTCGTGGCGGCTTCTTCGCGCGAGGCGTTAGCGCGAATTCGACGGAAATAGGCGACTAAGGGATGATAAAAATTGTCGCAGTCTTGAACTGCATAGAGGGTAACGACGAAGAGTCGTAGTTGTCGAAACAACGTTTTAATGCTGATAGATGTATTCATAATATATTTGCTCTTTTCCACCGTGAAAAATGCGCTAGGCAACTTTCACGGCTTATGCCACGAGAACCATAAAAAACCTTTTACTGAAGTATTGCGTATATTGATTTTCCAGCTTGCAGTGAGCTGGATAAATTTTTCGCGATTAAACCTTAGCTGGACAAGATTGACAAGCAATTTATTGCACATTAATCAGTTTTTTTTGACTCAGCTAAAAGCCTATCACCGCCTCGAATCAGCCCTGCTTAAACCCGCCTGCTATTGGTTTGTTGCTGATTGACTATCGCGGTGATGCTTGGGTTAAATTATGGAGCTTAATTGGCTGAGCTGTTGGGCGCGATAGTTTGAGCTTGGGGTAATAAATTGTTGTTGCGCAGCAACGGTTTGCAGCTCCCACTGTTGGCTTTGTTGAGTGGTTTGCAATACCCCATATACGGCATTATGACAGTGCTCAAAAGCCGCCACTGGAGTTAAGCCTTGCAATAAGCCACCACTGAAAGTGGCAGTGATTAAATCACCCACACCCACCGGAGCTTTGGCAAAGTCTAAATGAGGACGTTGCACCAAGAAGCAGCCCTTTTGGCTGGCTAGCATCATGCTAAATTGTTGCTCAGACAAGCAGTGTAAGTGTTTAACCAATACCAGTTTGGGGCCTTTGGCTAAGGCGTGCTGGCAGGCTTCAATGGCATCATCTAGGGTCTCTATGTCCATTTCAACAAACTGGCTGAGTTCGAATTGATTGGGCACTATCACGTCGGCCAAGGGCAGTAACTTTTGGCATAAGGCCTCACTCACGCCGTCGGCCACTATACAGCCTTTCTGTGGGTCACCCATTACTGGGTCGCAAATGTATAGCGCCTGTGGGTTGGCTTGCTTTAGGCGTATTGCCGCATCAAAGGTGGCGCGGCATTGTTCGGCGCTACCTTGATAGCCCGATATTAAGGCATCACAGTTTTTGAGCTGGTCTATGGCGGCAATGCCATCTATTAATTGTGATATATGTGCAGCGCTAAAGGCTTGGCCAGTCCAGCCCTCGGCATACTGGGTATGATTAGAGAATTGCACCGTATGAATTGGCCACACTTCAAAACCCATACGTTGTAAAGGAAACACCGCAGAGCTGTTACCCGCATGGCCAAACACCACATGCGATTGGATTGAGATAATATTTTTCATTGTTGTTTGCCCTGAAATAAATAGCTTTGCCAAATAAGGCCTTATCGATTTATCCCGCTCAGTAAGCTCGCAGATTCGGCGAACTAACGCGGTGTTTTGAGTTTGGCTCATCTGAAGTAATAGGATGAAGCCATCTTAGTGCTAGTTATAGTAGGGCGCTAATCCTGTTTGCAGGATCGAATACATCAAGTGTTGCTGATATTTTACGCTAGCAGCGAATACTAGGGATCCGCTGCGCGTAGGGACCGTAGTAGGTTTAGAGCTTACGGCCGAGTCTTTTTTCGATTTGCTTTTTCTCCCATTGAGGGCCAAAGAAATTGATGACGTCAAAGACCCTCAAACCGTGGCTAGCTAAGCCGATGCCCCAACCCAATGCCGGCCAGAAGGCCCAAATGTATTCTGGGTGAGTGACTAGGTTAATTACAAACAACATACATATAACCAGTACATAGCTGGTGAGGTGAGAGTAAAAACCTTTAATTGCTTGTACTTGTTTGAAGACTTTTTGTTCGTCTTCGGTGACGCGAATATTACTGTTCATGTCGGGCTCCATCTGAAGGTCGCTAAGCTCAATTTCAAATACAGCAGCTAAGGCTTTAAGTGATTCGAGGCTGGGTTTTTGCCCACCTTCGATGCGTTGAATAGTTCTAATACTCAAGCCGGTAAGCTCAGACAATTGCTCCTGAGACCAAGCCCTTTGCAACCGGAGTTTTTTTACGATCATCATTATTCCCTTACTGCTATTCCGACCACAACCTTAAGCTAGTTTATTCCATTTAGGTAACGACAGTAACCCGACAAATGGCCGACATCTATTTTATATCAATGGCTTATGTTTAAGTCCTGGTGATTGCCGCGGTGGCGGCGGCCCCATATTCGCCCACTAAGCATAGTCGTTTTCAACGCCTACTTGGTTATGTTTGCAGGTTAATTCACGGGTTCTACTTAACTATAGACCGGGCCTATCAGCTCTAAGTGAGTGAGATAGACACGAGTATCAAATTCTAGCTGATGATAGTGAGGCAGCATGTGCTGACATAATTGGTAGAAGGCCTTGTTGTGCTGCTTCTCTTTAAGGTGAGCGAGCTCATGTACCACTATCATTTGTAAAAAGGCTTCCGGCCCTTTTTTAAACAGGCTACTAATGCGTATTTCGTTCTTGCTTTTGAGTTTGTTACCTTGAACTCGAGACACATAGCTGTGTAAGCCCAAGGCATGTTTTAGCACATGTATTTTGGGATCGTAAACCACCTTGCTGAGCGGCGCAGATTTGCGCATGTAGCGGTTTTTTATCTCGAGAGCATAGTCGCGCAGGGCTTGGTCGTTGCTCAACTGATGTTCGTGGGGATATTTAGCGCGCAGCCAGTGACCCAACTGTTGTTGTTCTATCAATTGTTGAATTTGCTGTTGTAGCGCTGCTGGATAAGCGCTGAGGTAGTTCACTTGTTGCATTGTTGAAGCCCTGCTGCTGTTGCTCGCAGTATAAACAGCAGCAGGGGCAAGGCCTAGTAAAAATCACTAAGCCCTGCGCCTACTCACTATGTGCAATTGCTATTTTCGATTAAGCAGACTTATCGCAGTTACCACTAAGGTGATGCCAATAAGCTGCAGCCAGCTAATGCTATCTCCTAAGATCCACGCTGCTAGCAGCAGAGTAATTACCGGACCTAAGCTTCCCGAAATGGCGGTACGCTGGGCGCCAATGCGGTGAATGGCTTCGCTAAACAAAAACGACGGAATAACCGTTGAAAATAGCGCCATACATAATGCGTAGCCATAGACCGGCAGCGGATAACCCAACAGCGAAGGCAAGCTAGGCTGCAAGCTAAAGTGAATAAAAATGGCGAAACTTGCTGCCACCATAGCAATACAAGTAAAGGCTTGACTGCCGATTTTGCTGACGATGTTTTTACTGAACACCAAATAACAGGCAAAGCTGGCGGCACTGGCCACCACTAAGCCGGTGCCTAAGACCAGTTGGTCTTGATTAAGCTGTTGCTGCGCTTCGTTCCATACCATTAGCCAAACGCCTAACCAGCTGAGTGGAATTGCAAAAAACACCGCGCGTTGTGGGCGTTGCCGATAAACTAGCCAAGCGAGTAATAAGGTAAAACTCGGGTAGGCGTACAATACGACCCGCTCTAAGGGGCGGAAATGTACTGTAGCCCGCTTAAGTCCAGTAGACTTGCTAAGTAGTAACCACAGCTGCCGACCAAGGCCGCGGGTAAAATGGCCGACTTTATATGGCGGCTTTGAAAGCGCCCGCGTCGCCACCAATAGGCACCAAGGCCCAGATACACCGGAAGGCTAAAGGCCATACGCAGGGTCATTAGGCTGGCGGGATCAATGCCGTATTGATAAGCCAGTTTTATCCAGATCCCTTTCAGCGAAAATAAGGCGGTGGCCAGCAAGGCTAGGCTCAAGCCAAGGCTGGCCTTAACAGTAGAAATGCGGGTTCGTAGAGCTGCGCTGGATGAGTTGTTCAAGTGCATGTCCTTATTGCCTAATGATGAATAAAACG
Source organism: Agarivorans gilvus (assembly GCF_001420915.1). Lineage (NCBI taxonomy): Bacteria > Pseudomonadati > Pseudomonadota > Gammaproteobacteria > Alteromonadales > Alteromonadaceae > Agarivorans > Agarivorans gilvus. The sequence continues at coordinate 2,567,769 of NZ_CP013021.1, read as the reverse complement.
GCTACGAAGGACACAACACTGACTGCGCTTCGCAGCCAGTGATCAAGTATTAACTTAAGCCTCACCGCTGCCCAAACCAAGTAGCAGCCACAGTAGATTAGGAGCTAAGTGATTAGCGCCAATAATCGAGCTGACTAGGTAAGAGAAGTGAGTTGTCATAACTTTCCTTGATGATGAATTTTTAGCCTAAGCGAAGTGGCTCTGCCTGGCAATACTTAGAGGATAAAAAGGCATCGGTTTGGCAAAGTCGCTAAGCCACACTCGTAGCTTAGCGGCTCACATTAGCAATAAACCGTTAGATGTTTATTCACTAGGAGGTAGTGCTTGAGCAAAGGGTCGCTTGAAGTAAGGTTTGCAGCTTAAGTAGGCGAACATGCCAAGGCCCAAGATGAGCGCATAAGTGACTTGGCTGCCTAAGGCCACCAGTAAGGCGCAGCACAGTAGCACACTGATACAGGCTAATAGCCGAGCTAAGCCCTTTAGCAAAACCACTCCAGCCAACATACTGAGCAAGTACACCGCAATGAAGTTACCGTTGGCATAACGGATTAAATCTTCCAAAGGTAGCTTAAATAGCCAGATGGAAAGGCTGCTGACCACACAGGCTAGCACGATGAAAGTCAGGGCACGGCGTGGCACCTTGTTGGCCGATAGCTGGGCAAAATACGCCGGTAATTGCCCTTCGTCGGCCATGCTCCAAATTAAGCGAGCAAAACCCTGAATATAAATATTGATGCTGGCGAAACAGGCTAAGTAGCCAATGATGGCCGCTAAGTAACTGGCTTTACTACCAAATAGTATCGCTACCAAGCGAGCTAAGGACTGAGTATTGGCGTGTTGGTCGCCATAGCTGGCATATTTTAGTACCAATACCGAGGTGGCCCAGTAGACCGTGCCCGCTATCAATACGCCCAGCAATAAGGCGATGGGGAAATCGCGTTGCGGTTTGCGAAACTCTTCACCCATGTGGGTAAAGGCCTCAATGCCCACAAAACACCAAAACATTACCGCTAAGGCGGGAGCAATCTTCGCCGCTGAAAAGCTGCTGGGCAGTTGATAATCCAACGGCTGAATATCGGCTTGCCAGCTAAGGCTGAGGATCAGGCCAATAATAAAAATCGCGATTAAGCCTTGCACATTACCCGACAATTTAGCGCCGCCTAAACCCAATAGCCAAATTGCGGCCAGACTGCCGAGCTGCACAGCTAACTGCTCGCCTGAGCTAAGTGAAAAAATGGATTGCCAAAAACCGGTGGCCATCACTAATGCAGCAGGCAGTCCTACTGGCAGTACCGCAATAAACAAGAAGGCGCAGATCTTCTCGGCGCGCGATCCAAAGGCCTTGGCAACGAAGTGGGCGGCACCACCCGCATGAGGGTAGTGCTTACCTAAGGCGGCAAAGGTAAAGGCAATGGGGAGTACCAAGGCTATCAGCAATAACCATGCTAGCAGCGAGTCGCGCCCAGCAATATGGGCGGCAATGGCGGGCACCACAAAAATCCCGGTACCGAGGAGAGAGGTGGCCAATAAGGCGGCGCCTTGGCCTATACCTAATTGCTGATGTAAACGGCTCATAATAATGCACTGCTAAAATAGAGAAGAGCAAAATCATAGCGCCTTTAGTGAACTCTGGGAGCTAGCAATATGGCGGAAAGCCAGCGGCAATTTGCGGGTTTTTCCGTGAATTTAACGGTGGCGTTGTGCAAGCCTTAGGTTCAAGCCTTAGGCCCATAGCTTCGTTTGCCTGTTAACAAGATGCTTACATTTGCCTAGGTATGATTAACTTTAACCGGCCTTTGGGGTGGATTAAAGCCTAGCCAATAAGCGGCATATTTAAATCTTTTGGCAAAACAAGGCCATTTGTAAAAAAATAATTGGCCTTAATCATGAAAACAGTTTTGCCGATATTTGCGGATTTTGCCGTCATTTTCTTACCCAAATGAAATAAAGTTACCTATTTTGCTGGTATTTTGCGCAAACTACCTCTTTAGGGTAGTTTTAAGTTGTTATTGATCTACATCATTTCGTTGCTTTTGTTACATCCTATTATCCGCTCATTAATCTTTTTTGTGTGGGAAGTGTATGAGCAAGTTGAAGCTGGTCATTATTGGTAACGGCATGGTGGGTCACCGTTATTTAGAAGATTTGGTTGAAAAGGCCGAAATTAGCCAATTTGATGTACAGGTTTTCTGTGAAGAACCGCGTGTGGCTTATGATCGAGTTCACTTGTCGTCTTACTTTTCTCACCACACTGCTGAAGAGCTGTCACTGGTAAAGCAGGGCTTTTATGAAAAGCACGGTATTAAAGTCTTATTAGGTGAGCGGGCGATTAACATTAACCGTCAGCAAAAAATCGTTTATTCCAATAGCGGTAGAGAGCTGAGTTACGACAAACTGATCATTGCCACTGGCTCTTACCCTTGGGTTCCACCGATTAAGGGTAGCGAGCAAAAAGACTGTTTTGTGTATCGCACTATCGAAGATCTTAAAGCCATTGAAGCCTGTGCTAAGAACAGCAAGAGTGGCGCCGTGGTGGGTGGTGGTTTACTCGGTTTAGAAGCGGCAGGCGCTTTAAAAGCCTTAGGTGTGACTACCCATGTCGTGGAGTTTGCTCCCGTATTAATGGCTGAACAGCTAGATCAGCAGGGTGGTGCATTACTGCGTACCACCATTGAGCGTATGGGTGTGCAGGTGCATACCGGTAAAAATACCCTAGAAATTAAAGCCCAGGGTGAGCAGGCTCGCAATACCATGGTATTTGCCGATGACAGCCAACTAGAGGTGGATTTCATTGTATTCTCTACCGGTATTCGTCCACAGGACAAATTGGCTAGCCAAGCTGAGTTAGCCATCGCCCCTCGTGGTGGCATCGCGATTAACGACCAGTGTCTCACTTCCGACCAAGATATTTACGCCATTGGTGAATGTGCGTCTTGGAACCAGCGTTTCTTTGGTTTGGTGGCGCCAGGTTACAAAATGGCGCAAGTGGCGGTGGACCACTTGCTCGGTCAGCAAAGTGCCTTCACCGGCGCAGACATGAGTGCCAAGTTGAAATTACTTGGGGTTAAAGTGGGCAGTATCGGTGATGCTAATGGCCGCACGCCTAAGTGTAAAAGCTATGTTTATCAAAATGATAAACAGGGCGTATATAAGCGTTTGATTGTTTCCGAAGACGGCAAAAAATTGCTGGGAGCGGTGCTGGTGGGTGATACCGCAGACTATGGCAACTTGCTGCAGCTTAAGCTCAACGGCATTGATTTGCCCGAGCATCCCGATAGCTTAATTCTTCCGGCCCATGCCGGTGGCGAAAAGCCGGCGATGGGTGCAGACGCCCTGCCTGATTCAGCGGTGATCTGTTCTTGTTTCGATGTTACCAAAGGCAAAATTGCCGCCGCCGTAGCCGAAGGGCACACCACACTGGCCGAAATTAAAGCCTCTACCAATGCCGGTACTGGTTGTGGCGGCTGTTTGCCGCTGATTGGTCAGGTATTAAATGCCGAATTAGCCAAGGCCGGACTTGAGGTGAACAATCACCTGTGTGAGCACTTTGAGTACTCTCGCCAAGAGTTGTTCCACTTGGTGCGCATAGAAGGGCTAAAAAGTTTTGATCAAGTCTTAACCAAGCACGGTAAGGGTTATGGCTGCGAAGTGTGTAAACCGGCGGTGGGCTCGATTTTATCCTCTTGCTGGGGTGAGCACGTACTGGCTCCAGAGCGCGTTAGCTTACAAGATACCAACGATAACTTCCTCGGTAACATGCAAAAAGATGGCACCTATTCGGTGATCCCACGCATGGCTGGTGGTGAAGTGACACCACAAGCGCTTGCGGCTTTAGCCGAAGTGGCTGCGGAATATAACTTATATACCAAGGTGACTGGCGCCCAGCGCATCGGCTTGTTTGGCGCGCAAAAAGATGATCTTCCCACTATTTGGCGCAAGTTAATTGCGGCGGGTTATGAAACTGGCCAAGCCTACGGTAAGGCTTTACGTATGGCGAAAACCTGTGTGGGTAGCACTTGGTGTCGCTTTGGCGTGCAAGACAGTGTAGGCCTTGGGGTTCTCTTGGAAAACCGCTACAAAGGCATTCGCACGCCACACAAAATGAAGTTTGGGGTGTCTGGCTGTACTCGCGAATGTGCCGAAGCCCAAGGTAAAGACTTAGGCATTATTGCCACCGACGCCGGATGGAATATGTATGTAGGTGGTAACGGCGGCATGAAACCACGCCACGCCGACTTACTGGCAGCCGATTTAGACCAAGAAACCTTAATCAAATATGTAGACCGCTTTTTGATGTTCTACGTGCGCACCGCCGATAAATTACAACGCACCTCGGTGTGGCTAGAAAGCCTAGAAGGTGGGGTTGATTACCTGCGTGAAGTGATTGTTAACGACAAACTCGGAATCAACCAACAACTAGAGGCCGATGTGGCCAAGTTGATCGAAAACTACCGCTGTGAATGGAGCGAAACCATCAACGATGAAAGCCAATTGAAGCGCTTCGCCCACTTCATTAATAGCGAGCAACGTGATGACAACGTAGTGTTTGTGGATGAACGTGAGCAGCACCGTCCAGCCACGTGGGCGGAAAAATATCCACAGCCGAAGGGCGATATTTTACACCTTGAGTTGGAGGCATAAGCATGCGTTTTGAAACAGTTTGTCAATTGAGCGACATCATTCCTGGAACTGGCGTTTGTGCCTTGGTGAACGGTGCGCAAATCGCGCTATTTCGCCCGCGTGACGATGAGCAGGTGTTCGCCATTAATAACATGGACCCTTTTGCTCAATCCAACGTGTTATCGCGGGGTTTGATTTGTGAGCATCAGGGCCAGCTATGGGTAGCCAGCCCACTTAAGAAACAGCGGTTTAACTTGCAAAGCGGCGTCTGTCTGGAAAACCCAGAGGTAGCGGTCGCGAGTTATCCAGTAAGCGTTAGCGCTGGCAAGGTCGCCGTAAGCGCGTAAAGAATTAAATTCAACTTTAACATTAAGGACTAATATGTCTTACGTAAAACCAGCTGAATTCGTTCAAACGATGATCGATGCCGGCGAAAGCAAAGTGTTTATGTCCACTCGCGATACCATTATTCGCGGTATTATGGCTGGCGCGATCCTCGCGATTGCAGTGGCGGTAGCCATTACCGCCGCGGTACAAACCGGCGTACCGATTGTGGGTGCTTTGGTATTCCCCGTGGGCTTCTGTATTTTGAACCTAATGGGTTTTGACTTGTTAACCGGCGTGTTTGCCCTAGCTCCCTTATCGCTATTTGAAAAGCGCCCTGGCGTCACCGCTAAAGGCGTATTACGCAACTGGCTATTGGTGGGTTTAGGTAACTTAATTGGTGCGGTGGCGGTGGCCTTTTTGGTGGCTCTCACCTTTACCATGAACTTCAGCATGGAACCCGGCGCCGTGGGTCAAGCCTTCATTAAAGCCTCAACCGCGCGTACCTTAGGGTTTGCCGAGCACGGGCTAAACGGCTGGATTACCGCCTTTGTAAAAGGCATTTTGTGTAACTGGATGGTATGCCTAGGCGTAGTAGGAGCGATGACCTCAAAAACCGTGGGCGGTAAAGTCTTGGCGATGTGGTTCCCGATCTTCATCTTCTTCGGTTTAGTGTTTGAGCACGCGGTAGTAAATATGTACTTGTTCCCTCTGGGTATGATGTTGGGTGCCGATTTCACCGTGACCGATTGGTTAGTGTGGAACCAAATTCCGGTTACCTTAGGTAACTTGGTAGGCGGTTTAATGGTTACTGGGCTGAGTTTGTATGTGACTCACGCTAAGACCTTGCCTTCACGTAAGGCTGTTTAGCTCTTAGCCTAAACAAAACAGTCTAAAAGGGCCCCTCGCTTTGCTTGCTGAGGGGCTTTTTTATAGGTATAAAGCAACAACACAAGTATCAGTAGCCGCTGCTGAAGTATTAGTGCAGTCTTTTCCAGCTATTGAAGATTATGAATTATAAAGGAAATGGTCGATGTCTCATCTTCATCCAGAGAGCCAGCAGGGTTTTGTCTCCTTAGTCGGAGCCGGGCCTGGCGATCCTGATTTACTCACCGTAAAAGCGGTGAAACGGATCCGTAATGCCGATGTGATTGTTTATGACCGTTTGGTGTCGCAAGACATATTAGACATTGCCTCACCCACCGCAGAGATGGTGTATGTGGGCAAACAACTGGATCACCACTTTGTACCTCAGCCGGAAATAAACCAAATTTTGGTTGACCGTGCTCAGCAGGGTAAACATGTGGTTCGCTTAAAAGGGGGCGACCCTTTTATTTTTGGTCGTGGCGGTGAAGAGCTGCAAGCGTTGGCCGAGCATAGCCTGGCCTACGAGGTGGTTCCCGGAATTACTGCGGCAGTGGGTTGTACTGCTTATGCTGGTATTCCGCTGACCCATCGTGACCATGCGCAAAGTGTGCAGTTTATTACCGGACACTTAAAGCAGCACGGTGAAGACATTAACTGGGCTTCTTTGGCGCAGTCGAACCATACGCTAGTATTTTACATGGGCTTGAAGCAGTGCCCACAAATTCGGCAAAATCTACTGAATAACGGCTTGGCAAGCAGCACGCCTTGCGCCATTATTGAGCGTGGCGCCACCCCTCAGCAGCGGGTATTTACCGGTACTTTAGATAACTTAGCCGTATTGGCTGAACAAGCGGAAAGTCCTTCGTTGATTGTGGTGGGAAGCGTAACTCAACTGCACCATCAATTAGCGTGGTTTGGTGGCGACGCCGCCGAGTGAGGCGTAATTAGCTAAAGCCGAATAGGGAAGTAGTGCTTGGATAAATTTGATCAAAAGATTGTCGCAATGCTGGTGGACAATGCCCGCACCCCAGTGAGCCAAATTGCCCGAGCGGTAAATCTATCGCGCTCGGCCACCGCCGAGCGAATTGCCAACCTAGAGCGAAAGCAAGTGATCAGTGGTTATCACGCCAAACTTGGCCGTCAGCAAAGTTCAGCCCCCATCGTGGCACATTTGGAGCTACGCTATAATGAACACCACTGTGAAGCATATACTGAAATTATGCGTAGCATCCCAGAAATTAAGCGCTGCCAAACTATTTCTGGGGAGGTAGACATGCTACTTTACGTTGAAGTCGATTCAATGGCCCGTTTGGAAGCAATTCGTTTGCAATTAGAGCAAATGGAGAAGATGGTCATGGTGCGTACCCATATGGTGTTAAGGGAAATGTTTAGCCGCTAGGGTAAAAAATGAAACAGGTGATAGTGGGTTTTCAATTAGACGAAGATCGTCACTGGGTGGCTCGACTGGCTTGCGGCCATTTGCAGCATGTGCGCCACCTCCCGCCTTGGCAAAACCGTCCATGGGTGCTGGACTATCAAGGACGCGCTAGCATGTTGGGCAAAACCTTAGACTGTATTAAATGCCAGCAGCTTGCTCCTCGCGATTGGAATTAAATCATTTTAAGCCCTGCGATCCTTTCTGTTTTATTCGCCGTAATATAAATACCATTCCATAATTAATAACAGTTATGACGCCAGTTTTAGTTCGCTACCGTGCCCTAGTCTTATTGTTGGGCCTGCTCAGTTTAACTGCTTGCTCCAGCGCTGATGTGCAGCGTTACGCCAATAATCAGCCGCGTTTGCTACTAAGTGAGTTTTTTGCCGGTGAGCTGAGCGCTCATGGCATCGTGAAAAACCGTTCCGGTGAATTGATTCGTTATTTTAATGCCAGCATAAAGGCGAGCTGGGATGAAGCGGGCAACGGCCAGTTAGATGAGCGCTTTGTATTTGATGATGGTGAGCAACAACGCCGCGTATGGCAGTTAGTAAAACAAGCTGATGGTAGCTACCTTGCCAGCGCCAACGATGTAGCAACACCCGCGCCCATTAGGCTGGCTGGCAACGCCATGTTCATGGACTACGTATTGAGCTTGCAGTATCGCGGCAAGCCCTTAGATGTGGTGGTGGAAGACAAGATGTATTTAGTTAACCCCACCACCTTAATTAATGAATCTCGCTTAACTAAGTTTGGTTTTACTGTGGGCTCGGTCAGTTTGGTGATTACAAAGCAGCGGTAGGCGGCAGCCCTGTGTTCACAGATTGCTGAATTAGTTGACTTAGAACTTGTTAAAGCGCGGTAAATTAAGCTAGGTATTTATTAAGCGAAATGCAAAGAGAGATGTAAATGAGTAATGTTTCTAACTTGGCGGCACCAGCGCGAGGATTTAGCTTAGAGCCGGCCTTGATTACGATTACCAACCTGAGATTACGCACTTATATTGGCTTCAATCAGGAAGAGCTAAGTAAGCAGCAAGATGTGGTAATTAACGCTGAAATTCGTTATCAGGCGAGCCAGGCCTGTGAAGCCGATAGTGAACAATTGGCTTTAAACTATAAGGTGATTACTAAGGCGATGATTAGTCACGTAGAGCAGGGCCACTTTCGGCTACTCGAAAAATTGTGTGCTGACTTGTTGCAACTAGTGATGGATGAACCGCGGGTATTAAGCGCCAGTATTACCGTGGACAAACCCCATGCCCTGCGTTTTGCTGATTCGGTATCGGTGACCCTGGCTGGAAAACGCGACAGAGAATAAACAGTGATAAGTTGGCCATATCAAAGTAAACGCTACTGTGAGCAGTTTAATTTAGCGAATTTTAGCCTTTCCTTAGTGGTTCGACTTGCACCCGCGCAAAAAGTGAATACTATTGCGCCTTCGTTGTTAAATATTAAACAGAGTGTTGCAGGTTAAGCCTTAGTTAAGACGCTTGTTTAGTGGTGATGACCTCGCTCCGCCAGCGGGTTATAACAGAGAAGATGGCGGGAAATAAGCAAACAAACCAGCGATAGGAAGTGATTATGAAAGTAGCGCTAGCTGAAAAACAATTTAGTACAGACGCTGGCTTGTCTGCAGAGGCCATTCAAGTACGCCAAGCTTTGATCGACAAGGGTATTGAAACTCCATTAGTGGAAAATACCCTGAGTAACGAGCAGAAGTATCAGAAGATTAAGGCCAGTATGACAGAAGTTGTGGCGACTCTCGGTTTAGACTTAACAGACGATAGCCTCGCCGAAACGCCGCATCGCATTGCCAAGATGTTTGTTGATGAAGTATTTGCCGGCCTCGACTATTCGGCCTTTCCCAGCATTAGTATCATCGAAAATAAAATGGGCTTAGAAGAGATGGTGAAGGTTTCAGATATTGCTTTCACCAGCACCTGTGAACACCATTTTGTGACCATAGACGGCTTCGCCAAAGTGGCCTATTTGCCCAAAGATAAAATTATCGGCTTATCTAAAATCAACCGTATTGTGCGCTTCTTTGCTCAGCGACCTCAGGTGCAAGAACGTCTCACCCAACAAGTATTAGTGGCGCTACAAAGTTTACTAGGCACTGAAGATGTGGCGGTGAGCATTGCGGCGACTCACTACTGCGTGAAGGCGCGCGGAGTGATGGATGCCAGTTCTAGCACCCAAACTTCGGCTTATGGGGGTAAGTTTAAGGCGAGTAAATCCACTCGCCGAGAATTCCTCGGCTAGTTGCGACTGCTCGGTCTATTTATTGCCCGAGTTATTTGACTTGGGCTTGCTGAAACGGCGACTGGTTTTATTGTCGCCGGTGTGGCGACGGTTTTTTCCAATCGGCTTGTTGCCGCGGGCATTCTCTCCAGAGCGTTGACCATCTTTATGTTCGGTTCTGGCAGGCTTGGCCTTTTTCGGTTTTTTCCCCTTCGGCGGACGAGTATCTTTAGTGACAGGCAGTTTCGCGCTAGGCTCGAAGCCTGCGATCTCTTTTCGCTCTAATAGTTGCCCTATTAAGCGCTCGATGCCAATTAAATCACCCACTTCCTCGGCACAAACCAGCGATACCGCTTGACCAGATGCGCCAGCGCGGCCGGTTCGACCAATGCGGTGCACATAATCTTCCGCTACATTGGGTAAGTCGAAGTTAACCACTTGCGGTAGTTGGTCGATGTCTAAGCCGCGTGCCGCGATGTCGGTGGCCACCAATACCCGTACTTCGCCACTTTTAAATTCAGCTAAGGCACGGGTTCTGGCGCCTTGACTCTTATTACCATGGATTGCCGCGGCAGAAATTTTACGCTGTTCTAAGTGTTTGGCTAAGCGGTTAGCACCATGTTTGGTGCGGCTAAATACCAAGACTTGCTGCCAGTCGTTGTCTTTAATTAACTGGCTTAAGAGACCGGCTTTCTTGCTCTTATCTACCGGTACGATCCATTGGCTGACAGTATTGGCAGTGGCATTGGGCGGTGCCACCGAAACTTCTACCGGATCTTTTACCAAGCTTTTTGCCAGCGTTCTGATTTCTTCAGAAAAGGTTGCCGAGAACATCAGGGTTTGGCGCTGTTTGGGTAGCAGGGCGAGGATCTTTCTAATGTCGTGGATGAAACCCATGTCCAGCATGCGGTCGGCTTCATCAAAGATAATCACTTCTAACTGCCCAAAACGAAAGGCGTTTTGTTGGTAGAGGTCGAGCAAGCGACCGGGGGTGGCCACTAATACATCGGCGCCACGTCTTAGCTTTTGCATTTGTGGGTTAATTTTTACCCCGCCAAAGACCACCGTGGAGCTAAGATCAAGGTGTTTACCGTAGTTGCTGACACTTTCGCCCACCTGAGCGGCTAACTCGCGAGTAGGGGTAAGTACTAAGGCACGGACTTGATTGGCGCGCACTTTAGGGCCTTTGCTTAAGCGCTCTAACAACGGCAAGGTGAAACCAGCGGTTTTACCAGTACCGGTTTGCGCCGCGGCCATGATGTCTTTACCTTCAAGGATCACCGGAATTGCTTTGGCTTGAATAGGTGAGGGTGTGTCGTAGCCTTGTTCGGCAACAGCATCTAATAAAGGTTTTGATAAACCGAGGGAAGCAAAGCTCATAGCATGGTCTCTTGTGGTCAGTTCTTGACGTGGCCGCCTTATGCGGGCGTGCAGCTTACAGTAAGTTGTGTCCAAGCGCCAATGTCTTTAGCGCCTAACATGCAAGGCTTAGTGATGCTTTAGTATAGTCTAATGGGCTAAGTGGCTGGATGGGCTGCTTCAATCTTCGCTAGCGGCTTGTAATTGTGGTCGGTACTGGCATAGTAGAGCCGTCTAATAAAGGGGAGCAATAATGAAAATTTGGGTGGATGCCGACGCTTGTCCGGTAGTAATTAAAGAGATTTTGTTTCGCGCTGCCGAGCGAACTCAAATCCCCTTAACCTTGGTGGCTAATCAATACATCAAAACCCCTCCTTCTAAAGTGATCAGCAGCTTGCAAGTGAGCTCCGGCTTCGATGTGGCGGATAACGAAATCGTGGCTAGGATATCAGCCGGTGATTTGGTGATTACCTCAGATATTCCCTTGGCGGATGAAGTCATCACTAAGCAGGCGCAGGCGCTTAGCCCTCGTGGTGAGTTGTATACCAAGAGTAATATTAAATCGCGCTTAAATATGCGTGACTTTATGGACACCCTACGCTCCAGTGGCGTGCATACCGGTGGGCCTGCTGCGCTAAGTCAAGCTGACCGCAAAGCCTTTGCTAGCCACTTAGACAGTATTTTAACCAAGCATCAAGCGCGCCGTTAAGCGCAGTGATTTAGGTTTTTCTAGTTCAGCTAAGCCGCTTAAGCTAGTGGCTTAGCTGGATAATGCCTCTTATTTCCCCGACTAAATTGGTTTTTTTGTCAGCTTTTCGGGGCAAGTTGCTTGGTTTTTCATCACTGCTATTCAATACTAAGGGCCGTAAGGCCAAACGGATGAATTTGTTCTCACTAGGGCCTTAGCATCAACTAAGCATGCCACTAGGATGGGGATATGAAATTTAGACATGCTGTTTGGTTCTTATTAAGCCTTGGCGCGCAAGCCGAATCGAGCTGCGGTAAGGTCTCCATTGCCGATATGAATTGGAGTTCGGCTAGCATCATCGCCCATTTAGATCAGTTCATTCTTGAACATGGTTACGGCTGTGATACTGAGCTGGTGCCTGGTGCCACCATGCCTACTTTACAATCCATGCTGGACAGCGATACCCCAGATATTGCCCCAGAATTATGGACCCACAGCGTGAAAACGCTATTAGACGAGGGAGTGGCAGATAAACGCTTGCGAGTAGCGGGACACGCTTTGTTAGATGGTGGGGAAGAAGGCTTTTGGCTTCCCCAGTACTTGCTTGAGCAATATCCTGAACTGGCTACCATTGAAGGGGTGAAGCAGCACGCTGAACTATTCCCTCACCCCCATAAGGAGGGAGCATCGGGCTTTCATGGCTGCCCCAAGGGCTGGAATTGTTATATTTCAGCAAAACATTTATTTGATGCTTTGCAACTAGAACAAGCCGGTTTTGAGTGGATTACAACCAGCTCAGGTTATAGCTTGTCGGCCTCCATCGCTTAGGCTTATCAGCAGCAACAAGGCTGGTTGGGTTATTACTGGGCCCCCACCGCGGTACTTGGCAAGTATCCGATGGTGAAGGTGGATTTTGCCAGCGGCGTCGACCCTGAAGAGTTTACTCATTGTACGACTCAGCAAGATTGTCTTCAGCCCAAGGTAACCATGTATCCAGCTGCGACTGTCCACAGTGTTACCACTGAACGCTTTGCTATTTCAGCCCCGGCAGCTTACGACTACATCAGCAAACGTGCCTTTAGTAATCAACAAATGAACCAGCTGCTAGCGTGGATGGAACAACAGCAAGCCGATGCTCAAACCAGCATGTACTATTTTCTGCAGGAGTACCCAACGATATGGCAGGCTTGGGTGAGTGAAGCCGCGGCCATCAAAATTAAGCAAGTCTTGCCTAACTAACTTTAAAGCTGCGTTAAACCAAGTACTTGTGAATGAGTGGCAAAATAAGATGTCGAATTAACTAACAAACCAGGAGTGACTTTGAGTTTTATTATTCGTCCCATCGAAGCTAGAGATGATGTCCGAGTGCAGCAGATCATCGAACAGGGAGGGCGTGAATTTAGCGCCATTGGTGAAGGTTTTGGCCCATCCGATCCTGAAGTCGCGGCAATGAGCCAACACTATCAAGCAGCCAATAGTGCTTATTATGTACTAGAGGCGCAGCAGCAAGTGTGGGGCTGTGCTGGAATTGCTGAGTTTGATGCAGCAACGGCTACCTGTGAATTACGTAAACTGTTTGTCAGCCCGCAAGCGCGCGGTCAAGGTTATGGGCGCGCCTTGGCAGAGCATTGCTTAAAGCAGGCTCAAGCGTTGGGTTATCAGCAATGTTACCTAGATACGCTTAGCACCATGAAGCAAGCCATTGGCTTGTATCAAGACTTGGGTTTTCAACACCTAACTACACCGTTTGCCGCCAGCGAACATAGCGGCTGTGATGTGTGGATGCTCAAGCGTTTTACTCGCCGCTCAAGGTCGTCAACTAGCTGAAAGTTTTAAATACCGGTGCTATCACTACATAGGGTTTGCATGCGTTGATAGGTTTCAGCAAAGCCCTGTAATGAGATGGTTTTTCGGCTTAACGTTATATTACCCAAGGTTACTGGTGGTTCACTAAAGTGCAGGTATTTACCGTTTTGTAATTGCTCGACTTGTTGGTTCGAGGCCTCTAGTACTTGGCTGTTACCCAAGGTGCTCAGTAAGGGCTGATTATCCACATACACTTGTTGCACATGACTATTCAGCAAGTTGTGTTTTATACCCACCTTGCCTTCATTAGTGCAAATCATTTGCAACATCGCGTAATGATCAAGAATACCAACCAAGCCTTTGATGCCTGATGGGATGTTGCCGCTAGTCGTATGATGGTAACGATAGTTAATTTGTGCGTTAGTACCAATATACTCGGTGGGCTGGTTAGCTACATAGTAGCTGTTATATGCGAATAGTGGGAATGAGATGACACTAAGCGCGACTGCTAGAATTTTCACAAACTTTCCTTGAGATACAACTTATATTGTTAAATTACTTACTAGCCTCTTTTAACGTTTTTTTGTTGGCCAATATACCCAAACCAAGATACTGGCTCAAGCTTCTCAGTAGTTTAATACAGACATATGACAAATTAATAATTTCGTTTTTTTATATTAACCTCATGGGTTTATCGGATGCTTTTTTATTTAGCCTGAATATGGTGTGATATTGCTTTATACAAATAATTGGCATCAACATGGACGGGCAAAGACAAATCATAAGGGCGGTACAAGTCAAAGACAGTGCCGCTATCTGTCGGATCTATAATCATTACGTGGTAAGCAGTAGCGCTAGTTTTGAGGAACAGCCGGTGAGCGAGGCCACTATGGCCCAGCGCATCGCAGAGCTTAGTGCGCGTTTTCCGTGGTTGGTTTACCAACAAGAAGGGGAAGTGGTGGCTTATGCTTACCTCAGCGCTTGGAAGCCGCGCAGTGCCTATCGCTTTAGCGCTGAAAGTTCGATTTATTTGGCGGCTCATGTGCGCTCGAAAGGTTTAGGCAAGCAGCTTTATCAGCAGTTGTTGAAGCAAGCAGACGACTACCCCATAGCGACTATATTGGCTGGAATCTCCTTGCCTAATGAGGCGAGTGAAGGCTTACATCAAAGCTTAGGTTTTCATAAAGTGGCTGAGTTGGAAAAAGTCGGTTACAAGTTTGGACGTTGGATTAGCGTAGCGTATTGGCAGCGCCATATTAAAACCGAGCAGCAATTGAACGATTTCATTAGCCGCCAACAGAAGGAGCTGGAAAATGGCTGAAATCACTTTTGAACCAGAGCAAAAGGCTGCCCTAGTAGAGAAGATACAAGACTATTGTGAACAGCAATTAGAACTTGAAGTGGGCCAGTTTGATGCTGAGTTCTTGCTGGATTTCTTCGCCGAAGAAATAGGTGCATTTTATTACAATCAAGGGCTAAAAGATGCGCAGGCAGTGGTGCAAAGCCGTGTCGATAACATTGCTGATGATTTGTATGAAATTGAAAAAAAGCCGGTGAAATGGCGTTAAGTGCAACGAGGGCTTAAATGAAAACAATTGGAATGATTGGCGGTATGAGTTGGGAGTCCACCTTGAGTTACTACCAACAGCTAAACCAAGCGATAAAGCGCGAGAAAGGCGGTTTGCATTCGGCAAAAGTGAACTTGGTGAGTGTCGATTTTGCTGAAATTGAGCGCTTACAACATCAAGGTGATTGGTCCGCGTTAGCGAAGCTCATGCAGCAGGCCGCTGGCTCGGTTCAAGCCTCTGGCGCCGATTTCTTGCTCATTGCTACCAATACCATGCATAAAGTGGCCGCAGAGGTAGAACAGGTTATAGATATCCCTCTATTACACATTGGTGATGCTACGGCCCAAGCCTTGTTGGCCGATGGGATCCACAAGGTCGGTTTACTCGGTACCCGTTTCACTATGGAGCAGGATTTTTATAAGCAACGTTTGCAGCTGCAAGGTTTAGACGTGCTGATTCCCGATAGCCAAGGGCGTGAGGGAATACATCGCATCATTTATGAAGAGCTTTGCCAAGGACAGATCAAAGATAGGTCTCGCCAATATTATGTGGCGCAAATCAACCAGCTAAAACAGTTGGGAGCTGAGGCGATTATTTTAGGATGTACCGAAATTGGTTTGTTGCTAAAGCAGGCCGATAGTGACTTGCCTTTATACGATACTACGGTGATTCATGTGCAGGCCGCCGTTGCGGAATCGCTGCGGGCTTAAATTTTAGGCAATAAAAAACGGTCCATGGGGACCGTTTTATCGCTTAAAGCGAGTGTCGAACTCATCGTTGATAAGTTAGATACTCATGCCTTAATAAGCAGCTTAGGCAACTTTTACGTTAGCAGCTTGAGGACCTTTTGGACCTTCTTCTACTTCAAAAGTAACTTCTTGGCCTTCAGCTAAAGTTTTGTAACCTTCGCTTTGAATTGCACGGAAGTGTACGAATACATCTTTACCGTCTGGGCGCTCGATGAAACCAAAACCTTTTTGCTCGTCGAACCATTTTACGCGACCTGTAGCCATGAGTAATCTCCAAAAATAATAAATAAAATTTATCCGAAAATAGATAAATTAGGGTGCCGAAAGATGCAGAAATTACTTACGAACAAACAGGTGGAAATTGCTAAAAATCGACGTATTTGTATGGGGCATAAATATCCGCTGTAACCTTTACCAGCCAGCGAAGTGTAACTTATATTGGGGTAATGTAAAGCGCTATGTGTGATCTTTCGTAAACTACTTAAGTCTGTGAGAAGCTTAGAAAAATCGTGCGTATTATTTTTTTATAAAAAACTAATCAATGATTCGTTTAAATACTAAGGATTATTATGAACTTAAAAATTCATCAGGTAGACAGCTTTACTCAGGATTTGTTTAAAGGTAATCCTGCGGCGGTGTTATTGCTGGACGCTTGGTTAGAAGACGAATTGATGCAAAATATTGCTAAAGAGAATAATTTGTCTGAAACCGCCTTCGTGGTAAGGCTAGAACCCGATGAGTACATGATTCGGTGGTTTTCGCCCTTATGCGAAATTGATTTTTGTGGCCATGCCACCTTGGCGGCGGCCCATGTGTTATTTGAGCAACATCCCGAGTTATCTACGATTGGTTTTTCCACCTTACAAGTAGGAGAGTTAAGCGTGCAGCGTGGTGAGCAAGGGCTGATTACCATGGACTTTCCCAGCTATCCTCCGGTTTTAGATTTTGAAACTCCAGCAGCGCTGCTGGATGGCTTATCGATTGCCCCCACAGAAGTACGCCGTAATCAACAAGCTTATTTTGCTATTTACTCGCAGCAAGCACAGGTGGAACAGCTAGAGGTGGATTTAAGCTTACTGAAAAGCTTAGCGCCTTATGATGTAGTGGTCACCGCGCCGGGTATTGAATATGACTTTGTGTCGCGTTATTTCTGGCCGGCCAATGGCGGCGATGAAGATCCGGTTACAGGTTCCATTCATACCGGCTTGGCCCCTTATTGGAGTAAGCGCCTCGCTAAAACCACGCTGCTTGCTTATCAAGCCTCAAGCCGTGGTGGCGTATTGCATTGCCAAGTGCAAGATGAGCGAGTCTGTATTGCTGGATATGCCAAAACTTATCTCGAAGGACAGTTACTGTTGTAATGCCCCAATGAGCGCAAGGAGTAAGTCATGAAACAACACGAAAAACTCAATTATGTGGAATATCCCAGCCGTGATTTGAACGCGACTAAAGGATTTTTTCTGAGGTCTTCGCCTGGCAGTTTGAAGATTTTGGTGAGGCTTACAGCGCCTTTACAGAAGCCAATTTAGCCGGTGGCTTTTATCAAGCGCCATTGCATTCTGATAGTCGTCAAGGAGCTGCCTTATTAATGTTTTACAGTGATGATTTAGAGCAAACCCAAGCCAAGATAGTGGCTGCTGGAGGCGCTATTAGTAAAGCTATTTTTCATTTTCCCGGCGGCCGCCGTTTTCACTTTTGCGAACCCAGCGGAAACGAATTTGCAGTTTGGTCTGAACATGTTTGAGAGTAACCGTCTAAAAACCCTAGTGAGCACTGTTATTGCCTTGTTAGCGTTTGCTGCCAACTCACTGTTGTGCCGTTTCGCTCTTGGTGAGCAACAAATTGATGCCGCGAGTTTTACCGGGGTTCGCTTATTGTCTGGCGCGGTTATGCTGGGCTTATTACTGGGCTTTTCGCAAGGGGCGCTGCCGCGTTTCCAGCGGGCTAATTTGGGCTCTGCTCTGATGTTGTTTGTGTATGCCAGCTGCTTCTCATTTGCCTACTTGTATTTAGATACCGGTATTGGCGCTTTAATTTTATTTGGCGCGGTGCAGTTGAGTATGTTGTTGATTTCTTGGCTGCAAGGAGCACCGCTCAAACTGGCGGAAGTGCTTGGTGTGGGCTGTGCTTTTAGTGGCTTGATATTGCTGTTGGCCCCCAGCGAGCAGGTCTCGCTGTCGATTCAGGGTTTTTTATTAATGTTGGTGGCGGGCATTGCTTGGGGAATCTACAGCCTAGTTGGCCGAACTTCTAGCAATCCCAGTCGGGATACTTATATTAATTTTTGCTTGAGTCTGCCTTTTCTATTGTTATTACTGCCCTGGTTAGTCAAAGATGGGCAATTTAGCATGCAGGGTGTGCTTCTGGCGGTAGCCTCGGGGCCTTAGCTTCCGGTTTAGGCTATTGGCTTTGGTATGTCGCTTTAGCATCTTTGTTGGCGAGCCAAGCCGCGGTGTTGCAATTACTCGTGCCCATTCTTGCCGCGGTTGGCGGCTGGTGGCTATTGGATGAAGCTTTAGGTTGGCGATTTTTATTCTCTGCCGGTTTAGTGCTGGGTGGCATATTGCTGACGATTTTTAGTCGGCAGCGCCGTTAAGTCACAATGAGTCGCATCGCTTATGATGCGCTTTATGCTTAACCTTTTTTCTGCCTCTGTCGAACTATATTTCTATTTATTGGTTTTTTCTTGGATTTTATATCTAATAAATATCTCTAATAAAGTGTTATCATCTGCGTTCTGTTTGTATTGTTTTGGTTTGTCGTAATAGTTTGATGTAGAGGAAGCAGATGGCGCGGGCTCATTTTCGAGTGCTGGGGCGCGGTGTTTTAACGAGGAGTTTGCTGGCCATTTTCGGCTTGGCGTGGTCGTTTCCAGCCTGCGCGCGTCTTGTTGCAGGACACATGCAGCAAGAAATTTTACCCTTTGTACAACGTAACTTAGCCGGTAGCTTTGCCGCCGATGCGGTACTGCATGACCGCGAAACGCTAACCCTTGGCGTTGCCAACTTCAACCCTAGAAAGTTTATCCCCATCGACGATGAGGACTTAGGAGATGAAGATTCGAGAAAACGCAAAAACCAGATCAAAGCGTTTACTTTGCCTTTTGCTGAGTTTTTGCCGTGGCATGGCGCTAGCTGGGAGTCTTATTTTACTGGCCATTTGGGCTTTACTCAGCGCTATCACGAAATTAGCTTGTTTGAGGAAATAGATGCGCGGCGCGACCAAGAGCGAGTGCGGTTTTATTCTTTATATTTGGCGGGTGGCGTGCATAAGGAGCTGTGGTCCAATTGGCGTTTAAGCGCCGAGTTGGGAGGTAGTGTCAGGCGGATAGAGCAACGTTATAGTTATAACAACTCGATTAGTCAGCAATTTCAGCCTTTGTTTGATGGCATTTTAAGTAATTTTTCACTGAATGCTTGGATGCTAGAGCCCAAGGTTGCACTGGAGTATCAAAAGCGTTGGAGTCGCCATAAGTTTCGTTATCGCTCGCGGCTGAGCCAGCTCTATGGTGAAAGCTTTGGCTCTGCTGTTAGCGCTCATCAATTTACTATTCAAGGAAGCTATTGGCGTAATACCGCGGCGTATTCCCATCCCTTAGGGCGGCTTTGGGATGTTTCTTTGGCGGGACAGCTTAGTTGGTCGCGGGTTGATTTAACCGGCCATACTCGACAAGCCTTAGAGACGCCGCATTATTACGAATTGGGTTTTGACTTGCTGATGGGCACCGGGGCCTATGGCAAGGGCTGGCTAGACAACCTCAACATAGGCTTGATTTTTAACTATGGCAGCGCCATAAAAGGTGGCAGCTTGGTGCTTAATTACAATACTTATTAAGCCCCAAGCACCGAGTGCTTAACAGGGTAAGTGGCGTATTCTAAATGAGCGGCCTTTCATTTTACCGTGCTCTAGTTTTTTGCGAGCGCGTTTTAGTACTGAACGCTCCACCGCCACATAGGCGCGGTTATCAAACAGGTTGATTTTTCCTACCTGCGCACCGGCAATGCCGTTTTCTCCGGTCAGTGCGCCCAAAATATCACCGGCCCGCACTTTTTGTTTCTTGCCGCCATCAATCTGCAAAGTCGCCATTAGCGGTTCTGCAGGCTGTTGATTTAGCAAACTCATTGGCGGTAAGTCTTCATCTTCGATGGGGCGTTCTAGGTAGTCTTCTAATAGCGCCACTTTGTAGTGTTCATTATCGCTAAAGAATGAGCAGGCCATGCCTTTGCTACCGGCGCGTCCAGTGCGGCCGATGCGATGCACGTGTACTTCGCTATCATGAGCTAGTTGGTAGTTAAATACCGCATCGAGTGAGTCGATGTCTAAACCCCGCGCCGCCACGTCGGTGGCGACCAAGACACTGGCGCTGCCATTGGCAAATTGCACTAAGGTTTGGTCACGCTCACGCTGCTCTAAATCGCCGTGTAGTGCCAGCGCGCTAAAGCCTAGCAAGCGTAGCTCGTCGGCCAGCTCTTGGGTTTCCCGCTTGGTATTACAAAATACCACACTGGATTTGGGACGATGTTGCAGCAGTAATAAACGTAATGCCAGTAGGCGCTGCTGCGGCTCGTCTATTTTGTAAAAATGCTGAGCAATTGACGCGTGATCGTGGCTGCTAGCCACTTCGACTCGAATCGGCTGGCGCAGGATGTTGGTAGCAATGGCTTCAATCTGCTCGGGAAAAGTGGCGCTAAATAACAGAGTTTGACGCTGCGCTGGCGCGGCCTCAATGATTGCGTCAATGGCTGACTGAAAGCCCATTTCTAGCATTCGATCGGCTTCATCTAAGATCAGGTTTTTAAGGTCATCTAAACGCAGGGTACCCTTGCGAAGGTGCTCTTCGAGTCGCCCCGGTGTACCCACAACAATGTGAGCGCCGTGCTCTAAAGAGCCGATTTGTGGGCCGAAGGGCATGCCACCACACAGGGTTAATACCTTAATGTTGTGAATACCGCGAGCCAGTTTGCGAATTTCTTTAGCCACTTGGTCGGCCAACTCACGAGTGGGGCACAATACCAAACTTTGAATGCGAAAGCGTTTCACTTCTAAGGCATTGAGCAGGCCCAAGCCAAAGGCGGCGGTTTTGCCGGAGCCGGTTTTTCCCTGAGCTATCACGTCTTTACCGGCCAATATTGGCGGTAGGCTCTGCGCTTGAATGGGCGTCATTGTGTTATAGCCCAAGCTGGCTAAATTGTTGAGTAAGTCAGGGTGTAGGGCAAGACTAGAGAAATCGGTTTGGCTCACAATGGCGTCCTCGTCGAGGGAAAATATAGGGTTAAGCCCCTGCAATTTCTTAGGGGGGCGCGATGATAGCTGAAAACGTCAACAATTGGGTAAAAAATAACAGCTTTATTGTAGTAAATCCTGTTCGATGGCCTGAAATCGGCTGGCCGCATTGATTAAGGCATGAGCGGTGAGGCTAGGCACTCCATAGGCCCAAGCTTCACAATGGTAGCTGTGAATCAGTTTGTCGAGCAAGATGGCAAAGTCGCCGTCTCCCGACAGCAGCACGATAATATCGGCATCCGGAGCCGCTTCTAGCACATCGATGGTAATGCCCACATCCCAATCGCCTTTTGCCGAACCATCGCTGCGTTGAATAAAGGGTTTCAGTTTGACTTCAAAACCGATGTGTTTGAGAGCGTCTTGAAACTTCTGTTGTTGTTGGTCGCCGCGGTCAATCGCGTAGGCATAGGCGGTGACAATCTCCCCTTGGCTTTGTAGTTGCTGCCATAACTTGCGGTAGTTGAATTGTCTGCCGTAAGCTTCGCGACAGGTGTAATAGATGTTTTGTACATCGGCAAATACGGCGATTTTCTTCACGGTTTAGGCTCATTTAATTGGGGGCGCTGGTTTATTAGTATGCCATGGCTGGGCGCTATCGCTTAGCGGAAGCACTGCCTTTATTGAGCTTGGATAAGTTGTTGTCTGTTAAATTTGATTTTTAAAAGTGGCTCTGGCATTGATTAGGCAAACTATTCATTAAGGAGCAAAAATGCTGGCAAAGGAAATGGTTGATTGCCTAAATAATCAAATCAATCTGGAGTTTTACTCGTCTAATCTTTATTTACAAATGAGTGCTTGGTGTGATGATCAGGGCTTTGAAGGCGCAGCGGCGTTTTTGCGCGGTCATGCAGAGGAAGAGATGCAGCACATGACCAAGTTATTTAACTACGTTAGCGAAACCGGTGCATTGCCTATTTTAGGCGCCATTGATGCGCCACCGCACGAGTTCGATTCTTTGTTAACTATGTTCGATGAAATCTATCAGCACGAGCAGTTAATCACTCAGAAAATCAATCAGCTGGCCCATACAGCGTTCAGTTCTCAGGATTACTCTACCTTTAACTTCTTACAATGGTATGTGGCTGAGCAACATGAAGAAGAGAAGTTATTTAAAGGCATCTTAGATAAAATTTCTCTGGTGGAAAATGACAATAAGTTACTGTTCTTCATTGATAAAGACCTCGCTGAATTGGCCCGCTCTGGAGTGAAGTTAGCGAGCCAAGCCTAAGCCCGCTCAACCATGGCCATATTGAGAGTGGCCATGGTTATGCCCCTTTTATGGTTGTTGTATTGTGCGGCGGGAGTGCATGGTTGTCGTTATGTTGCTTAATACCTGTAGAGCCGTCATTTCGATACCTCAATGATCCCGTTACAGACTAACAAAGTTCTCATTTAGCGAGGTGGGTCACTAATTATTCTGTTTTTACTGCATGTTTTAGTGTTTTTGTCGGTATAGAATGAGGAAAAATTTAGGAAACTATTTGGGAAAGTTTTGGCGACAATTAAAGATATTGCCCAGCAAGCGGGTGTGGCTCCTTCTACGGTTTCTCGAGTACTAAGTCACGACAGTTCGATGTCGGTTAGTTCAGCAACACGAGCGCTGATTATTAGCACCGCGGAACGCTTACATTACCAATCACCTCGACAGCGTAAACAGGCCAAAGCACCCGTCCAACCCTCTGCGGGTAATTCGGCCTTTTTAGCCGACCCTCAATTGAGCTTGGCTGTGGTGCATTTTTTAACTCCTAGTGAAGAGTTAGGTGACCCTTTTTATACCTCTATTCGGATCGGCATCGAAAATTATTGCCACAAGCACAATGTGGCCTTGCGTAATACTTTTAAGAGTCAGTTGACTGCCAATCGCCATTTATTAAGCGAAAGTCAGGCGGTGATTTGTGTGGGACATTTTTCAGAACAAGAGGCTCATACTCTCTATTCGATGAATAAAAACCTCATTTTTATAGACTCAAATCCACTGCAAAAACTCTGTGATTCGGTACAGTTCAACCGTGAGGCAGCGGCGGAAGAAGTTGTGAGTTACATTTTAAAAAGTGGTGCGGCTCGACCCGCTTTCATCGGTAATAGCGAAACCCGTTTACATGTATTTAGGCGCATGACCCAGGCTCACGGAGTGTATCGAGAAGCGCTGTGTAAGGTGAGTCGAAATTTCTGTATCGAGTCGGGTTATGTGGCGATGACTGAAATGCTGCAGCAAGCAGAAATCCCCGACGTGGTGTTCGCTTCTACCGACATTGTGGCAATTGGTGTGTACCGTGCCATACAGGAAAACAATCTGCGTATTCCCGACGACATAAAAGTAGTGGGCATGAATGACATTCCCACTTCTGAGCATTTAAATCCTAGCTTAAGCAGTATGCGCTTGTACCCAAAGGAAATGGGCGAGGCTGCGGTGGATCTGTTTCTCGAGTTGGCAGCGGGCCGAGAGTATAAAAAAGATGTGATGTTGGGCTATCAATTCATTTGGCGAGACAGTTTTAGCCAGGCAGAGTTAGCCAAATAAGCTATAGGCTTAACCCTAAATATTTCCTTTTTTAGCAAAATTGATAGCGCTTTCAAGGAAAATATTTCCTAATTATTTTTTACTTTGATCAAATCCTCAACATTTCTCCCTAACAAAGCGTGAGCCTGATCACTTTGGCTGTAGATTTAGCCGTTGTGCGTGATTGTATTAGCGGGGGGGCAACTCTAATGTTGGATGGTGAATATAGCCAAAGGAATATTCTACCATGACAACAAAAAATAAAATTACCACCCTACTATTAAGCACTTCCCTAAGCTTGGCGAGTTGCGCAATTGCCGCTGAAGAACTCACCGTTTGGGCATGGGATCCCAATTTTAATGTGGCGGCCATGAATGAAGCCGCCAGTCGCTATCAACAAACGCACGCTGATTTCAGTCTCACAGTGATGGATTCGGGTAAGGAAGATATCGAGCAGAAACTGCACACCATGTTGGCCTCGGGGATCACCAACTCGCTTCCCGACATAGTGTTGATAGAAGACTATAACGCTCAAAAATTCTTACAGGCTTATCCTGGCTCGTTTGCGCCGATGCAAGATACGGTGGATTACAGCCAATTTGCTCCCTATAAAGTGGGAGTGATGAGCATTAATAAAAACGTTTACGGTATTCCCTTTGATTCGGGAGTGGCCGGTTTGTTTTATCGTTCTGACTACCTTAGCCAAGCCGGTTATAGCGAGCAAGACATGCAGAACTTGGACTGGGATCAGTTCATCGAAATCGGTAAACAAGTTAAACAAAAAACCGGCGTAAACATGCTGACCTACGACATCAATGATGTGGTATTGCCGCACATTATGATGCAGTCCGGTGGCGAGTGGTTCTTTAAGGAAGACGGCTCGTTAAACATTGCCGATAACCAAGCCCTTAAAGAAACCCTGCTTACCATTAAAAAGATTAACGATGCCAAAATTGTCCGTCCTACTTCGGGTTGGTCAAGTTTTGTAGGGGCCTTTAATGCTGGACAAGTCGCCACGGTCACGTCGGGCGTTTGGATTATCGGCTCGATTAAAAGCGTAGAAGAGCAAGCGGGTAAATGGCGGGTGGCTCCTATTCCACGGCTTAAGCTTGAAGGCGCTAAACAAGCCTCAAACCAAGGTGGTTCTAGCTGGTATGTATTAAATGCTAGCGCCAACAAACAGGCGGCAATTGAGTTTTTAAATGCCACCTTTGCCCATGATACCGACATGTATCAAAAGCTATTGCTAGAACGCGGTGCCTTAGCCACGTATTTGCCAGCTAGTAGTGGCGCGGCTTACGCAGAAGAAGCGCCATTCTTTGGCGGCCAGAAAGTATTCCAAGACTTTGCTAAATGGGTGGGCGAGATTCCTCAGGTGCAGTACGGCATGTTCACTCAAGAAGTGGATAACGCGATTGCCGCCGAAATCCCGGCCTTACTCAAGGGTGAACCCGTGGATGACATCCTCAAACGAGTAGAAAACAACCTTAAATACCAAATCATGTAAGTCGTTTGGCTGGGGGACTTCCCCCAGCTCAGTTCTTAGAAAGGTTCACAGATGTCCAAGACTAAACTTCACAAGCTGTATGATGTGAACGGGTGGGCGTTCGTCAGTGTGGCGGTAGGCCTTATCGCTCTGATGACCATTTATCCGATAGTAAACTCATTGTGGCTGTCACTGCATTCGGGTAGGGGGTTGTCACCCATTTTGTCGGCTTTGGTAATGTGGTGCGTTTATTTCATGACCCCATGTTTAAAACCGCCTTACTCAATACCCTAACCTTCTTAGTGATTCAGGTGCCGATCATGATTTTATTGTCGCTGGCAATATCATCGTGCTTAAACTCGCCACGCCTGAAGTATAAACAGTGGTTTCGCCTCGCTATCTTTTTGCCCTGTGTGACCTCGCTAGTGGCGTACTCCATCTTGTTTAAAAGTATGTTTGAGTTAGATGGGGTGATTAACTCATTTTTGTTATTTCTGCATATCATCGATGAACCGATTGCCTGGTTGGCCGACCCGTTCTGGGCCAAGGTGACGATTATTATCGCGATTACCTGGCGCTGGACTGGTTACAACATGATCTTCTATCTCTCGGCGATGCAAAACATTGATAAGTCGGTCTATGAAGCGGCGCGTATCGACGGGGTAAGCCCAATCAAACAGTTTTTCTTTATTACCGTGCCGCTGCTTAAACCGGTGATTCTGTTTACCAGTATTACCTCCACCATTGGTACCTTACAGCTGTTTGATGAGGTTATGAATATTACCAACGGTGGGCCAGCCAATTCGACGCTGACCTTGTCACTGTATATCTACAATTTGTCATTCAGTTTCGTGCCTAATTTTGGTTACGCGGCTGCTGTGTCTTACGTGATTGTTGCCTTTGCCGCTGTGCTGGCATTGCTGCAATTCAAAGTTGCCAAGGACCGTTAATATGAGCCGTTCTCGCATTCAAAATATCAGCATGCACCTGTTTTTGGTGGTGATGAGCCTGATTTCTTTGTTCCCGTTTTACTGGATGGTGGTATCCAGCACCAATAAAACCAGTGACATCAACATGGGCAAATTCACCTTTGGTGATCAGCTATTGGTGAACTTTAATAACCTGACTTCACAAGTGGATTTACCCTTAATATTTTGGAATACCAGTAAAATCGCGCTGTTAAGTACCTTTGCTACCTTGGCGGTGTGCTCGATTGCCGGGTATGCCTTCGAGATTTACCAGAGTAAGAATCGCGACCGCGTTTATGCGGCGCTGCTAACCACTATGATGATCCCTTTTGCGGCCTTAATGATCCCGTTATTTACCATGTTTGGTAAGGCGGGTTTATTAGACACGCACTTGGCGGTAATTCTACCAACCGTATCTGGCGCTTTCATCATCTTCTACTTTCGCCAATGTACTAAAACTTTCCCCAAAGAACTGATTGATGCGGCGCGGGTTGACGGCGTAAAAGAGTGGAAAATCTTTCTCTACGTGTACGTGCCGATTATGCGCTCAAGCTATTCGGCGGCCTTTATTATTGTATTTATGGCCTCGTGGAACGCCTTTCTTTGGCCCTTGATTGTGCTGCAGTCCAGTGATTTAAAAACCATTAACTTGGTGCTATCGAGCTTTGCCTCTGCCTACGCACCGGATTTTGGCCTAATTATGGTGGGCACCGTGGTCTCGACCTTACCTAGCCTTCTTCTTTTCTTTGCTATGCAAAAACAATTTATTGCCAGCATGACCGGAGCAATTAAATAATGCCTTGTAAAACTTTACTTAATAACCACTGGCTGTTCCTGGAAGGGCATGCAATTAGCCCTTCATCGAGTGATTTAAGTCAGGCTCAACAGGTTGATTTGCCACATAATGCGGTAGATATCCCACTTAATTATTTTGATGAAACCCGCTTGCACCGCGACTTTAGCTATTACTACACGCTGGAGTGCAGCGAAGCCGACTTGAGCCAGTTTATGCTGTTGCATTTTGCTGGCGCATTAAGCAATGCCAAGGTGTATGTGAATGGGCAGCTGGTGGCTGAGCATACTGATGGTTATACCCCCTTCGATGCGCTGCTCACTCCGCAGCTAAAATTGGGTACTAACCTGATTAGCGTATTGTTGAGTGGGGTAGAAAACCCCGCCATACCGCCCTTTGGTGGCGCCATTGATTACCTTTGTTTTCCGGGAATCTATCGCGATGTGACGCTGCATCACCACGACGCGGCACGGATCAAAAATCTAAAAGTGCAAAGCCAGAATGTCTTGGCGCAGCCACTGATCAATGTTGACGCTTACTTGCAGCAATTTGCACCGATAAGCGGACCAATTGAGCTGGTATTTGACTTGTACGACCCCGCTGCGAAGCTACTGGCCTCTCAGCATGTGCGCTTAGAACAATGGGCCGACAGCGCAAGTTGTCAGTTTAATTTAGCCGAAGGCGCTCAGCTGTGGGATTGTGATAATCCCCATCTTTATCAGGTGCAGGTGAGTTTAAGTGCCCAAGACTGTCTCGACAGTTGCCAAAGCCGTTTTGGCTTGCGAGAGGCAGAGTTTCGTACCGAGGGCTTTTTCTTAAATAATCAACGTGTTGAAATTATCGGGGTGAACCGTCACCAAAGTTATCCCTATGTGGGTTACGCCATGGGCAAGCGCGCCCAACAATTGGACGCCGAGCTGATCAAAAATGAGCAAGGCTTTAACTTGGTAAGAACCTCTCACTATCCCCAATCTCCAGATTTCTTAGATCGCTGTGATGAGCTGGGCTTGTTGGTATTTGAAGAAATCGCCGGCTGGCAGCATATTGGCGATGAAGCTTGGCAACAGAAGTCCTTAGATAATGTTCGCGCCATGATCCAACGCGACTGGAATCACCCCAGCATTATTCTGTGGGGCGTAAGAATTAACGAGTCACCCGACAACCATGAGTTTTATGCTAAAACTAATCGTTTGGCACGACAGTTAGATCCAACGCGGCAAACCGGTGGAGTGCGCTGCATTCAAGACAGTGAATTCCTTGAAGACGTCTACACCATGAATGACTTTGTGCTGGGTGATGGCAGTAAAAACTTGCGCAGTCCGCAAAATGTCACTGGTTTAGCTAAGCCGGTACCTTATTTGGTGACCGAATACGCCGGGCATATGTTCCCCACCAAGCGCACCGACTGTGAAAGCTGGCAAATTGAACACGTTATGCGCCACTTAAAGGTGTTGGATGCGAGCCATGCCAACCCCAATATTAGCGGCGCAATTACTTGGTGTTTGTTTGACTACAATACCCACCGCGACTTTGGCAGTGGCGATAAGGTGTGTTATCACGGAATCAACGACGCCTTCCGCATGCCTAAGTTTGCTGCCTCGGTGTATGCCAGCCAGCAGCCAGCCAGTAAACACGTGGTGTTAAAACCGGTTACTTATTGGACTAGAGGTGAACGTCCCGAGGCCAAACCTTTGCCTTTAGTGATTCTGACCAACTGCCAGCGGGTTGAGATTTTCATGCCCACTGGTGAGTGTAAAAGCTTCTTCCCTGACCGAGCCATGTTCCCTAACTTGCCCAATCCACCGGTGGTGATTGACGAATGGAACCTCGGTGACTTCCCGCTAGGTGACTGGGGTTATGCTTGGAATGACTTACGGATCCGCGGTTACATCGGTGAGCAAATGGTGGAAGAGTTATGGCTAGCTGCGTCCACTTTGCCAAGTCGATTATTGGTGGAGGCGCAAACGCAAACCTTGTTGGCTAAACAAGGAGACGTGAGTCGCGTAACTATTCAAGCCCTCGACCAAAATGGTCTGTTATTGCCTTATTTCAAAGATGTACTGAGTCTTGAAACGAGTGCTAATTTACAGGTGCTGGGGCCTAAGGTTTTGAGCATCGACGGCGGGGTGGCAGCCTTATGGGTGCGCGCTTACGAGGAAGGTGAGGCCTTCTTGAAGATCCACAGTCAAACATTTGCTGAACAACAGCTTATGTTTCAGATTACGTCAGAAACAACCGAACAGCTAGAGGTGAACCATGGCTGATATCTCTCTTAAAAATGTCACTAAGCGTTATCGTAATGTACAAACCATTCACAGTGTTAACTTAGATATTGATGAAGGTGATTTTGTGGTATTTGTTGGGCCATCGGGCTGCGGTAAATCAACCCTCTTACGTATGATTGCGGGCCTAGAAGACATCAGTGATGGTGAAATTTACATTGGTGGCAACTTAGTGAATCAGCGCGACCCAGCAGAACGTGGTATTGCCATGGTGTTTCAATCCTATGCCTTGTATCCGCACATGAATGTGGCCGACAACATGGGATTTGGTTTGCGGATGAATGGCCATCCCAAAGCCGAAGTGCAAAAACAAGTGATGCGTGCGGCTAAAACCTTGCAGTTAGAGGACTTGTTAGCCCGCACTCCTAAGGAATTGTCGGGAGGCCAGCGCCAGCGCGTGGCAATTGGCCGGGCCATTGTGCGTGACCCTAAAGTATTTTTGTTTGACGAGCCGCTATCCAACCTAGACGCCGAGCTGCGGGTAGATATGCGCTTTCAAATTGGCAAGCTGCATCAAGAGCTAAAAAACACCATGATTTACGTGACCCACGATCAGGTCGAGGCCATGACTTTGGCAGATAAGATAGTGGTATTAAACAAAGGACATATCGAGCAGGTGGGCACGCCTATGGAGCTCTACCATACGCCAAATAATTTGTTTGTGGCGGGTTTTATCGGTTCGCCTAAGATGAATTTTCTACCCGCCGAAGTAAAGCTGGTCAGCGATAGCTACGTTGAGCTGTTATTAAATGGCTGTGATAGCTTGCGCATGGATGGCCAGCGTTATGACTTACAACAAGGGCAAAAGCTGACTTTCGGTATTCGTCCAGAGCACTTGAGTTTAGAACTGCAAGGGGATGTAAAGCTTAACTTTAACAATGAAGTGACTGAGCGTTTGGGAAATGCCACTTACATGTTTGGTCGCTGTGCCCAAGTAGATGGCTTTAAAGTTCACCTAAATGGTGACCAAAGCCCTGAACTATATACCGACATTAGCTTAAGTTGTGAGTCTGCGGCTTGCCATTTATTTGATAGTGAAGGCGTAAGGATAGTACCCAAGCTGGCCAACTAAGTGTTGCTAAAGGCTTAATTGAAAGAACGTTGCAATAACTAGGCGCGAAATGAGGTTTTAGTTCGTGCCTTTTTATTTCTTTGAGTCATAGGGTGGGGTTGCCTGAAGAAGGCGGCTGGCGGATTAATCTCGCTGGCCTGCCTTCTTTTTTTGTTTCTACATTAGTTGCTTTCAATGGTTTTGAAGCGGTAGTCCACGTTCACAACGGCGCGGTATTGAATATCATCACGGCTGTGAGCAATCTCTTCTACTTGAACCTGACGGCCGGCAATTTTGATGTTGCTAGCGGGTGTGTAAGTCGCTACGTCAAGTTGTTTACCTAGTTGTGCGTTGTTCATTGCTTGTAGCGAATCGGCTAGGGCGAAACCCGCATCATAGGCTGCTGCTTTGCTTTGGAAGGTGCCAGCATCGACAGTGGTACTGCTGCTAACGGTAAGTGGAGAAGCAAATACAGAAGCCGTTGCAAGTAGGCCCGTGGCTAGAATAGTTAAGTTTTTCATGCTCATATTCCTCATCGGTAATCGGTTGTTGTTTCCGAGTTGTTGTCTCGGTGTGACCTAAGGAATGTATTAAAATGAAATTGATAGCAGGGAATAACAGTTGTCATTAAGGTTAAATTGTTGAATTTATTCATATTTTTAGAGTTTTAGAGCCTTTGGTATAGCTCTTAGTTAGTGAGATGTGGGATCTTGTTTCCAATATACAGGATACAGTCTTGGTGTGTTGGTACGACTAGAATTAACGATGCTCGGAAAGCGTGAAATGAGCTGCTCGTAGCTAGCGAGGTCATTCAAACCAGCTTCCACTCTGGGAAGCTGGTTAGTTTTGTTGATTATGCGCGAACTACATGAGTTTCTTGAACTTTTGTCATTAAGTCTTGCGCCTTTTTCATCACCGCTCTGGCTTCTTTGTTGCGACGATGTTGTAACAAATAGTCTGAGAAGCGTAAGTACTTATTCACGATGGTCTGTCGAGTTTCGACTAGATGAGAAAAGTCATCAGGCATCCCTTTCGCCATTTTATCAAGCTCTTTGACTACTTTATCTAATGACTTCACTCGAGTTAATTGACTGATTCGAGTTTGCATATGTTGGAAATGGTCTTGATAAAACAGCTCTGCAGCTTGGTAGGGAAACTCTGCTGGGGAATCATTGTCTATCGCTTCTTGGTATTCTGCCATCGCTGTTATGGCATGCTTTAACTCTAGGCCATTGCTTATGCGCTGCTGCTGCGAGTCGATGTTAGCGAAAAATGTTTCGCCTGCTTCTAGTACTTGAGCGAGTGGAACGACGTTTAGTTCGGCTGCCGCTTTGTCAAAAGATTTGGCGAAAGTCTCAATAGACTTCTCATTCGGGCTAAATTGATAGTCGGTTTTGACTTGTTTTAAGTCGCTATAAATTGTGTATATATCGTCCCCTTGTTCACTATGTTGATAGCGGCCTTGTTCTAGGTGGGTATTCAGGCGTTGGTTTAGCGCTTCAATGGTTCCCATCCATCCTTGGCTAATGTTTTCAGCAATTAGAGCTAGTGCGTAAGAATCAGGATAAATTTGATTAGCTTGTTGTAACAACGACTGAATAGCGTAGTAATCAGGGTAAGCGTCGTTTCTATTGTTAAGTAGGTCATCAATTTTCTTCTCATAGTATTCGATGACCAAACGGCGTTTGTCTCTAAGTAAAGCCTGCTTGGGCAGGTGTAGATCTGCCGGAATGGTTTCTAGCTTGGGTAAAAACTGTTGTGGGCTCAATGCTAGTAGCTCTTGTGCCGTTAGGTTTTGTTGTTGTAATAAAGCGAGCTGTTGTTTATTTGTCGCGAGTTGCTGATCTAGCTGCTGGTAGCCATAAAGTGATGCCCCGATGAGGGCGGCGATGACGACCACGCTAAAACTTGGCGCTAGATAGCGTTTGGTTAAGCTTTTTTCTATTTTGTCTAAATCGCTTATGCGTTTTGCTGAATCCAAGTTCAAACTATTTTTTAAGATCGGCCAACGTAATAACGGTGCTTGTTTGGGCTTGCTAGGTTTGATGTTTTGTTGTTTGGCTTGATTAGCCGTTTTTCGATTAAATGGGTGCTTGCTCGATAATAGTTCGTAGGCGATGCAGCTAAAGGCAAATACGTCATCTGCAATACTCGGAGCCGCTCCTGAGAGTAGTTCAGGAGAAGCATAAGTTGGGGTAAAACCACTGACAGGCGACGTATCTTCAGGCTTATCCGCAGCGTATTGGTCGGCATTAAGGTTTAAAGCCCGGGATACGCCGAAATCAAAAATCTTGATAGTACCGTCCCGAGATAGCATGATATTTCCAGGTTTTAGATCGGCGTGAACTACACCATTAGCATGCGCATAGCGTAAAGCCGATATCAGTTGTTTCAGTAGAGCAAGGCTGTTTTTGAAGGCTAATCCATTGGGTCGATGGCTTTTGATTACTTCATCTAAGGTTTGTCCATCTAACCACTCCATCACTAAGTAGTAGTCTTCTTGATCTACGCCAAAGTCGTGTACTCGAATAATGTTGGGGTGGCTTAAGCGTTGGGTTTTTCGTGCTTCTCTAATTAAAATCCTAGCTGCATCAGGCTGATCGTAAAATTCTTTTTGCAGTAACTTAATGGCTACGTAGGGCTGGCTATCTCCTGCTGCTTCGAGTAGTAAGTCTTTGGCGCGATAAACATCACACATTCCACCATGACCAACTAAACCTTCAATTTGATAGCGCTTTTTTATTACTCGCTTAAGCACTTTTTGATTAGCTTGTGGCTTAATATTGTTATCTTTTGACTTACTTACCCCAGTATTAGGGTTAATTGTTTTATCGATCCCTTTATTTTTCTGGGGCTCGTTGCCTTTTTTTTCGCCTTCCATGGATTATTCCAATTCATATCATTAATAATATAAATAGACATATATCTATTTACTAAATTGAGTATGTTTTTGTATGCAATTGTGATATTGCCATTCATTACAACGAGCAGAATGCTATCAACAAAGGATTTGAAATGGAACATACATAATAATTTTTATTGTTAAAATTATTATAAGTGCTATTGATTAATTTATTCTTTGAGTGCAATAATGCTCGCTCTTTTTGGTATTGATATTTGGATCAATATTTATTTGTGAGGGAATGGGTTCTTCTCACAGATAAAATAAAGGGACGGGAAATGATGGATTTGTGTTTATCTGTGGTGAGCTATCACAGATTTACCTCTGGAGTGGAAGAAACCAAGCAGCTTAAGGCGGATTCTGGTGAATCAGTTATCACCATTGGTAGAGCGAGTCAGTGCTCATGGTGTTTGCTGGACCCCGAGCGTGTTATTTCGAGTCGTCACGCGCGGGTTGAGTCAGTTAAAGGGCAATATTGGCTTTACGATACCTCTACCAATGGCGTATTTGTTAATCGTTCGGTTGAACCTTTAAATAAAGATCAGCCTTATTTACTGAATGATGGCGATGTATTGGTTATTGGAGATTATGAAATCGCGGTAGCCATATCAGATGCTAAGCAATCACCGCAAAGTCATCTAGAGGCCTCTAAGCATCCTGGTGCAGTGGTAGATTCGAGCGCTTCATCTCCGCTTGAGCCTGCAGCCAGTGTAGCTGAAGATTTCGGTATGTTGGCTGAGCCAAACAGCGCATCAAATAGCAGTTTAGATTCCACCTTTAATGCGAACTTAGATGACGCCCTCTCTTTTCCGCCTGAACTGGGGGGAGATGAGCAATCTAATATTCCTGAGGACTGGAATGCATTATTTGCAGGCTCTAATTTATTGAAATCAGAGCCTGCCGTTGTAGCTGCTGCTTCCGAGACCTTAAATCCGCCCACAAAGACTAACAGTGTCGCTCACCAACAGAGTTCCGTCCCTCCAGCTGTAGCGGCTTCAGCCCCTGTATCATCACCATCGATTGCTAAAGCAACGAGCCTGCAAGCTAGCGATCAAGCAGCTACTCAATTGGCCGCGTTTTTAGAGGGAATGGGCATCTCTAGTGATTTAATTTCTCAGGATAATGCCGTGCGCTGGTGGCATCAGTTAGGGGTGATTACCAGAGATTCTTTAGACGGAATTATGAATACCTTACATAACCGCGCCGCATTTAAAGAAAGTAGTCGTATTAATCAAACGACATTCAGAAGGAATGAAAACAACCCCTTGAAGTTCTCTACCAATGCCGAAGACGCGATTCATAATTTGTTGCAGCGTAAAACGGCAGGGTTCCTCCCCCTGAACGCGCGGTAAAAGAAGCCTTTATTGATTTGGAACGACATGAATATGCCTTGTTATCTGGCATCGAAGGGGCTGTCGCTGGGCTTATGCAATTGCTCGACCCTAAGTTAATAGAATCGAAAGAGCTGAATAAGCGAGGGATAGCTAAAGTCTATTCGGCTATTGAAAAGCATAAAAATTGGAATCGTTATTGTTCCATATATAGCGATTTAGAGAATGAATTTAACCGCAATAGTAACGCTTTTTATATGGAAGATTTTGCCAAGGCTTATGAATCTACTTTAAAAAGCATAGAACAAAAGGGACAACGATGAGCAATATAGGGAAATTAGTACTTAGTGCGCTACTGAGTATCTCAATACTAGGCTGCACGGTGGCTAACTATGTAGTCGAACCATATTCAAAATTACAATTTCACGTCGCTGAAAATGTTAATCCTGATATTACTGGCCGAGCCTCTCCAGTGGTGGTTAAGGTATTTGAACTGTCCTCGCGTACCTTATTTGATAGTCAGGACTTCTTTGCTTTATACGATGATGCTTCATCGGTATTAGGGCCTGATCTTATTAATCGTACTGAGTTTGAATTCGAACCGGGTAGTGAACACGAATATAAATTGTCATTAATGCCTGGCGTGCGCTACGCCGGTGTGTTGGTAGCCTATCGCGACATCGATACGGCCAGTTGGCGCGAAGTGGTTGCTGTAAATCCTACAGAATATAAAACCTTCGACATTCACGTTGGTGAATTAGCCGTCTTTGTTGGCAACCCATAGAGCGTAAATACGGAATCTTAGATGAGTGACTTTTGTCGTGTGGCTTGGAGCGAAGGTATGTTCTTGCGGCCACAACATTTTCAGCAGCAAGAGCGAAGCCTGAATTTTCAGATGCAGCAAAGCTTATTTCAGCAATCTAGTTATTATTGGGGAATCAGTGAACTAGAGCTGAACCAAGCCTTATTAGGAAATGGCAAGTTTGGCTTTACCAGCATTAAAGCATGCTTACCGGACGGTGCAACCATGATAAGCCCGCTCCGAGACCCATTGCCTGAGCCTTTGACTCTCAATAGTGGTGTGCGAGATCAGCTGGTCTATCTGGTGTTGCCGAGCGAGAAATCAGATGGTCTTAATGTTTCTGCTGCAGGAAGTTGTGTTACTCGTTATCGCTTCGTCGACCATGAAGTCGTCGATACTAATATTGGAAATGATGCGGTTGAAGTGGTGCAACTGGCCCAAGCGGGTTTTGAGTTAAAACTAGAGAGCGATAGCTTGTCCGGTTACGACACACTCGCTATTGCCAAGATAGTGGAAGTCTCAGAAGAGGGGAAGGTGACCTTAGATGAGAAGTTTATTCCTGCCTGCCTAGACGCTCAGGCTAATCCCATATTGCAACGTCAGCTTAGTGAAATTCATGGCATGTTACGTCAGCGAGCAACCGCGTTAGCGGCTCGTCTTGGCGCAGGGCAAGGTAGCGCTAGCTCAATTGCCGACTTTTTAATGTTACAGCTATTAAATCGTTTTGATGCCTTGCTGGGGCACATCATTACCACCCATGGTTTACACCCCGAGCGTTTATATCAAGAGCTTGCGGCATTAGCCGGTGAAATTGCGACTTTTTCCAGTAAGCAAAAAAGGCCTCCTGAGTTACCCATTTATCAACACGATGAACTTACCCGAGTGTTTGGCGACCTAATGGTTGTTCTTAACCAGTTTATGAGCATGGTATTAGAGCAAACCGCTGTGCAAATTAATCTAGAAGAAACCAGTTACGGGATCCGAGTTGCACAAGTTCAAGACAAAGGTTTGTTAGAGCGTGCTGAATTTGTGCTGGCAGTAAATGCCAATATCAGCGCTGATGAGCTGCGCAAGCGTTTCCCCGCGCAAGTCAAAATTGGCCCTGTAGAACATATACGAGATTTGGTGAATAACCAGTTGCCAGGGATTGCGGCAATTGGCTTGCCGGTGGCGCCTCGGCAAATTCCTTATCACGCAGGTTTTCATTATTTCAAATTGGATAAAAGCAACGATTACTGGTCACGCCTTAGTGCTAGTGGTGGCGTAGCTATTCACTTATCGGGTCGTTATCCCGATCTTGAAATGCAAATTTGGGCGATCAGCCAGTAATAAAAGTTCCAAGGATGAATTAAATGTCTGAAGCAACGGTAATGAAGCCTAGACCTGGTAGTCGTGGGGCTCAAAAATCGACCAGTGAGCTAGGTAAAATAGCTGCCTCAGCGGCCGAGGCGGAATGTACGGTAGTGATTACCCCTTCAAAAAATAAGGAACGAGGAGTACAGCTACCTAAGTTTGGAGATAACCCGCTAATAGATGAAGCGAGTGCCTTGTTGTCGATGGTGGGACAAATTCGCTGCACGGCTAAGCACGGTGATATCGCCTCTTTACGCCAAGTCTGTATTGATAAAATTCGCGATTACGAAGCCAATTTACGTCATCAGCAAATCAGTGCTGAGGTGATTGAAGCCGCTCGTTATTGCGTCTGCTGCTTCATTGACGAAACGGTATTAAATACCAGTTGGGGTGGGCAATCTATATGGGCTAGCGATAGCTTACTCTCCACATTTCATTCGCAAACTTGGGGCGGTGAGCATTTTTTTACATTGCTTGATGAGAACCTCGCCGCGCCCTATGCCAAAACACAGTTATTGGAGCTGCAGTACCTATGTTTGTCTTTGGGCTTCGTCGGCAAGATGCGAGTCGAGCAACAAGGTAGCGATAAGCTTGAAGCCTATCGACAACAGGCTTTCGAGCATTTGCAAACCATTCACGGTGAGCCAGATATCGAGCTCTCGCCAAACAGTATCAAGAGCGTCACGATTGGCAGTGAAGCCAATGGTGGACTACCTCTGTGGGTTATCGGTGCTATCTACGGGGTGATTTTACTTTCCATTTACATGGCTTGTAGCTACTTCATTAATAACTATTCAGATCAGGTGTTTAATCAACTCAATCAGTTAGCGAGGTGGGAGTCGACGGATGCCGAAGTGCTTACGGTTGATGACCAACAAGTTTTAATGCTGCAGCAGCGTTTGCAAACCGAAGTTGAACGCCAATTACTTGAAATTAGTCCTCTGAATGACCGAATTCGCATCACCATCAAGTCTAGTGAATTGTTTGGCCCAGGAAGCGCAGAAGTTAAGTCTTCGGTTGTTCCTGTTCTGCAAAAACTATCGAGGGCATTGGAATCGACCTCCGGCCGAATACTCATCACCGGTCATACCGATAGCCAACCCATTTTCACTAGTCGTTATCCATCGAATTGGCACCTGTCTTTAGCTAGGGCTACTGCGGTGGCTAACACCATGTCGGTGGGAACCTTATTACAGGGACGCTTATGGCCTGAAGGGCGCGGAGACTCGGACCCTCGAGCTGGAAATAATACCGAATCTGAGCGGGCGTTAAACCGCCGTGTAGAAATTGATTTGCTCTATTAGCAAATGCAAGGGATTGAATAATGTTTAGTAGTTCTTTTTTTAGGCGTTTAATACAAGGCTTCAGGTCTAAGTGGGCGATGACCTTATTGGGCTTTTTGGCCTTGGCCTTTCTTATCTGGTTTGGCGGACCCTTGATCGCGATTGCTGGAGCAGAACCCTTGGTGAGTGCTACCGCTCGCTGGCTGGTGATAGTCTTGCTCGCCTTGAGTTGTGTGCTTTATCAGTTTTGGCAGCACATCCGTAACGCTAAACAAAATCAGCAAGCCGTGCAGTCCTTACTGGATGGAGAAGAAGAGCATGATGAAGAGAGCCTCCGGGAAGTAGAGACCTTACGCGAACGGGTGGTGACTGCCCTAGATGTCTTGAAAAATTCGAGCTTGGCCAAAGGTCAAGGGGTGTACCAATTGCCTTGGTACATCATGATCGGCCCTCCTGGTACGGGTAAAACGACAGCATTACAAAATTCAGGGCTAGAGTTTCCTCTCAAAGATAAATTAGGCGAAGACCCTCTGGCTGGAGTGGGGGGCACACGTCACTGCGACTGGTGGTTTACCAATAAGGCGGTATTAATTGATACCGCCGGGCGTTATACCACGCAAGACAGCAATAACAGTAAGGACTCGCGTGCTTGGTTGGGGTTCTTAGGTTTATTGAAAAAGTACCGCACCAAACGTCCCATTAACGGAGCCATTGTTACCGTTAGCTTAGCCAGTCTTACTCAGCAAACCCGTACTGAACGAAATCTGCATGCACGGGCAATTAAGCAACGCATTCAAGAATTAAAGAATCAATTAGGAATGCAATTTCCAGTTTATGTGGTGTTAACCAAAGCGGATTTAATTGCAGGTTTTAGTGAGTTTTTTGCCGATCTTAATGCCAATGAACGAGAGCAAATATGGGGCATTACCTTTCCACTAGTGGCTGAAAATCAAGATGCCGGCGTAGTGGGATTATTTAATCGCGAGTTTCATAGCTTATTGAAACGAATTCAGGGGCGTTTAAACGTTCGTCTACAGCAAGAGCGAGACATTGATAAACGAACGCTTATATATGAATTCCCAAAGCAAATGCATCTTTTACAGGCGAGTATTGATGACTTTTTGAAAGAGATCTTCTCTCCCAATGCTTTTGAAGAGGCGCCAATGTTACGTGGTTTGTACATTGCCAGTGCAACCCAAGAGGGCAAACCTATTGACCGTGTAATGGCGGAAACCTCGAATGGTTTGGGTCTGGGGCAAGTTCCCCTCAAGCAGCAAGGTGGGGAAAGTAAAGGTTATTTTATTAAGCGCTTGCTGGAAGAGGTGATCTTCCCTGAGAAATTTGTCGGTTCGGTTAACCGCCACCATCAAAAAAACAGTATGTGGCTTCGCCGGGGGCTTGCAGTAGCTTGTGTAGTGAGCTTATTGGCTTGCAGTGGTCTTTGGTATCGCAGTTATAGCTGGAACATGCAGTTGGTTGACCAAAGTGAAGCGGCTGTGAAGAAGTACCAAAATATAGTTAAGCCCGGCCTTAGCAGCGATACCGATGTGATTACCTTGGTACAGGCTCTCAATGCTCTCAGAGACTTACCCGCAGGTTATAGCCAACAGCTAGTTGATAACGGCGTATATCGAATGGGCTTATATCAAGGTGAAAAAATTGGCCAGCCAGCGCAAGCCGCCTACCAGCGAGCCTTACAAGGTTATTTTGCGACTTACCTGACCGATGCGATGACCAAGGAACTAGCCGATAACGAGCAATATCTAGAGTACTTGTATGAAACATTAAAAGCGTACTTGATGATCTATGACGCCGAGCATCGAGAAATTGAGCAAATATATAGTTGGTTTGAAGTTTTTTATGAACGCCGTTTGCCCGGTGAAATTAATCAGTCACTGCGTCAAGACTTAATGGCCCACACGCGTAACCTTTTCTCTGAAGGCATCAACCTGGTGCCGGTTAAGCAAAATGCCATTGCTCAGGCGCGTAGCGTGTTAACACGCATGCCCTTGGCGGAACGCGCCTATCAGCGTTTACGTATAGAGTTTTTGTCGAGCCATGTCGCTGATTTCAGATTGAGCGACGTGTTTGGACGTCAAGGACGTCAGGTCTTTATGCGAATCAGTGGGGCTCCTTTGCATGAGGGCATCCCTGGCTTATATACCTACAGTGGATTTCATGGTCTGTTTCGTATTGAAAATAACCGCATCGTTAAGCGCTTAATGGAAGACAGCTGGGTGTATGGAGATAGTTTATCTATTGATGAAGCTACTCGTGACGAAGTGGTTAAGGCGGTAAGTGAACGTTATTTCCGAGACTATATCTATGAATGGGAACAACTGCTAGCCGATGTGCAATTAAAGCCTTATGTCTCAGCTAAGGATGGCGCGGAGCAGTTGAAAAATTTGACCGGCTCAGAGCGGCCCTTACAAAGCTTCATTTTAGCGGTGCAAAAGGAGCTTCGTTTAACCGACATTGCGCTAAGTGATAATTCTAAAGTTGCTGCCGAAGTTGCAGGTAATGTCGCCGATGTGGCCCTGAAAAACCAAAAGGCTCGCATTAACCGTTTTCTGCCTAATGATATGTCTCAGGCCAAGATTTCAATGCCGGGCGAAGAAGTCGAGGCGGAATTTACCGAGTTACTCGGCATCACAGAGACGGACTTAGAAGGCTTGCATGCGTCATTGCTGCAACTTCGCGATTATTTGGAATTACTGGCAGAGTCAAACAATAAGCGGGCTTATACCAGTTTAATGGATGAAAATAGTCAATCTGCGGTCACCAGTGCTTTGCGTCGCTCACGCAAGCATTTACCTGCTCCCTTCGCCTCTTGGGTTAGTGAATTATCTAGTCAGACTTCAGCGCTGGCCAAACGAGGGGCTCAAGTTCATGTAAATGCTATCTGGAAGGACAGTGTATATAAGGAATATCGTACCGCTATTCGCGGTAAATATCCGTTTAACAGCCGAGCCTCAGATGAAGTACGTTTAAAAGACTTCAGCCGTTTCTTTGGCTTTGGCGGCACCATGGACAGCTTTTTTGAGCGTTATTTGAAATCCTCAGTGGATACCAGCAAACGTAATTGGAAGCTGGAACGCTCAGTGGGTATCGACCCCAGTTCGCTCAAGGTATTTCAGCAAGCTAGACGGATCCGCGATGTGTTCTTTGAGCCTGGTACGCAAAATCCTCGAGTGGAGTTTGGCCTTAAACCGATATACCTGGATGGCCATATCAATAACTTTCGTATTGAGCTCGGTGAGCAAGAGCTGGTCTATCGCCATGGGCCTCAGCGAACCTCTCATTTCATTTGGCCTACAGAATCAAATCGAAGTACCCGCTTGGCATTTGTTCCACCTAAGTCGGGCCATTCTATCTCAGAAACCTATCCGGGTTATTGGGGCTTGTTTCGAATGCTGGATGACTTAGCCAAGCAGCGCCCCGACAGCCGTAAAGACAACCTGCTGGATATCGAATTTAAGGGCAATAAGGTTCAGCTCGAACTCATCCCGGCTACGGCCATGCATCCATTTTGGTCGAATGACTTAGCGAGGTTCTCATGTCCAGTAACGCTATAGAAGGCTTCGGTTATTTTGGCAAAGTGCCTGCTCGGGGAGATTTCATACAAAGTCACCTGCCCAGTGATTTTATAAACGGCTGGAGTGAGTGGTTACAAGCCATTACTGCTGTAAGTCGAGAGCAACTGGGCGAACGCTGGCTAGAGTGCTACCTAACTAGCCCCATTTGGCACTTTGCGTTGTCTGCTGGTGTGTGTGGGGAGTCCGCCATCGCCGGGACCTTAATGCCCAGTGTTGACCAAGTTGGGCGTCATTTCTATTTCACTATGGCGAAGCCGATTAAACAGCTTCCAGTAGATGTTTGGCAGCAACGTCAGTGGAGCGAGTTGAGTGAGCAAAAAGTACTTAAATTGCTGGATGATGATACTGATGTTACACGCTGGGCAGAAAGCCTCACTGAACTTGATTGGTTATCGGAGCTTAAAACCACTAAGCCTTTGTTTAACCATGCTCGGCTAAGTGAGCAACTGGTATTGGAAAGTGAGCAATCAATGACTAGCGAGCACTTACTGCATTACCAACTAAAGCAACGCTTAGACCGCTATTGTATATGGTGGACCAAAGGCTCTGATTTGGTGCCGGAGTGCAGCTTAGTGAGTGATAGCTTGCCGCTTGTGAGCCAGTTTTCCGCCATGTTAGATGGCCAATGGGAGCAATGGGGATGGTAGCAAATTCATCATTGATCAACGGTTTCTTTGTTAGCTTCGCACAGAGTCATGCCGGAAAAGTGCGTCCTTATAATGAAGATGCTGTTTTGGACCTTCGCGAGGAAGGGGTGTGGGTCGTCGCCGATGGTATGGGTGGGCATGCTGCAGGTGACGTAGCTAGCCAGATGGTAATTGATGCGGTGAAGCAGTGTGTGGAGCAAACGCCTTCCTCAGCGCTGAGTAGTGACAGCTTAAGGCAAGCTTTGTTGCGAGCTAACCAGCAAATTATCCAGTTTTCTCAACAGCACCTCGATGGAAAAACGGCCGGTAGCACGGTGGTCTTGCTGTTTATTCGGGATGGCTTCTTCCATTGTTTGTGGGTGGGAGATAGCCGGATTTACTTGATGCGTCAAAATCACCTGCAGCGAAAAACCCGCGATCATAGTCAGGTTATGGACATGGTTGAACAAGGACTCATTGCGGAGTCAGAAGCGGAAGACCATCCCTTATCGAATGTGATTACTCGGGCAATTGGTGTGAGCGATGAGCTAAGTATTGACCAAAATTCAGGGCAATTACTTCCAGGGGATCAATTTTTATTGTGCTCCGATGGCCTAACAAAAGAACTCAGTGACGCCGATCTGGCGATATGCATGCAAGCTAATAGTGTGTCAGACACGGGTCTAGCGCTAATGCATTCAGCACTAGTAAAAGGTGCTAGCGATAATGTCAGCTGTGTTTTGGTGAAGGTGAGTCAGAGCGATGGTGAAGCGTCACCAGAACATAACGACGATACGGTACCGGTGTTTTTCAACCGACGTGGTCTGGTGAGGAGCTAAAGGATGTTTCAAGAATTGAATTACATCGATTTTGCACAGCTGGCTCAGCCGATTTCAGAACAACTTCCTTGCGGAGAAGACCCGCGTTTAGATGCTTCTCCACTTTCAACGTATTTCACTCTTAAGGATGTGCGCAATACGGCTCGAGCCTCGGAGCGTAAGGCCTTAGTTGATAACGAGCCCTTACTGAGTTTTGCCAATGAGTGGGATCCGATCATCAGTCAAATTCCAGAAGTCTTACTGGAAAGTTGTAAAGATTTGGAATTCGCCGCTTGGCTAATCGAAGGCTTAGTACGTCGTAAGGGGTTCAAAGGCTTGCGTCAGGGCTTTGATATCGCCAGAACACTGATTGAGCATCATTGGGAACACCTGTACCCAAGCCCAGATGAAGATGGGCTGGTGACTCGGGTAGCTCCTT
Organism: Agarivorans gilvus; assembly: GCF_001420915.1. Taxonomy (NCBI): domain Bacteria; kingdom Pseudomonadati; phylum Pseudomonadota; class Gammaproteobacteria; order Alteromonadales; family Alteromonadaceae; genus Agarivorans; species Agarivorans gilvus. Next base: position 2,524,597 of record NZ_CP013021.1, on the reverse strand, counting down.
TGGTTGGACTCAATGGTTACGATGGTGAGGGTACTTTACTGATGCCTATCGCCTGCGTCCCATTGACCGACGTAATTGAAGAGCAGCCTTATTCCTTATGGGAGTTTGAACAAGCCTCTGAAGTGGAACGCTTAGAAGAAACCAAGCGTAATCAACGTCATGCTGCGGGGGCGGTAAAACTAGAAGATATTACTGTTACCGTCAACGCTACTAGTGCCGAGTTTTTTATAAGCCTATTACAAGATATAGAGGCGGCCAGTCAGGCTTATCAACAACTTTCGCTAGCAGTGGATGAAGCAGTTGGTGAGCCTCAACCTAGCTCGCATATCGTTAAGCGTTTAAGCGACTGCATAGAAGCGGTTCGCTACCTTGCTGCTGATAAGCTCAGTGCGGCCAAGCTTGAGCTTATTCCTGAAGATATGCCTTCCGATTTGATTGAGCCGTCTGCTGCTGAGGTAGCAGATGCGCCAAATAAGCAACTTAGAAATCGTGCGGATGCGATCCAACAACTTGGCAATATTGCTGAGTTTTTTAAACAAACCGAGCCTCATTCGCCAATGGCTTATGCCATTGAACAAGTTGTTCGTTGGAGTGGAATGAGCTTGCCTGATTTATTGCAAGAACTGATTTCAGATAACGAAGCTCGAACCGGGTATTTCCGATTGACTGGTATTTCATCGGAATCACAGGACTAACGTGGTGCTTAGCGCTCTGCGTGTTAATCAATAATAAGGAGATTGATATGGACAGTATCCACGGCAAGTTGTCTCGGGTACGTAAGCCACGCGTTCACATTACTTATGATGTAGAAACGGAAGGGGCTGCAGTAAAAAAGGAACTGCCTTTTGTAGTTGGGGTGATGGGCGATTTTGCAGGTGACAATACTGCGGCTCTGAAACCATTAAAAGACCGACGTTTTATCCAAATTGACCGAGATAATTTCGATGATGTATTGAAACGAATGAATCCCAAGTTGGAGTTTCGAGTAGACAATAAACTGGCTGATGATGGCTCTGAAATGTCAGTAGCGCTTCAATTTAGCTCGATGAAAGATTTTGCTCCGGCGGCGGTTGTCAATCAGGTAGAGCCATTACGTAAATTAATGGACACACGAAATAAGTTGCGTGATTTGATGACCAAAGTGGACCGTTCGGAAGATCTAGAAAATATTCTAGAAGAAGTGCTGAACAATACCGATTCCTTGCAAAAGCTAAAAGGTGAATTGGATAAAGAAGCTAGCACGGAGGGGGCAGAATGAGCACCGAAAGCCAAACCACCCTCGACCCCAGTGTAGAAGAAGCACAAGGTTCCATATTGGAGCAGGCCATTGGTGCGACTAAGCAAACCGACTCATCTCGCTCAGAAGAGTTGTTACGTACGCTAACAGAAGAAGCACTAAAAGGCACCGTTAGTTGGAACAAAAACCTGACGGTAACATTTAGAGAAGCCATTGCCGGCATCGATGAACTCATTTCTAAGCAACTAGCTGAAGTGATGCACCATGAGAGTTTTCAGAAGTTAGAAGGCTCTTGGCGTGGCCTTAACTACCTGGTTATGAATTCAGAGACTAGCCAAACGCTGAAAATTCGTGTGCTCAGCATGAGCAAAAAAGAGTTACACAAAGACTTAAGTAAGGCGGTTGAATTCGATCAAAGCCAAATTTTCAAGAAGGTTTACGAGTCTGAATTTGGTACTCCTGGCGGTGAGCCTTATGGAGCCTTGGTGGGGGATTATGAATTCACTAATCATCCAGAAGATATTGAGTCCTTAAGTTTAATGTCGAACGTGGCTGCTGCGGGTTTTGCTCCGTTCTTATCGGCGGCTTCTCCGGCACTATTTGGTTTTGATAATTGGACTGAACTCACTAAACCGCGTGATTTAGAGAAGGTATTTGAATCGCTGGAATACACTAAGTGGCGCTCTTTCCGTGAGAGTGATGATTCTCGCTTTGTGACCTTGGCGATGCCACGAGTATTGGCCCGGTTACCCTATGGCGAAGCGACCATTCCTATTGAGGAATTTAACTACGAAGAGTTTGAAGTTGATGTTCAAACCGGTATGGCGCAAACAACGGAGCATGACGAGTACTGTTGGATGAATGCTTCCTACGTATTGGGTGTGCGGATGACCGAAGCATTTGCCAAATACGGCTTCTGTACGGCGATTCGTGGAGCCGAAGGTGGAGGTAAAGTCGAAAACTTACCCTCTCATCTATTCGTTTCCGATGATGGGGACCCAGACTTAAAATGTCCTACCGAAATCGGCATTACCGATCGCCGAGAAGCGGAATTGAGTAAGCTGGGTTTCTTACCGCTTTGTCACTATAAAAATACCGATTATGCGGTGTTCTTTGGTGCACAAACTTGTCAAAAACCAAAGAAATACGATAGCCCAGATGCCACGGCCAATGCGGCTATTTCCTCTCGCCTGCCATACATGATGGCGACATCTCGCTTTGCTCACTACTTAAAAGTGATGGCGCGCGACAAGATTGGTAGCTTTATGGAAGCGGAAGATGTTGAGAACTGGCTGAACCGTTGGATCCTCAACTACGTGAATGCTTCCGAGGGCGGTGGTCAAGAAATCCGCGCCAAATACCCCCTTGCGGATGCCAAGGTTCAGGTGAAAGAAATTCCGGGTGCGCCAGGTTCGTACAATGCAGTGGCTTGGTTACGCCCTTGGCTACAAATGGAAGAACTCACTACCTCTTTGCGTTTGGTTGCAAAGATCCCAGAAATCGGCGGATAACAAGATTGCGGGCCGCAAGGCCCGCTTTACTACTATGACTTCAATTCAAACTTTACCACCACTGAGTTTTGTGGACAGCCAGAGCTTGCGACAAGTTGGGGGAGATACTCAACATGTTGATGTGGATTGGTGTGCCCAGAGCCAAGTGGTGGATAAGTTTTTAGCGGCAGAAGATGCATATTTGGCGCTGCGAATTTGGTTAGAGCGCGATAATCAACAATATCAGTCGGCATGGACAGCAGAGAGCCTGCGGCCGCTTTTACTACGAGCAATTCGTGATATTGATGAGCGTTTAAATGACCAAGTTAACGCGATTATTCATCATCCGCGTTTCCAGCGCTTAGAGGCCAGTTGGCGGGGCGTGAAATACCTCACCGAGCAATCGGGTACTCAAGATCACAGTTTAATTGTGAAGGTGAAATTAATTAGCATTAACTGGCGAGAACTCTGCCGTGATGCTTCTCGCGCCATTGAGTTCGATCAAAGTGAGTTGTTTAAGCTGATTTATACCAATGAGTTCAGTATGCCTGGCGGGGAGCCTTTTGGTTTGATTGTGGGAGATTACCAAATATCTCATCAAGCTAAACCTAGCATGCCAACCAATGACATCGATGCGCTACGGGCCATTAGTCATGTTGCTGCAGCGGCGTTTGCGCCATTTGTTACTGGCGCTGCCCCATCGATGTTTGGTGTTAACTTCTACAGTGAGTTGGCATCGGTGCGAGATATTAGCGCGCAATTCTCACAAGCGGAATACATCAATTGGCGTAAATTGCGCTGCCAAGAAGATTCGCGTTTTTTAGGTATTACTAGCCCCAATATTCTAATGCGAGAGCCTTATCAGCAGGATGGGCGTCGCCAAGAAGGCTTCATGTTTGTTGAGCAAGTTAATGATGCCGAAGCCGATTATTTATGGGGTAATGCCGCTTATGGCGTTGCCGCTGTTGCTTTGCGGGCTTTTAAAGATTCTGGCTGGTTTAGCCAGATCCGTGGTTTACAACCGGGTCAGTATAAACATGGTTTGGTATTTGACCTGCCTAGTTCTCGTTTCAAGTTTTCACGACACATCCATTCGGCCAAGCCATCGGTGAATTTGCAGGTGGGGGACCGTTTAGAAAAGCAATTGTCAGACAATGGCTTTATTCCGGTATCTACTGTGCCTCATACCGAACACTTGGTGTTATACAGCAATGCTTCAGTCAATTTGCCACAGCAATACGACAGCTTATCGGTAGCCGTGAATGCGCGTTTGTCATCGATGTTGCAATACGTATTGTGCGTATCTCGTTTTGCCCATTACATAAAAGTGATGGGGCGTGACCGAGTGGGCTCATTTGATAATGCCAACATGATAGAGCGTGATTTACAAAGTTGGTTGCATGCTTACACCACCGCATCAGATGAGGCCTCCGATGAAATCCGCGCCCGCTACCCATTAAACGAAGCCAAGATTCAAGTTAAAGAACAAGCCGGTAAGCCTGGCCATTACTACTCCATTATCCATTTGCGTCCGCATTTTCAGCTCGACCAAATGATTTCCAGTATTCGCTTGATAACCGAGTTATCACCCAGCTACAGCCAAGCAGGATAAACAGATGCAACAACAGATTACCCAGTTGATTCAACAAGGACAGTTAAGTGAGGCAATAGCCGCAACAATTGCCCATCTTAAGCAAAAGCCCAAAGATTTAGATACCCGCAGTCGCTTCATTGAACTGCTATGTATTGATGGTCAACTAGAGCGAGCTGACCAACAGTTAGATTTGTTAGTGAAGCAACATCCCGAGTGCGTGCCTGGTGCCTTAAACATGCGTCAACTGGTACATGCCGCTCAGTCTCGCGTCGACTTTTCTCGCGGGGGCGATACCGCCAGCCTGGTTACTGGCGCGTCTAAGAGCCTCGCTCCATTAGTTGCTGTTCGTTTGGCTCAGTTAAATCAAAATAAGAGTGACTTTGAACAAGCAGCCCAACAGCTAGAGCACTTACGTGAACCGGCGCAGTTGCAAATTGACGATAAACCCTGTCACGAATTGCGCGATTTGGATGACAGTTTAGCGGGCTATCTCGAGGTGTTTGGTTCAAATGGCAATTATTACTTTGTGCCTTTCGCCGACATTACTTGGTTGAAGCTGCTACCCGCTAGCACACTGTTTGAACATGTTTGGCGTCGTGCAGAGCTCGATATTAAAGAGGGGCCATCAGGTGAAGTCTTCGTTCCGATGACTTATCTCGCTAGCGAATCCGACGCGGAAAAACTGGGGCGTGAAACTGATTGGCAAGCGGTTTTGAGTAGTGAATTTTACCAAGGCCGCGGTCAAAAAATGTGGCTAGTGAATGACGAGGCCTTAGCCTTATCTCAGCTGGATTGCTTGTCTACCCAGGCTAGTACCGAGGCCGTTGGTTAATGAGTGGCGTTCAACCCGCATTGCAGCTGTCGTTGCTCGATAGGTTAAGTAATGGCCTAGATGATCAACCCATAAGCGGTGATATTTATTCAGGCTATGGTCGCCAGGCCTACCGGCGCAGTATTCGTCGCGATCTAGAGGCCTTACTTAATGCCAAGCTACATTGGCATATTTGGCCTGAATGGTATAGCGAGCTGGATCTTTCTTTGTTCAGCTATGGTCTACCTGACTTTTCATCGATGCCTTTAAGTAGTCAAGATGGCCGTGAGTTGCTATGCCAAATTGTCGAGCAAACGATTCGTAAGTTTGAGCCTCGTTTTATTGATTTATCGGTAACTACTGTCAACGACGAGCAACCCTTAGATCGTATATTGCGATTACGCATTCATGCACTTTGCCATGCCGATCCTGAACCGGAGGAAATCACCTTTGACTCTGAGGTTGAGCCGGTATGCCTTGGTATTAAAATAGTTGAGTAGCGCATGAGTGACGAGTTATTAAAGTACTACAATCGAGAGCTTGCCTACTTACGCCATATGGGGGCGGAGTTCGCCGAGCGCTATCCGAAAGTCGCCGGCCGTTTGCGAATGAGCGAAGAAAATGTCGAAGACCCGCATGTCTCTCGCTTGTTGGAGGGCGTGTCCTTACTTACCGCCCAAGTGCGGCAAAAGTTAGATGATAGCTTTCCTGAGTTAACCGAGGCCCTGTTAGGACAGCTTTATCCTGACTATCACGCTCCTATTCCGTCGATTTCAGTGATTAAAATGAGTACTCAAAATGTCACTGATTATAGCTTGATGATCCCTAAGGGTACCGAGCTAGAAACCCAAGTACCCGGCTATAAAAGTTGTCGCTTTAATACTTGTTACGATACCGAAATGTGGCCAGTGGAAGTGACTCATGCGAGTTTTGAAGGCGCTCCATTTAAAGCGCCGCGACCTAACTTCCAAAAGAATGCGGCAGCGGTAATAAAACTGCGTTTAAGTTGTGAATTTGACGATGTTGCATTGAGTGACGTTGGCATACAAAAAATGCGTTTTTATATTCATGGCCAGTCTCAACTTAGCTATCAGCTTTATCAGCTGATTTTCCAATCTAGCATCGGCTTGGCCTTTGCTGCGCCAGGCAGCATGCAGGCGCATCAATACCTTCAGGCTCGCCATATTAGCAGTGTGGGTTTTGCTGACGATGAAAAAGTGGTGCCCTATGAGCAACGTACCTTCAATGGTTATCGTTTGTTGGTGGAGCACTTTTTGTGTCCTGAAAAATTCATGTTTTTTGAGCTGCAGGGGCTGGAGCCAAGCTGGTTTGGCGAGCAACATGAAGTTGATTTATATATCTATCTCGACAGTGATAGCGACATCCTAGCGAAACAACTTACCGCAGAGAACATCTTGTTAGGCTGTGTGCCAGTGATCAACTTGTTCGAGGACGAGCTGGAGCCTCTGCGTTTAGATCCCGCTCGTTTCGAACATCGTTTAGTGCCTCGTTATCGGGATGCCGATATCTCTGAAGTGGTCAGGGTGACAGATGTAGAAGCCTTTGATCAACATGATAATAGTGTTGCCGTTAGTCCATTTTATGGCAGCCAATTGCCCCATTACCCACAAGCCGGAAACCTATTTTGGACCTTGAGGCGAGAGTTAAATAAGTGGGCTGGTGGACATGATGAACCCGGTGTAGAGAGCTACTTATCGGTGGTTGATGGAAACGCTAAGGCTTTAGATGTTGAGCAACATGAGCAATGGCTAGTCTCAGCCAAGGCCCTATGTAGTAATCGAAACCTACCTGCGCGCTTGCCTTTTGGCGGTGGACAGCCATCGATAGTAGTGCCAAGTCGTACCGATTCCTTAAAAAATGTGCGCTGCTTATTACCTTTTAGTGAGCCTGTTCGACCCGCCATGTTCGATGCTTCGCGCTGGCAGCTGGCGAGTCATTTAACCTTAAATCATTTTAACCAGCCTAATGCCGTTAAGCTGTTGCAAGAGCTGTTACAACTTTATGATTTTAAACAAGCCCCTCAAACTAAAGTGCTCATAGAGGCGATTGCTAAAGTACAGGTCACTCGCGCTACCGCACGAGTTGTACAAAATGGTCGAGTAGGTTTTTGTCATGGTTCAGACATCGTGTTGGAATTTGTAAACCAAGAGCTGTCAGGCATTAATTTGTTCTTCTTTGGCAATGTATTAGCTCATTTCTTTGCCCAATACACCACCATTAATAGCTTTACTCGTTTGTCCATAAAGCTACTCGGTGGCAATGATGTATTGCATCGCTGGCCGGCAATGGCTGGTGATAAGGAGCTGTTGTGAAGTTATTTGACAGCCTAAATAGCGGCAGTGAGCAAGATTTTCACCATAGCGTGGTGGCCATTCAGGCGGGGCGCGGAGCTCTACATAACGGTGTCGGCTCTGATACCTTGCCCAAAAACGAAGTATTGCGCTTTAAAGTCCCACAAAATCTAGGCTTTCCAGGCAAAGCACTAGAACGTGTAGAGCCTCCCAATGCTGGGGATCAGCCCTATACCGTGTTCGTCAATTTTTTTGGTCTAACTGGACCAAGCGGTGTTATGCCGCGTCATTACAGTGAGTGGGTGATGGACCGCTGTAAACAAAAAGACGAGTCCTTACGTGATTTTTTAGACATCTTCCATCATCGATTGATCTCCTTGTACCACCGCGCCTGGGAGAAGTACCAGTTTCCACTGCAATATCAGCGTCAGCAACAAACTGCTCAGCAGGACCCCATTTCTCGTGTGTTGAGTTCCTTGTCGGGCACTTCTAGTTTCACTCAGCAATACCTTGGCGGTTTATTTTCTCAATCGCTTCGTAGCGCTCAGGGTTTAAAGCAAATTGTAGGGTTAATTTCGGGCTGCAAGGTGGTGGTGAATGAGCGCTTAGGTCAGTGGTTATCATTGAGTGAAGCGGAGCAAACACGTCTAGCGAGTCGCGCTAATCCTGAAGGGCAACATGCTCAACTTGGTTTCAGCGCCACTCTTGGCCACAAAGTTTGGGACGTCGGTTCGGCTATAGAGATTGAAATTCATGCGGCTAATGCAACGCGAGCCCAGCAATTATTACCGGGTAGTAAAACATTGTCACTACTGCAGGAGGTCGTTGCTGATTACTTACCTACGCATATTCGGCCTCGCTGGAGTCTCATGGCGCGTTACCGCGACATGCCAAGTTCACGTTTAGGGAGTTCCGGCTTGGGCTTAGGGCAAGGTAGTGCATTAACCATCAACAGCAAGCAAATGGACGAGCAAACTAAAGTTCCCATCGCTTAATCGATTTAGTTTAAAGGATTAAAGGAAAAACAGATGTCGACAATGACTTTAAAATCAATGGTGGAAAAGCTGTCACCAGCGGCTAAGCAGAGCTTAGAAGCTGCAGCAGCCTTGTCTAATAGCCGTAGTCACTTTAGTGTAGAAATTCAGCATTGGTTGTTGGCGATGTGCGAAAGCCAGACTGAAGACTTGATGTTAGTTGCCAAGCATTTTTCGGTAGATATTGATGCCTTAACGGCCGATCTTAATCGTAATTTAGAAGGAGCCAAAACGGGCAATCAGCAAACCCCCGGTTTGTCGCCGCAAATTGTTAGCCTGCTAAATGCAGCTTGGATGGCCGCCTCGATTGAGTATAACGTGAACACTATTGCGCCCATCCATATTATTCATGCCTTGTTGAGCGATGATACGCTTAGCTTCAGTACCATGCATTTTCTCAAGCAATTAGAGAGTATCGATTCAAGTCAATTGGTGCAGTTATGGCTTAACTCAAAACAAAATGCCGATATGGCTTCAGCCAGTCAGGTAAATAGTTCCGCTAAAACGCCAAGCTTAGATCAGTTTACTACTGACCTTACAGAGCAAGCGCGCACTGGCAAACTCGACCCCATCCTTGGGCGTGACGAAGAGATTCGTCAGATGATTGATATTTTAACCCGGCGCCGCCAAAACAATCCGATCCTTACCGGTGAAGCAGGGGTGGGTAAAACGGCAGTAGTTGAAGGTTTAGCTCAGCGTATTGCCGACAATGATGTGCCGGAATCGCTGCAAAAGGTAAAAATTCATGTTCTGGATTTAGCCTTGTTGCAAGCGGGTGCCGGCATGAAAGGTGAATTTGAGAATCGTCTTAAGTCGGTTATTAATGAAGTAAAAAATTCAGCCACACCGATTATTGTATTCATCGACGAGGCGCATACCTTGATTGGCAGTGGTGGCCAAGCCGGACAAAATGATGCGGCAAATTTGCTAAAGCCAGCTTTAGCCCGTGGTGAGTTACGTACTATTGCGGCAACCACTTGGGCGGAGTACAAAAAGTACTTTGAAAAAGACGCGGCGCTGACGCGTCGCTTTCAGGTGGTGAAAGTTGAAGAACCCAGTGAAGAGCAGGCGATAGTCATGCTACGCGGTTTGTTGCCAGTAATGGAACAACATCACCGAGTCTCAATTAGTGACCAAGCCCTGCAGGCGGCAGTGCATTTATCCCATCGTTATATCAACGGGCGTCAACTCCCGGACAAAGCGGTCGCCTTACTTGATACCGCCTGTGCCCGGGTTGCGATGAGTCAAGCGGCGACCCCTAGCCAAGTAGAACGATTGCAGCGTAAGCAACAGCAATTGCATGCCCAAATAGAGCAATTAGAGCGCGAACAATTAACTGGTTCTGAGCATCAAGAGTTGCTTCAGCAACTCAATGCTGAATTAGTCGATACGCAAAATTGCTTACAACAAGCTGAAGCCACATGGCGCGATGAGCAGGGCCTGGTCGTGCAAGCCAAGCAACATCTTGCCTGTTTATTACAAGCTGAAGGTGCTGCTGAAGAAAATGTGCGTGAGCAATTGGTGGAAATCAAAGCTAGCTTAGCGGAAGTCGAGCAACCAATGGTGTTTTTAGAGGTAGACGAGGTGCTGGTGGCCGAGGTAATTGCTGATTGGACTGGTATTCCTTTAGGGCGGATGCAGGCCAATGACGTGGACACGATTTTAAGTTTACCTCAGCGAATGGGTGAGCGAATTGTTGGCCAAGACCATGCCTTAGAGTTGATCAGTAAAGTGGTACAAACTGCCCGAGCCCAGTTAAGTGATGAACGTAAACCTAATGGGGTATTTCTACTTACTGGGCCAAGTGGTACTGGTAAAACTGAAACGGCCTTGACTCTTGCGGAACAAGTTTACGGCAGCGAAGACAATTTAACGGTGATTAATATGTCGGAGTTTAAAGAGGAGCATAAAGTATCGCTGCTAGTGGGCTCTCCTCCGGGTTATGTTGGATACGGTGAAGGTGGCGTGCTAACTGAAGCGGTTCGTCGAAAGCCATACAGTGTTGTATTGCTAGATGAGATGGAAAAGGCTCACCCTGGAGTACAAGATATTTTCTATCAGGTATTTGATAAGGGCAGCATAAAAGATGGAGAAGGTCGAGATATAGATTTTAAAAATACCATCATTATTATGACTTCAAATGTAGGTACCGATACAACTATCGGACTGTTTGAAGATGAAGAAACGGCTCCTGACATTGAAGGTTTAAAGCAAGCATTAAACGATGACTTGTTAGCCGTGTTTAAACCCGCATTTATTGGTCGATTAAACCTCATTCCATTTGTTCCGCTTAGCTACGAAACACTAAGTCAAATTGTCCGTTTGCAGTTGGCCAGAGTAGAGCAGCGCTTTAGCCGCTGTTACCAAGCCAAACTACATTTTTCAGAAGCTATCATTACGCATCTAAATGAGCAGTCACAAAATGCTGACGTTGGCGCTAGAGCAATTCAAAACAACATACAAAATGAGCTTCTACCTGTGATATCCAACAAGGTGCTAGAGGCTGTTTCTCGACGTGAAAATATAAATAAAATAAACGTTAACTTAATCGATGGTGTTTATTGTTTAGAAATAAATTAATTATTGTTTCCACTATTGATCAAAATATCTATAATGTAGTGGTTTAATCTGGTTGTGGCTGTTGTTCATTTTTTATTTTATGTGGTTTATTAAATGTGATGACGTTGCGGCTAACAAATTGCGCGTGTTGACGCGTTATATTAAAACTTACCCAAAAGGGTTGATTTTTACTTAATTAGCTAAAGGAAATTAGCATGCAAGCAAATACTTATTTGAAGTACGGTGATATCAAAGGGGAAGCGACAGCTGAACAATACAAAGACATGATTACGCTTATGTCTGTTGATTGGTCTGTTGCTCGTGAGATCACTTCGCATACTGGTACTGCTCAAGACCGTGAAGCGAGTGCAACACGTTTATGTGATATCACCATCACTAAGATGCAAGACAAAGCCTCTCCTGATCTATTTAAAGAAGCCACTATTGGTAAGGGTAAACCAGCCGTTTTCCACATCACTAAGCAAGGCGAGAAGATTGAAGAGATCATGAAGATTGAATTGACTGATGCGATGATTTCTAGCTATTCAGTCTCTATTCAAGATGACCGTCCAGTTGAGAACATTACCATTTCTTATACAGAAATGATGATGACGGTTACACCTACTGATGATCAAAACAATGTTCAAGCTCCGCTTGTTTATGGTTATAGCGGTGTTAAAGGCCAACAAATGTAATTGGTTTTCTGCGGGGTAGTCACCTATCCCGCTTATTTTTAACTAGTGTGAACATGAAGCATATGGAAAAAGCAAGTCAAAGTAAGAATATTATTAAAATAGATACACCCTTAGGTAAGGATGTATTGCATCTTACTCAGTTTGATATTCAGGAAGGGATTTCATCGCCATTCTCTATTAATGTTTCTTGTTATACAAACGGACAAATAATTGCTGAGTCCGACGTTATTGGAAAGCCGGTTACTATTAATTTAGATTATCTAAAAGATAAGACTAGTGTTACCCGTTTTTTTAATGGCGTTGTTGCAAGTATTACCTCCTTAGGCAGTCGCGTTCCTAGTGAAGCTGAAGGAGAGAAGTATCAAGATTATCAACTACAGATTGTGCCAAATTTACATTTTCTGAAGCAGCGTAGTAATTGCCGTATTTTTCAAAACTTAAGCGCTGACGATATTGTAAAAAAGATCCTTGCTGAGCACAGTGTACAAGTGAAAAGCGAGCTTAAAGCGAGTTACCCTACTTTGGGTTATAAGGTGCAATATAACGAAAGTGATTTTGCCTTTGTGCATCGTCTGCTGGAAGAAGCTGGGATCTTTTACATTATTGAACATAGCAAGGCGAAACATACCCTGGTATTAGCCGATGCATTCAGCGCATACCGCGAGGCAGAAGAAAGCAAAGTGGCCTTTACTACGGGTTCCTTAGCAGAGTCACATGTGTTTTCCTGGAGTGGTAATCTCAACATTACACCGGGACGGGCAAGCAAAGGCGGTTACGACTTTATAAAACCCAGTGCTAAGCCAAGCGCTGAACAGCAAAACACCGCCCTAGCTAAGCAACAGCAGAATGCCGAAGTATTTGAATATTACGCAGGTTCTGAGTTTAATCCGGTCTTGCAAGATGCGGCCAATGTAGCCTTAGAAGCAATGCAGCGAGATACCGTTGTTTGTCAGGCTGGCAGTACCTGCGCCACCTTTAGCGCCGGCCACTATTTCGCCTTTAAAGCCCATGAAGATCCTGCCCAAGTTGGTAAAAGTTATTTAATCACCCAACTTAGTTTAAGTGTGGCTATTACTAGCCAAACGGGGGCGGCAAAAAATAGCGGCCAAGTATTACATAACCAATTTTCTTGTATTCCTTCTGATGTGCTATTTAGGCCATCCCAAACCACTCCCAAACCGATTATTTACGGTGCTCAAACAGCCTTGGTGACAGGTGACCCTGGAGAAGAGATCCATGTGGATAAGTACGGCCGAATTAAGGTGCTGTTTCATTGGGACCGTGAAGGCAAAAGTGACAGCAATAGCTCCTGCTGGATACGGGTTTCGCAACATTGGGCTGGTAATCGCTATGGTGCGTTTTTCTTACCTAGAGTTGGCCAAGAAGTGTTGGTGAGTTTTTTAGAGGGCGACCCCGACCAACCGGTTATCACCGGCGCCTTATATAATGGTGAGCAAATGCCACCTTATGGTTTGCCCAGTAAGAAGTCTCAATCAGGAGTGAAAACCCGCTCCACTAAAGGAGGCGGAGAGAGTAATTTTAACGAAATTCGCTTCGATGATGATGTGGGCAAGGAGTTGCTTTACCTGCAGGCCGAGAAGGATCTGCAAACTGTAATTAAGCAAAACCAGACCGAGCGTATTGGCAAAGATTTAACCATTGATGTTGCCGAGAACCAGTCTGAGAAAATCGGCAAAAATCTAGTGATTGATGTCGGTAAAAACATTGATTTGCTGGCCGGTAGTAAAATAACGATTAAGGCGGGAGGGGCTTCAATTACCCTTTCAAGCGGCGGCAACATTGACATTAAAGGAACTTCGGTTTCGATTAATGGCACCTCTATTGCGCTTAAAGCGCCAGCTATTTCGTTAAATTAGGAAGAGCCATGGGTAAGCCGGTTGCTATGCTTGGGTCGTTTCACGTATGTCCTAAAGTTCAGAATAAAGTGCCTCATGTGGGAGGGCCTGTCGCGGGTGGTAATGGCAGCGTGACTGTCGGTGGCATGCCAGTAGCTTGTGTTGGCGATAAGTTGGTATGCATTGGGCCGCCCGATACGATTAAGGCCGGTTCATCCTCTGTCACTGTTGGTGGCAAGGCTGTCGCTCGCTTGGGCGACCCGACAGCCCATGGTGGCAAGATTGTAGTAGGCAATCCTACGGTATTGATAGGATGAGCATGAATCTACAACTGGAAATCGATGCTTTTCAATTAGGCGAAGTAGATGACTTAGCAGCTTTGTTCAGTTTAGATGAACAAGTCTTAGACGCCCCCATTGCCATTAGACAAGGTCAGGCCTTACGTCACTTTAGTTTTTCTCAGCAAGAGTTTGCCAAACTTGGTCAATTGAAACTCGATGCCGACGCCATATTTGTATTGTTACCAGAGTCTCGATTGGAGCCCGCAAAGGCGCAAGCATATCAGGAACTCGTAGAGATCCTGCCGAGCTTGCAACAATGCAAAAAAGTCTATTTATTTCCTTATGGGCGATGTGCAATGCAGTTGGCGTTGCGTCACGCCTTAAAATTAATTCAGCAGCGGCAGGTCAGTGATATTCAAGTCTTGGCTTATCACCAAGATCCGCGCTTAAAGCCAAACTCGAATATTGCGGCAACAAATAGCATCGCCAGTCAGTGCTTTATGGCAGTTCGGCTTTATGCTGCTCGCACAGGCTTGAGTGTGCCTTGGGCCAGTTATGAGGTGCAAACCCCAGATAAAAGTGCAGTAGCGACCATTGCTGCATTGCTGCAACGTTACCAAGTGCAATGTGGTGAAGCATTAACCCAGTGCTACCTGCCGATCTCGTTAGAAGAAGAACTAAAAGCGGCTTGGTTAACCGCTTTTCAGTGCTTTTCGGGGTGTTTGAATAATCGTAGCCAAGTGGTGTTTGCTGATGCGAGAGTAGGTGATCTAGCTGCTTGTAGTGGTTTGTTTAAGCTGTGTCACCTGGTGACGCACTACCAACGTAAAAAGCACACAGGCGTGAGCTTTCAACTCGATATTTCAGATAAGACCTATCGCAGTGCAATGATGCTCGCGTGGGTAGCCTAGTGGTGTAGAACAGTAGTATGGATGGAACCCAAAAAGAAGTAGTCACAGGAATTGACGGCTATGCTTATGACTTTTTTAGCGGCAAACGAAATCTGGGCAATCAGCCTGCGTTTGCCAATGCTGAAAAAGCTGCGGCATTTCTAGCTAACTTTGCCGGTGCGGCTGATAGCAATGGTAAAGGTTTGCACCGTTTATACCGTTTGGTGGCTACCGTGCCGGCTGGCGATCCCCATCAGAAATTAATTACCGCGTTAACGAATGGTGAGGTGTGGTTTCAGCGTCAAGCTGAAAAAGTTATCCCTCAACATTCTCCGACTTCGAGGCCCTCTTGGAGTTCATCCGTCCCAAATGAACCCAAAGCTCCAGGAGGGCGCTCGAAGACCCAACAGCAAGGCAAGAATAAAACGAGTAATGACCCGTTTATTCAAGCGCTTGATCATCCCGACACCCAAACCTGTGGCGATCCCATTGTAATGAGCAGTGGTGAAGAAGTGTTGCAGCTCGACGATGTATGCCTGCAAGGTCATCGCGCCTTGCTGTGGCAGCGTACTTATCGTTCCAGCTTGTCGCACCAAGATGTGGGTTTAGGTTTAGGTTGGCGCAGCAACTTTCACTTTAGTTTAGAAGAGCTGCAAGGTGAACAAGCGGGTTGGCGATTTACCGATGCTCTAGGCCATCAGCAGCATTTTCCTTATGTGGCAGTGGGTGCAAAAACTAGCCAAGTTAAATCGGGGATGGTGTTATATCACCAAGCTGAGCAGATTGTTATCAGCAGTGCCGCGGGTAAAACTTTGCAGTTTTCTAAGCAACAAGAGCAGTGGCTATTAAGTAAAATAAGTGATGGTGTCGATACTCATTATCGACTTAGTTATTCGGTTGCGCCGCGCCTTACTCAGATTGCGATAAACCATAGCCAGCAATTCTTTTTACGTTATGACTTAGCTGGCAGATTGGTTGAAGTTCTTAGCTCTAAAGCCGCGAACGCTCAAAGCTATGCAAGCTATAGCTATGATGAATACGGACATTTAATTAGCGCCAGCAACCGATTGGGCCAGCAAGAGCAATATCGTTATCAGCAAGGTTTGTTAACCCAACGTACCCGCGCCTCAGGATTTTCTCATTATTTTTCTTGGGATGGCAGTGACCAACATGCTCGTTGCATAGAGCAGTGGGGTGATAACGAGCATTATCATTATCGATTTGAGTATGACTTAGAGAACGGCCTTAGCCGCAGCTTTGATAGTTTTGGCCATTGCTGGACTTATTTGCACAACTGCCAGGGGCAAATTCTCCAGAAAACCGCACCGGACGGCGCTGTTTGGCACTATCAGTATGATGAGCTGCAGCGCAAAATTAGCCAAACAGAGCCAAATGGCGCGACTACTCGTTACCATTATAATGCGCACGGCCAGTTAGACGCTGAGTTAGCGCCAAATCAAAATCTTACCCGTTATAGTTATAACCGTTTGGGTTTTGTTACGCGGGTTGACTATGCCGACGGCTCCTCGTTGAAGCGTGCATATAATAGCTTGGGTTTGTTAACCTCTGAAACCGATGTGCAAGGCGTTGTCACCGAATACCGCTACGACGCGCAAAGCCGTTTAGTAAGTAAAACGGCCAGTAACCAAGCTAATCAACAGTTTTGGTGGAACGAGCAAGGTTTACTCAGTGCCAAGCAAGAGGGCGAAGCCCTTACCCGCTATAGCTACAATGATTTGGGTGAATGTAATGGCGAAGTAGATGGTGAAGGTTGGGTAAGCCAATACCAGCGTGACCTATTCGGCAACGTAGTAAAACACTTGGCTTATCATCAAGATACACCTGAGCAAAGCCAACTTATTCACTATGGCTATGATGAAGCGGGTCGAATGACTGAGCTAATAGACTCACTCGGTCGTTGTACTCGATATGAATACCAAGGCCTATCACAGCCAAGCAAGCAAATTAACCCCGATGGCTCGTGGTTGGCATTTGGCTACGACAACGAACGTAACCTTACTAGTATTACCCGTAGCGATGGCCAGCGCTATCTCTTGGAATATGATAGCTGCGAGCGGATCAGTAAAACCACAGGCTTTGACGGGCGCGAGCAGCACTATCAATATAACTTAAGTGGGCAGCTGACTCAGCTAGTGGAAAATAGTGAACGCTTAATTCAGTTAAAACATAATCTGATGGGGCAAATTATTGAGCAGCGCAGTTCTGTCAATGGTATTACCCTCATCAATGATTTTGCTTATAACCAACGCGGTAAATTAAGCCAAGCCAATAATACCGCTCGCAAATTACGTTTTAGCTATTTTGCCAACGGTCAGCTGCAAGAGCATTGGCAAGATGAATGGCAAACCTGCCATACACTAAATGCTCAAGGCCTGCGTAGTCATACACAGTTAGCCGATGGAAATGAGCTTAGCTATCACTACGACGAGCAAGGCCGCTTAATTGATCTATATGTGAATCAAACAATAGTGCTTAGTCGCCACTTTAATAAAGCGGGTCAAGAAGCAAGGCGCGAGTTAAGTGCGCGCCATCAGCAGCACTCTCATTACGATACACAAGGTCGCTTGCAAAGCCAGCACTGGCAATTGCAGAAAAGTTCACAAGCTGCCCGCAACATTGAGCGTCATTACCGTTTTGATGCGGGCGATCAGTTACTCGGGGTAAGTGACAGTGAACTGGGCGACAATACCTATAGTTACGATAAACTTAACCAACTCAGCAAAGCCACTAGCCATAGTTGCGCTAACCAAAAATTCGACTTAGATAGTTTTGCTAACCCCAAACAAGGCGAGCTAGTTGGCGATAAACTGTTAAGCCTTGATGAGCGAAGCTATCGTTACGACCGCTACGGCAATCAGGTGCTGGCCAGTCAACGCAAGCTCCGTCAGCAACGGGTATTTAATGGCTTAAACCAAC
The DNA here is from genome assembly GCF_001420915.1 of Agarivorans gilvus. Classification (NCBI taxonomy): domain Bacteria; kingdom Pseudomonadati; phylum Pseudomonadota; class Gammaproteobacteria; order Alteromonadales; family Alteromonadaceae; genus Agarivorans; species Agarivorans gilvus. The sequence continues at coordinate 2,506,901 of NZ_CP013021.1, read as the reverse complement.
TGGTTAGACTCAGTCAAGGCAGCAACAACACGGTCTATCACTACGATGCACTGGGCCGCCGCAGCAGCAAACTTACTGCTAAAGGGCAAACCGATTACCTGTGGGAAGGTAATCAACTTATAGGTGAGCATTACCAAGGCCAATTTACCTGGTATCTATACGAACCTAATAGCCATCGACCACTGGCGATGATTAAACAAGGGCAGGTTTACCACTATCACCTAGACCACATCGGTACGCCTATTCGTTTAAGTGATGAGCAAGGCAACATCGTATGGCAAGCCCACTACCAAGCCTATGGTGCGCTAGAAAAACTAAGCGTTAACCAAATAGACAACCCGCTGCGTTTTCAAGGCCAATACTTTGATGATGAAAGCGGCCTGCATTATAACCATCACCGTTACTACTGCCCGCAGCAAGGGCGCTATATTCAGCAAGACCCGATAGAGCTACTTGGTGGCATCAACCTTTACCAATACACCTCAAGCCCCACTAACTGGGTAGACCCACTGGGTTTGTGTAAAGAAGATGGTGCCCATTTACTTGCCGGGCTCCCTCTATTGGCACCGGCTGCTCAGCCACTAGCCTCAACAGGCTCGCAAGTATTAGGACAATACGCTACGCGGCAAGCCGCTAACCAAGCGGTTTATGCTGTTGCGGAACGGTCTTTACTGGCCTCATTGATACCCAAAGCTCCTTGGGCACTGTTGTTTTATTCAGCTGAAGTTGGCGCGGGCTCAGATGATGTTGCTGGTTTTATTCAGCAACAAGCTCAGCAAGATGAGCTGGGACATCGTACGTGGTTGGCTAATGGTGGTGATGGTAGTATTGAGGAGTGGAAGTCTCGTGGTAAGCCCTCTGAGTTGGTGGTGAATGTTACTAAGGAAGCTGGCTTAGCAGACGAATTTGAGCTGAGTGATGAACTGAAAGATGGTAAACTCCCAGACGGTTTTGTCTCATCTGTACGTGAGCGAGTACTGGCCAATATTGAAGCAAGTAGAAATGCTCGCCCAACAGAAAATTTCTCGATATATACACGAAAAGAAACAGCTAGGCAGTTTTATTTGGAACAAGGTTGGGAAGGTAAATGGGTAGACTCTCACGTAGATGGAATTGATTTTACTAAGCCGGTTTATGTAGATACTTTAAACGTTGGAGAAGACGTCTTTCAATGGCAGATTCCTGGTGCTCCGCAAGGAAATTATTATACACCTAACCAATCAACTTTACCTGGTCAGTTAGGTATTAACCCTCAAGCTATTCATCGTGATACGGGTCAGTTGATTGATAAAGTTCAAGGACAATATCGTGTTAATCAAGATGTGCGAGTCTTGAGATCTACAGCCAGAGATATTATTGATGATTGGTCTGTGAGTACTCAGCCATATAAAGCATGTGGTGGAGGGACTCAGTTATTTACGATTGAGAAAAATCCGTTCAAGTTGCAGTAAGATAGGTATGAAAATGAGTGTACAAAAAGACATAGAAGTTATTGATGAAGCGCTTTCTGAATGTAGAGAGCGTATAGCCAAATGCCCTAGTTATGAGCTCTTGAATTCTATAGAACAGCAATTACTCTACTTGAGATCTCTTTTGGACGGTTCTGAGATTGATAAAAGTAGACTATCTAAGATTATCCTTGGTGTTTATGCTGTTAGGGAATTTAGTGAAACGGATAGGTTTTTTGCAGAGCTGCTTGTTGATGCAAATGAGATAGCTGGCAGGCTAAAATACTAATGTTAGTAAGCGAAAAAGCACAGCCATAATGCCTAACAATACGCCCTGAAGAGGACATCCAAGATTAACAGCCGTGATGAAAGTTATTTTAGCGAACTGTTAAGAAGATAACCTAGACACCCACCCTAATTGGTAAAAGTAGGCATAAGCAACAATGCTTATATTCATATCCAAATATACAGGGTGCTTGTTTGTGCCGCGTTCACGTCAATCACAGGTCAGTCTCCAAGATACACCGCACTATCCACTGTGTCTCCCGCTGTGTTCGGCGTGGGTTTCTTTGTGGCAAAGCCCCTCACTCCGGGCATAGCTATGTGCATCGCATAGAGTGGGTAGAGCAGCGTATTCTTCTGTTAACTCAGTTGTTCGCCATCGATGTTTGAGCCTATACTGCCTAACGAGACACCCAACCGAATTATAACGGCAAGCTGACTGAAAAGCGCAGCAGGCAGTGGCGCTGGGACTATGATGAGGGCGGACGCCTGGTGGCAGAGCACAGCCCGGAGCAGGGGCTGTGACCGAATATCGCTACAACGCGCGTGGGAAGAAGGCCGCAGTAGCCGTAAAATCACGGCCCAAGGGCAATTTACCTGGTATGTGTACGAGCCTAATAGTCACCGCCCACTGGTCATGATTAAACAAGGGCAGGTTTACCACTACCATTTAGACCATATTGGCACGCCAATTCGTTTAAGTGATGAGCAAGGTAACATCGTATAGCAAGCCCACTATCAGGCCTACGGCGCAATAGAGCAACTAAGCGTTAAGCAAATAGACAACCCGCTGCGTTTTCAAGGCCAATACTTTGATGATGAAAGCGGTCTGCATTATAACCATCACCGTTACTACTGCCCACAGCAAGGGCGCTACATCCAGCAAGACCCGATTGAACTACTCGGTGGCTTAAACCTCTACCAATACACGCCAAGCCCGACTAACTGGGTAGACCCTTTGGGTTTGTGTAAAGAGGATGGCAAAAGAGTTGGCCGGGTGCGACAACCCAGTAAGCGCTACGCTCCCGGCGAAAGTCCTTTAGCGAAAGCAGGGCAGGCAATACTTGATGGCTTAGATGCGCTAGAAATAGATGCTCTAAATGAAGCATTAGATGACGCACTAGATGTTGCCGTTGAACATGGCGCTCAATATCCTGAGGGTAGCTTTGGTAGAGTAGCGACTGGCCTTGCTTATGCGAGTTTAGCGGCAGTGATGCCGATCAGTGCTTTAGATGTCGTACCCGGCGGTAAGGCCGCTAAGTTGCGCAAAGCGGCTAAAGCCGTTGATACTGGTGGTGATGCTGCGAAAATAACAAGTAAAACAAGAAAGGCTAGACGACCAAGAGACATCGCTCATCGGCCAGCCGATAGCCGCTCACCAGAGTCATTTGCAAATGAGTTTAGTTCACTCAATCACCAAAAAGCGGCAGCGGGTGAGTATAATGCTCACCAATTAATGGTAGGAAAGCGGGTTCAGATGATGTAGCTGGTTTTATTCAGCAACAAGCTCAGCAAGATGAGCTTGGGTATCGTGCTTGGTTGGCTAATGGTGGCAACGGTGACATTGGTGAGTGGCGTTCACAGGGGCGACCCACTTTGATGGATAAGTTCGAAGTAGATTGTTTCAAGGCCGGAGACGCCATCACCTCAGATAAATTTCCAGAGTTTGATCGGCAGTTACAAGGCCAGCAAGATGGCCTTAACGATATGACTGTTCAAGAATATCTGGATGGTAGGGCAAAGTATAAGGATATCGGCCGTGGTGATGGGAAAGCGCAGAGGACGGCTAGGAAAAAGCTTAAAATCAAGCTAATTCGAGAGTACAAAAAGCAAGCTCAAAAAATTGGTTTAATGGGTGAGGCGGCCAAAGCTTATGCTGAAAATAAAACTTCAACAGAAATGGCTACGCTAGCAGCTTTACATAACCCTGATATGATCGCTGGCGGCAAAGATATGGTGGAAGTTCTTGGTGACAGGGGCGTGAATTCTTCCATAGGTTCGCAGTGGCGACATCGGATAGATAAACTTGACAACGCAGCTGAAGCGGTTCCCGTTAACGAAAGAGGGGCAACGAGTATGAATGTTGCGTTATCTCGCTGTAAATAGGTGATGAATGGATAAATATTTTAGTAATTTTTATGACTTTGAAGAATTTGGTCCAGCCGAAAAGTCACAACATGTACCAATAGAAACGATAAAAAAATTTAAAGGGAAATTGCCCGATAAACTTCTGGAATATTGGCAGAGATATGGTTGGTGTAGTTATGCCAAAGGACTCTTTTGGACTGTTAACCCAGAAGAGTGGGAACCTGCACTAGAAGCTTGGATTGGTAAAACAGAATTTATGGAAAAAGATGCTTACCATGTGATCGCTAGAAGTGCGTTTGGAGAATTGCTTTTCTGGGGCGAAAATACAGGGCACTCTCTATCAATAACTCCTATTTATGGGCAGATTTTTCCTAGCTTTACGAACTCATACGAAAGAGATAAAGAAGATTTAGAGCTTCAGTTGTTTTTTTCATCCTCATCTAAGGATGAATTTGATATAGAAGATGATAACGAAGAGCCAATGTTTGATAAGGCATTAGAGGTTCTAGGTGAATTAGGGCATGACACTATGTACGGTTTTGTTCCCGCTCTCGCTTTAGGTGGGCAAGCTAAATTAGAAAATTTGCAAAAAGTGTCCGCTGTCGAGCACCTTGTGATTCTTGCTGGCCTATCAGAAAAGAAAGTGATGCTTGATGTAAATGATATTTAATTAGTGAACAGTGAAAGGAAGTACAATAGCTAAGTTACAAATCGCCCAATCGGTAGGTTTAGGGGGCGTAAATACACCTAAAGACATAAAAGCAGTGCAAGCTGCTTTAAATCAATTGCTAGGTTTAATTCCCCCGACTAAAAAGTTAGCAGAAGATGGAAAACTAGGCTCAAAGCCGGAAAATTCTAAAACCGTTGCGGCGATTAAAGTATTTCAAAAAAAAGTGGTGGGTATGGTTCGTCCCGACGGGAAAATTGACGTGAATGGGCGAAGTCATCGTAAGTTCAATGAGAAGCTAGCTGTTCATACTGCTAAAGCTAACTTGAAAATAAAGGTTAAACGGCTTAAGCAAGGAACTAAGTCAACATTGGGTTCTTTAAAAATAGATGGAGTAGCGAAAAGTTGGTACGTGCTAGAGCCCGGAGGTCCAGATTCTCAGCAAGAAGGGTCAGATCATCGAATAAGTACTGGTACCTATAAGTTAAAACCTTATAGCTCTCCGAAATATAAGAATGTTTATCAGTTACTTAATGTGCCGGGTAGAACAAACATTTTGATACACGCGGGAAACTATCATCAGGATACCTTAGGTTGCTTGATGCCCGGAAAAACTAGCGGTAAGTCTAGTAATGGTGAGTATCATGTTGGAAATAGCCGAACTGCCACTAAAGAAATTTTTGAGTATATTGCTGCAGCCAGTGATACATCAGTTGAGATTATTAATTCAGAGGACCTAAATAATGACTAAAAAAAGTCTAATGGCACTGGTACTTTTAGTTACTTCATTACAGGTGTTCGCCACAACTACTGTCAATGATATTAACTTAAATTGGTTAAATAGAAATTACTTTGAACTTAAGCAAGATATAAAATCCAGCAATTTTAAAACGATTGTACCTATAGCGAATACATTAGGGTTGATTTGGTTAAAGCGTGACGGTGCAACCGCGGGAGAAGTATCCCCGTTGATCGCCAGTTTACTGATTAAGCAACCTAACATTATGCTTTCGATATTGAGTCAGTATCCTGAAGAGTATCAAAAGTGGCTCGAAGAGCTACAAAGCTCGTTGTTGACTGATTTTAGTGGTGGCGAAGAAGAAGCGTTAGAAGAAACTCGATTAGAGCTTATTCAGTCGATGGAGATGATTAACGAGGCGCATTCACTAAAGCCTTTTGCCGATCAATTAGCTAACAAACTTAAATTACTGAGTGTTAGGGTAATCGATTAATCACGGAAAGATTCATTCAGGCAAGTGTTGTGATCCGCTCTGGTAGTTTTGGACACCACGCTAAGCGAGTAAAATCGTTTAACGAGGTGAACAATGACATCAAAATCCAAACGCCAACTCGCAGAGCAAGCAGAGGACCTCACCATTCTAAAAAGGCGGCTACCTACTTCGCGAAGAATCAAAAGTGAGCCGCTTTCAGTTAATATTTAAGCGCCAGCATCACTTCTCTTTGAAGCGCATGGCTATCTTATTCAAGGTCTTGAGTTTCAAATTCTGAATACGAAAGTTATTGCCAGCGATATCCAAATACCTGTGTGGGATGCAATTAATGCTCATGGGTGATATTGAATGTCGTCACTGTTGTGAGCCATTACCGTTTTGACGCGGGCGATCAGTTACTCGGGGTAAGTGATAGTGAACTGGGCGACAATACCTATAGTTACGATAAACTTAACCAACTAAGCAAAGCCACTAGCCATAGTTGCGCTAACCAAAAATTCGACTTAGATAGCTTTGCTAACCCCAAACAAGGCGAGCTAGTTGGCGATAAACTGTTAAGCCTTGATGAGCGAAGCTATCGTTACGACCGCTACGGCAATCAAGTGCTGGCCAGCCAACGCAAGGTCCGTCAGCAACGGGTATTTAATGGTCTAAACCAACTGGTTAGACTCAGTCAAGGCAGCAACAACACGGTCTATCACTACGATGCACTGGGCCGCCGCAGCAGCAAACTTACTGCTAAAGGGCAAACCGATTACCTGTGGGAAGGTAATCAACTTATAGGTGAGCATTACCAAGGCCAATTTACCTGGTATCTATACGAACCTAATAGCCATCGACCACTGGCGATGATTAAACAAGGGCAGGTTTACCACTATCACCTAGACCACATCGGTACGCCTATTCGTTTAAGTGATGAGCAAGGCAACATCGTATGGCAAGCCCACTACCAAGCCTATGGTGCGCTAGAAAAACTAAGCGTTAACCAAATAGACAACCCGCTGCGTTTTCAAGGTCAGTATCATGATGAAGAGAGTGGTTTACACTATAACTTTCATCGTTATTACTGCCCGCAGCAAGGGCGCTACATCCAGCAAGACCCGATAGAGCTACTTGGTGGCATCAACCTTTACCAATACACCCCAAGCCCCACTAACTGGGTAGACCCATTGGGTTTGTGTAAAGAAGATGGTGCCCCTTTGGTTGCTGGGCTCCCTCTATTGGCACCGGCTGCTCAGCCACTAGCCTCATCAGGCTCGCAAGTGTTAGGACAATACGCTGCGCGGCAAGCCGCTAACCAAGCGGTTTATGCTGTTGCGGAACGGTCTTTACTGGCCTCATTGATACCCAAAGCCCCATGGGCACTGTTGTTTTATTCGGCTGAAGTTGGCGCGGGTTCAGATGATGTAGCTGGTTTTATTCAGCAACAAGCTCAGCAAGATGAGCTGGGACATCGTACGTGGTTGGCTAATGGTGGTGATGGTAGTATTGAGGAGTGGAGAGCGCAGGGCAGACCTAGCGAGTTGATGGCAAGTGTTTTAGCCAAGGTTGATATAGCAACACGGGTCGATTATTCAAAAGGCTTTGAACGAGATCTTTTGAACTTCAAGTCGGGTTACGTGTTAATTGATGGTCCTTTGGACAATGATCTTGTTCTGGTTTCATATCATGCGGATACGCCGTTAGGTGAAGGTCGTTCTGCAAAATGGTGGACTACGACAGATCAAGCTAATGCTATGTCTACGATTGATGATGTCCATCAAGGTTTGGCATTACCTCATGATTGGGGAGTTAGAGATACAGTATCAGTAATTAAAATTGGCGTTGTTTCCTAAATCAGATTGAACTAACTCAGCAGTCGCGGATCTGATCTGTATCTATATCTGTCGGGTCACCAAACATGGGTAAAGCGAAAGGCAACATCACCAACTGGAAGCTGTACAACAGTGCACTGAAGCAACGCGGCTCATTGACCTTCTGGATGGATGAGAAAGCCATAGAACTATGGAATAACACTGAGCGTAGTGGTCGTCGAGGGCGCAGCCAAACTTACAGTGACACCGCTATCGCAACTGCGCTGATGATTAAAGGCGTATTCAAGTTACCACTGCGCGCTCTTGAAGGCTTCATCAACTCATTGTTTCGCCTGCTCAAGGTCGACTTAAAATCTCCCGATTACAGTTGTATAAGCAAGCGAGCAAAGACTGTTGAAGTCAACTATCGCCTACCTAGCCAAGGTCAAGTGGCTCACCTCGTTATCGATGCTACAGGTCTTAAGGTGTTTGGCGAAGGAGAGTGGAAGGTGCGTAAACACGGCGCTGAAAAGCGTCGAGTCTGGCGAAAACTGCATATGGCAGTAGATGCCCAGAGCCATCAGATAGTGAGTGCTGAGGTCTCGATGGACTGGGTTCACGATAGTGAAGTGTTACCCACCTTGTTGAGACCGCTGCGGCGCAAAGTGAAAGCAGTAAGCGCTGATGGTGCCTATGACACACGGCAGAGCTATCAAGAAGTACAACGTAAGAAGGCTGTTGCACTAATCCCTCCACGCAAGAATGCAGGTATGTGGGAAGCGGATCACCCACGGAACGTTGTAGTAAAAGCCTTGAAGCAAGGTGAGTTGGAAAACTGGAAACGGGACAATGCTTACCATCTTCGTTCACTATCGGAGACGGCGATGTATCGTTTCAAACAACTGCTTAGCGACAAGTTGAGTCTACGTTGTTACAACGCCCAAGTCGGCGAAATCATGGCCGGAGTGTGCGCGTTGAACAAAATGAGCAGGCTAGGTATGCCTGCTCGTCAGCTAGCTGAATAAAGAGGAAAGCGCCTTGGGGTTACTGCATTCTTGGCTCTGAATTGATCAACAAGGCCATTAAAATTCCGAAAGGAACGAATGTTACTGCTTATAAAGGACATGCGTCACCTCAGTTAAGCGAAACGGGTGAATTGTTTAAAGGCAATGCGATTCAGTATCGATTTAAAGAGTTCGATACGAGCTGGATTATCGAATCCAAAAGGTTGAAATAATGAGTACTACTGATCAAACGAATCAAAATTTTATAGATCTTATCGAGTCAGCAATCTTAATTGCTAGGAGCTTGAAAGTTAAAGGTGCGACTGTAGAGCGTGTAGACGCGACTATTAAGAGGCTTCAAAACTATAGCAACCTAGCGTCTTCAGGAAAGCTACCTAGGATATCTAATGGTGAAGTTCCAGAAGGCACAGGTTTGGGGTTAGTTAAGAGCATTGGTGAGTGGACGGAAGATGACGAGTTTTTAGACGCAGTGTTTGAAGTCGAGCAATACTACAAGGAATCAATGTGATGGTCTGTTGTGCCAAGCAGTATGTTTGCTGGTGAAGCGGTCAATAAAGTTGAGCAGGTAATTGTTTTTCCAACGGACGCGGGAATAGATACCTATCTCTATTGGAATGGTGAAAAGCTTGAGCTTTATGTGCCAGAAGAGACTCCATAGCTATACAAGAAACAGCTATTTATCCTGCATGGAGTAACAGTCGATTCGAAGCTGAGTTAGTTATTCCTGAAGGTCATAAATTGAATATCGGATCTGTAGGACAGCAACCTCCGAACAGTTTGACTCCAAAGTTTCGAGGCGGCGCTGATCAGGTTCTTTTACCTAGAAACTGGTCAACTGATTGGGTGAAATTTGTAAGAGATGGGAAAACAGGAATTGTTTATACCTTCGATGAGTTCAAGGCTGCATTTCCAGGCCAAATGACAAGAGATAATTAATAATGGCACATTTAACGAATGACGATGATTTGATTTTTCAGCTATTGAATATGGTCGATGAGCTAATTTTCACTCTCGATCAACTTGGAGAAGATACGAAGCAAAGTTATAAGTCAGTCCAAAAGGTGAAAAATATCCTTAAGTCTAAAGATCCTAAAGGTATGAAAAATGTAAAACAGCATTTATTGATGGATTTTAGGGTTATTGAAGATAGGCAGTTAGAAGGCGAAACCTTAGATGACGTGTTAGAAAGAATTTATTATCACGTTAGTAATTATGGAATATTTAATCATTAAATTTTCCAAACAAGTTCGATGGCATTAAGGGCAAGATTATGAAGTTTTTACCGGATAGTGGACCCCCGTGGATAACTAACAGGGTGAGAGCGTGAATGCTCACTTTGCGAACATTAGGCTTCTAATAGTCGATTTTCCAAATTTGTGCTGTTAGCTTGCACATTTTGCACGCGAATGTAGCGTGTTAATTGAACGCCTGTCGTTCAAAAAACGTTCACGATCTCACCCTGACGCAACTGGTGCTAAAGGTACGGTGCGAGCGGTAATTGGTCAAAATCTTCGACAAGGCAATGTTTGGGAAACTGCAGAGCTACCTGCACTTATGAATCATCCCAACGTTGACCGAATTGTTACCATTGATCCAGTTACTAAGATTGAAACAGAAATATTTGTAAGGGGTAAATAATGATTTTGGACGTATCAAGAAGCCACATAAAGGTTGAAATCCGAGGGCGGGTCGTAACAGTGCCAGGGGAAATGTTCTTTCCCCCAAATGACAAAATGGGTTTTGCCATATTTGAAAGAGAGATCAAGGCATGGGACTCTCCGAATGAATCGGTGAAACTAACCACGGAAGAGATTAATGAAGTTATCGAAGATATTCGACAAGACTTTGCTAAAGGCGGGCATACCTTAGAAGTTGAGTAGTTCCAGATAGTTGATATTAGACGGTGCCATTAATGGTTTGTGTAATTCTAGAGCTGTCGAAGCTGAAAGCGCTATTTTTCCAAACTTCAAATCTGAAGTTGTTAATAGTGATGGTTTAAGCCTCCTTGCTTGTCTTCTAATGGATGATGGAGGCATTCCTTATTTTCAGACACTTCCTTGGATATGATCGCTGGCGGCAAAGATATGGTGGAAGTTCTTGGTGATAGAGGCGTGAATTCTTCAATTGGTTCCCAATGGCGGCATCGTATCGACAAGCTCGATGCGGCAGCCAATAACGTTCCCGCAAATGAAAGAAGTAGCACCTCAATGAATGTAGCCTTATCGCGATGCAAGTAGGGAGAATATGATGGATAAGTTTTTTGATAATTTTTATAACTATAAAAAGTTTGGCCCTGCTAAATCATCTAAAGCCGTACCGGCTGAAACCATCAATAGAATTAAAGGTAAGCTACCTGATAAGTTACTAGAATATTGGCAGGAGTATGGGTGGAGCAGCTACGAGAATGGTTTGTTTTGGACGGTTAATCCTGACGACTGGGAGCCAGCACTAGAGGCTTGGATAGGCGATACCGAGTTTATGGAAAAAGACGCCTATTATGTTATCGCTAGAAGTGCCTTTGTTGAATTGTTTTTGTGGGGTACAAATACTGGCGACTCTCTAAGTATTACACCGAATTATGCTTGGCTAAATCCTAATTTTAATATGGCGCAGTTTGAAGAATGTGGTGAAGACCGGTTAACGCAGATGTTCTTTTCGGTTAAGACTAAAGAACATTTAGATTTTGAAGATGAAAAGCCTTTATTTGAAAAGGCACTCAACCAATTAGGCGAGCTCGAACATGACACTATGTACGGTTTTGTTCCCGCTCTCGCTTTAGGTGGGCAAGCTAAATTAGAAAATTTGCAAAAAGTGTCCGCTGTCGAGCACCTTGTGATTCTTGCTGGCCTATCAGAAAAGAAAGTGATGCTTGATGTAAATGATATTTAATTAGTGAACAGTGAAAGGAAGTACAATAGCTAAGTTACAAATCGCCCAATCGGTAGGTTTAGGGGGCGTAAATACACCCAAAGACATAAAAGCAGTGCAAGCTGCTTTAAATCAATTGCTAGGTTTAATCTCCCCGACTAAAAAGTTAGCAGAAGATGGAAAACTAGGCTCAAAGCCGGAAAATTCTAAAACCGTTGCGGCGATTAAAGTATTTCAAAAAAAAGTGGTGGGTATGGTTCGTCCCGACGGGAAAATTGACGTGAATGGGCGAAGTCATCGTAAGTTCAATGAGAAGCTAGCTGTTCATACTGCTAAAGCTAACTTGAAAATAAAGGTTAAACGGCTTAAGCAAGGAACTAAGTCAACATTGGGTTCTTTAAAAATAGATGGAGTAGCGAAAAGTTGGTACGTGCTAGAGCCCGGAGGTCCAGATTCTCAGCAAGAAGGGTCAGATCATCGAATAAGTACTGGTACCTATAAGTTAAAACCTTATAGCTCTCCGAAATATAAGAATGTTTATCAGTTACTTAATGTGCCGGGTAGAACAAACATTTTGATACACGCGGGAAACTATCATCAGGATACCTTAGGTTGCTTGATGCCCGGAAAAACTAGCGGTAAGTCTAGTAATGGTGAGTATCATGTTGGAAATAGCCGAACTGCCACTAAAGAAATTTTTGAGTATATTGCTGCAGCCAGTGATACATCAGTTGAGATTATTAATTCAGAGGACCTAAATAATGACTAAAAAAAGTCTAATGGCACTGGTACTTTTAGTTACTTCATTACAGGTGTTCGCCACAACTACTGTCAATGATATTAACTTAAATTGGTTAAATAGAAATTACTTTGAACTTAAGCAAGATATAAAATCCAGCAATTTTAAAACGATTGTACCTATAGCGAATACATTAGGGTTGATTTGGTTAAAGCGTGACGGTGCAACCGCGGGAGAAGTATCCCCGTTGATCGCCAGTTTACTGATTAAGCAACCTAACATTATGCTTTCGATATTGAGTCAGTATCCTGAAGAGTATCAAAAGTGGCTCGAAGAGCTACAAAGCTCGTTGTTGACTGATTTTAGTGGTGGCGAAGAAGAAGCGTTAGAAGAAACTCGATTAGAGCTTATTCAGTCGATGGAGATGATTAACGAGGCGCATTCACTAAAGCCTTTTGCCGATCAATTAGCTAACAAACTTAAATTACTGAGTGTTAGGGTAATCGATTAATCACGGAAAGATTCATTCAGGCAAGTGTTGTGATCCGCTCTGGTAGTTTTGGACACCACGCTAAGCGAGTAAAATCGTTTAACGAGGTGAACAATGACATCAAAATCCAAACGCCAACTCGCAGAGCAAGCAGAGGACCTCACCATTCTAAAAAGGCGGCTACCTACTTCGCGAAGAATCAAAAGTGAGCCGCTTTCAGTTAATATTTAAGCGCCAGCATCACTTCTCTTTGAAGCGCATGGCTATCTTATTCAAGGTCTTGAGTTTCAAATTCTGAATACGAAAGTTATTGCCAGCGATATCCAAATACCTGTGTGGGATGCAATTAATGCTCATGGGTGATATTGAATGTCGTCACTGTTGTGAGCCATTACCGTTTTGACGCGGGCGATCAGTTACTCGGGGTAAGTGATAGTGAACTGGGCGACAATACCTATAGTTACGATAAACTTAACCAACTAAGCAAAGCCACTAGCCATAGTTGCGCTAACCAAAAATTCGACTTAGATAGCTTTGCTAACCCCAAACAAGGCGAGCTAGTTGGCGATAAACTGTTAAGCCTTGATGAGCGAAGCTATCGTTACGACCGCTACGGCAATCAAGTGCTGGCCAGCCAACGCAAGGTCCGTCAGCAACGGGTATTTAATGGTCTAAACCAACTGGTTAGACTCAGTCAAGGCAGCAACAACACGGTCTATCACTACGATGCACTGGGCCGCCGCAGCAGCAAACTTACTGCTAAAGGGCAAACCGATTACCTGTGGGAAGGTAATCAACTTATAGGTGAGCATTACCAAGGCCAATTTACCTGGTATCTATACGAACCTAATAGCCATCGACCACTGGCGATGATTAAACAAGGGCAGGTTTACCACTATCACCTAGACCACATCGGTACGCCTATTCGTTTAAGTGATGAGCAAGGCAACATCGTATGGCAAGCCCACTACCAAGCCTATGGTGCGCTAGAAAAACTAAGCGTTAACCAAATAGACAACCCGCTGCGTTTTCAAGGTCAGTATCATGATGAAGAGAGTGGTTTACACTATAACTTTCATCGTTATTACTGCCCGCAGCAAGGGCGCTACATCCAGCAAGACCCGATAGAGCTACTTGGTGGCATCAACCTTTACCAATACACCCCAAGCCCCACTAACTGGGTAGACCCATTGGGTTTGTGTAAAGAAGATGGTGCCCCTTTGGTTGCTGGGCTCCCTCTATTGGCACCGGCTGCTCAGCCACTAGCCTCATCAGGCTCGCAAGTGTTAGGACAATACGCTGCGCGGCAAGCCGCTAACCAAGCGGTTTATGCTGTTGCGGAACGGTCTTTACTGGCCTCATTGATACCCAAAGCCCCATGGGCACTGTTGTTTTATTCGGCTGAAGTTGGCGCGGGTTCAGATGATGTAGCTGGTTTTATTCAGCAACAAGCTCAGCAAGATGAGCTGGGACATCGTACGTGGTTGGCTAATGGTGGTGATGGTAGTATTGAGGAGTGGAGAGCGCAGGGCAGACCGAGTGAGTTAGTTGATAGTGCTCCAAGCAAGTTAAAAGATGTTTTCTGTAAGATACCTAAGAAAGATTATTTTGATATCAGATCTAGATCAGTGCATAACATCGATTCTGAAACCTTAGTTTTAGGCAAGTATCGCCCAACAGTTAGAAATGGCGTTAAGGATTGGAGTACTCCTGGGCCTGATTCATATGTGGTCATTGCTAGAACAGAAAATGCTACTTACTTTGACCTTGGAGCTGAATGGGACTCTATTGTGTCCGAATATAATATGTCTCCAGATGATATGTTTGAGGCTTTTAATATCCCAATATTAGATTATGCGGTAAGTTCCGGGAAGCAAATTAAATTTACTCACGATCCTCGAACTGAAGGAGGATTTCTCGAACAGGAGTGGGAATATTTGCAAAACACTCATAGTTTTAAACGATTGAAAGAAATTAAAGGAGTTTGGTATGCGAAGTGAAGTCGTTGAAGATGAACTAATAGGAAAAATTGATAGTTATTTTAAAGAGGCTGTAAGGGACTTTGTTGTTACTGATTCTTCCGATATGCCAATTCTCCAGCTTAATATTGAAATGTCACTCTATAACTACTTCGTTGTTAGAGCTACTATTGAGAAAGGAATGATGTTTTTTTCAATTGTCCAGTCAGGTTTTTTGTTTAAGCTTTTTAAGCTGGAACTGACTGAGAAAAATTTGGAATTAGTGCCAAAGATGCTTGATGAAGAGGTTAGGTTAAGGATTCCTGATAAATATTTAAGTGCAAAGAACTGGTAATTAAATTTATTTGGTTGGCTTATTTATTTTAATGAGGCTAAACAAGTATGGGAAACCATAACTATATTCCCTACGAGGTAATTAAATGAAAAGCTATTCCACTTTAAGAAACTTACTTATTTCCGTTTTTTCAGTGGATGTCGGTCTCGAAGAAAATGAGGAAATAGAAGCATTGGAAAGGGTGCTTAGTGACTCATCTCAGAGAATGGAAATTGAAGGGGAGTTAAGACAGCTTTTTCAAGATACTTCTATTTCTTGGTCTGAACTATTAGAAAATGATGAATATGTAGTTTATCCGGCAGATGATGAGGCCGACGCAAAGGCGTATGTAGTGGAGAGTCTTTGGAATAGAGTTTTCCCCAACGAGTTAGCACCATAGATAGTAATAGCAAGGCCGAAGTGATCTGGTGCTAAAGCGCCAGCTTTGTGCTGATGACTTTTAAGGCTTGGCCTCTATAACCCAAGAAAAGCCGGTTAAATAAAAGATCTTATATCTAAAGTCTTAAGAGATATTCATGAGTCAAATTAAAGAGCCGTTGAAAACAGTACTAAGAAAATTTTGCCAAGTTGAATGTTATGACCCGAAACTTTGTGGGAGGCTCTTCACACAGGGCAAGGGGTTCCATATGACGTTCAATTGTTTAAAGCTCAGCTTAGAGAAGCCCGTGACATGAAGTTGATTTCGCCAGATGAGTATGAGGAATTAGCAGAAGAAGACTTCAACTCGCAGAGTGATTTACATAAAAATAGAGGTCCATATTCCGCAGATTATACAAATACTGCGAGGGTACGTTTCGATCCTAATACAGGAAAGATGTTCACAGCATTCCCTATTCCGGAGAAAAAATAAATGAGTCAGCAACAATTTGATGGTGAAAAGCCTCAGGCAATGGTTGAATTTTTAAATCGCTTTGAGTTGGAAGGAGAGCTTCCAGTTTCTTTTCTTTCTGAAGAAGGTGTTTTTTTATTGAGTATTCAATATTTAATTGAAGACTGTTGGAATAATAGTTTTGATCATGAGAGAAAATTGTTGAGATTTGGTGTGAATACCGACGGCTGGGATTTACTTATCAATATAGATGATGATCAGCTTGATATTCTTCAGGACGAAATGGGTGATATAGATTCTATAGATATAACAATATTTGACCTGCTAGATGCAAATTTAGAGAAAGTTGAGTGTTGTTATAAACAAGAGAAAATGTAGTTAGAGTTATCTTATGGTTATCTTCACGCGCAGGTAATATCTGAATTGGAAGCAGTGAAAATAATCATAAGGAATTTTAAATATAGCTGAGTAGAAGGAATCACAATGGCTAAGTTGAAAATCGCCCAATCGGTAGGTTTAGGGGCGTAAATACACCCAAAGACATAAAAGCAGTGCAAGCTGCTTTAAATCAATTGCTAGGTTTAATCTCCCCGACTAAAAAGTTAGCAGAAGATGGAAAACTAGGCTCAAAACCGGAAAATTCTAAAACCGTTGCGGCGATTAAAGTATTTCAAAAGAAAGTGGTGGGTATGCTTTGTCCCGACGGAAAAATTGACGTGAATGGGCGAAGTCATCGTAAGATAAATGAAAAACTCACTGTTAGTGTTATAGAAAGCTACAAGTTGCCGCCGATTGGAAGTAATGAGCCACTTCGAGAGTCTGATTATGAAGCTGTTGCCACACAACTTGGCTGTGAAGTCGCTGCAATAAAAGCAGTTGCCGAGGTAGAGAGTTCGGGTGATGCGTTCTTTAGTAATGGTAAGCCTAAGATATTGTTTGAGGCTCATATCTTTTCTAAACTCACGAAGCACGTCTTTGATTCTAGTCACCCAGATATTTCAAGTAGAAAGTGGAATCGTAGTTTGTACGTTGGAGGTACTGCGGAGTACAAACGGTTAGAGAAAGCCATTACTCTTAACTCCAACGCGGCTATTCAGTCTGCTTCATGGGGGCGTTTTCAGATTATGGGCTTTAATTTTAAACTTTCAGGGTTTCCCTCTGCAGAGCGATTTGTTACGGCAATGTTTGGATCTGAACGCCGGCAACTTGATGCATTTGTTTCATATGTGAAGAACTCCCATCTCACTCAGTATATTCAGTCGAAAGACTGGGCAGCTTTTGCCAAAGGTTACAATGGTCCTCAGTATCAAGTAAATAAATACGATGTGAAGTTAGAAAAGGCTTATAAAAAACATGCATGAATTTAAAATATTAAATGTTGTGGTTGTTCTAGGGCTTTCATTTGTAAGCGCGTCTTGTAGTGCCGCAGCAGAATGTAGTAAAGAGGTTTTTGGATGCTTTACAAGTCAACCGAAACCTTTAACTATGAAATTATGCGAGAGTAGTAAAGGTTATTATCTCGAACAATTTATTGTTGATGGTGAGCAACTCGGTAAAGTGAAACAACAGGTTACTCTCTTTAAAACTAGCTATCATCGTTCAATGGTTGATGAGCATAGCGTTGAGTTTCAAATTCTGAATACAAAAGTTATTGTCAGTGATTACCATAGCGAGGAGTTAGGAGAAATCATTGATGAGCTAAGTGTAACCGTAATAGAGAACGGAGAAAAAAAATACTTTGAATGTGAAGGAAAAAGTTTTAGCGGTCTTTCTAGTCTTGAAAATACATCGAAGTAGGCCTAATTGTTAAGCAGTTAACTTAGAGCAAAAAGAGGCCTTGTTGATCAATTCAGTGCAACGAACGCAGTAACCTCAAGGCGTTTTCCTCTTTATTCAGCTAGCTGACGAGCAGGCATACCTAGCCTGCTCATTTTGTTCAACGCGCACACTCCGGCCATGATTTCACCGACTTGGGCGTTGTAACAACGTAGACTTAACTTGTCGCTAAGCAGTTGTTTGAAACGATACATCGCCGTCTCCGATAGTGAACGAAGATGGTAAGCATTGTCCCGTTTCCAGTTTTCCAACTCACCTTGCTTCAAGGCTTTTACTGCAACGTTCCGTGGGTGACCCGCTTCCCACAGTCCTGCATTCTTGCGTGGAGGGATTAGTGCAACAGCCTTCTTACGTTGTACTTCTTGATAGCTCTGCCGTGTGTCATAGGCACCATCAGCGCTTACTGCTTTCACTTTGCGCCGCAGCGGTCTCAACAAGGTGGGTAACACTTCACTATCGTGAACCCAGTCCATCGAGACCTCAGCACTCACTATCTGATGGCTCTGGGCATCTACTGCCATATGCAGTTTTCGCCAGACTCGACGCTTTTCAGCGCCGTGTTTACGCACCTTCCACTCTCCTTCGCCAAACACCTTAAGACCTGTAGCATCGATAACGAGGTGAGCCGCTTGACCTTGGCTAGGTAGGCGATAGTTGACTTCAACAGTCTTTGCTCGCTTACTTATACAACTGTAATCGGGAGATTTTAAGTCGACCTTGAGCAGGCGAAACAATGAGTTGATGAAGCCTTCAAGAGCACGCAGTGGTAACTTGAATACGCCTTTAATCATCAGCACAGTTGCGATAGCGGTGTCACTGTAAGTATGGCTGCGCCCTCGACGACCACTGCGCTCAGTGTTATTCCATAGTTCTATGGCTTTCTCATCCATCCAGAAGGTCAATGAGCCGCGTTGCTTCAGTGCACTGTTGTACAGCTTCCAGTTGGTGATGTTGCCTTTCGCTTTACCCATGTTTGGTGACCCGACAGATATAGATACTGATCAGATCCGCGACTGCTGAGTTAGTTCAATCTGATTTAGGAAACAACGCCGAGAATAGCTAAGAGTTAAGTGAGTAGTCGCCCAAGGGAAAACCAATTACCTGTGGGAAGGTAATCAACTCATAGGCGAGCATTACCAAGGCCAATTTACCTGGTATCTATACGAACCTAATAGCCATCGACCACTGGCGATGATTAAACAAGGGCAGGTTTACCACTATCACCTAGACCACATCGGTACGCCTATTCGTTTAAGTGATGAGCAAGGCAACATTGTATGGCAAGCCCACTACCAAGCCTATGGTGCGCTAGAAAAACTAAGCGTTAAGCAAATAGACAACCCGCTGCGTTTTCAAGGCCAATACTTTGATGATGAAAGCGGCCTGCATTATAACCATCACCGTTACTACTGCCCGCAGCAAGGGCGCTATATTCAGCAAGACCCGATAGAGCTACTTGGTGGCATCAACCTTTACCAATACACCCCAAGCCCCACTAACTGGGTAGAACCATTGGGTTTGTGTAAAGAAGATGGTGCCCCTTTAGTTGCTGGACTCCCTCTATTGGCACCGGCTGCTCAGCCACTAGCCTCAACAGGCTCGCAAGTATTAGGACAATACGCTACGCGGCAAGCCGCTAACCAAGCGGTTTATGGTGTTGCGGAACGGTCTTTACTGGCCTCATTGATACCCAAAGCTCCTTGGGCATTGCTGTTTTATTCAGCTGAAGTTGGCGCGGGCTCAGATGATGTTGCTGGTTTTATTCAGCAACAAGCTCAGCAAGATGAGCTGGGACATCGCACATGGTTGGCTAATGGTGGTGATGGTAGTATTGAGGAGTGGAAGTCTAAGGGGAAGCCCACTGAATTAGTGGTAGATGTTCAAGACAAGCAACCCGATCTAAATGCAAGGGCGGCTCAAGGGGTCGGTAATGTTAAAGCGCCGATTGATTTCGATGGTCATATTCTGAGCGGAGAAGTCAAGCCAAATGGAAGTGTGGTTGGTGGTCATTCGATTGCTACAGGTAATGTACGGGTGATACCTGGAACTCAGTCTGAGCCAAATCCTCAAGGTGTATATACTGCCCAGATTGAAGTTCCAGATCCATCTAGTCCAGGTCATTTCTTACGAAAAACTAACAATGGTGGTATATCTACCATGTTTCCAGACTCATGGTCTGCGGATCGAATTAAAGTTGAGGTGGACGCAGCTTACCAAAATAAGGTTGTTACTGGAAACAAATGGAGTGGTGTAACTCCTAGTGGTGTTGTTGTCGAGGGATGGTTAATACCAAAGACTACGGTATATCCAAAATATTAGGGTTAAAACATGAAAGTTACTTATTTATGGGAAGAAGCTGAAAGCACTATTTTCCCAAGCTGCAAATCTGAAGTTGTTAATAGTGATGGTTTAAGCCTCCTTTCTTACCTTTTAATGGATGATGGAGGCATTCCTTATTTTCAGACACTTCCTTGGATAATAGAGGGAATTGCGCGAGTAGACTCAGTTTTAAATGATGCGGATGTAGCCTCTAGCTGGGATAGAGAATCTTGGGGTGCGTTAATCACTCGAGATGGTGTCCGAATTTACTCACTACATGATGAGACTTATTTTGAGGATATTACTCTTCAGCAGCTTAGGAATGCTCTTGTTTCATGGAAAATGTTTATAGAGTCAAAACCAAACCCCAGAGAACAGAAAGATATAGAGCTATAGTCTGAAACTTATTGAGGTCGAGTTAATTTATTAACCCCTTAGTAAGCGGGCCTCATTAGTTTTGTAGTTCTCGAAAGCTCAAATAGACATTTATACATTTAGCTGCGTACAAGGAGTCACAATGGCTAAGTTACAAATCGCCCAATCGGTAGGTTTAGGGGGCGTAAATACACCCAAAGACATAAAAGCAGTGCAAGCTGCCTTAAATCAATTGCTAGGTTTAATTCCCCCGACTAAAAAGTTAGCCGAAGATGGAAAGCTAGGCTCAAAACCAGAAAACTCTAAAACCGTTGCGGCGATTAAAGTATTTCAAAAGAAAGTGGTGGGTATGGTTCGTCCCGACGGGAAAATTGACGTGAATGGGCGAAGTCATCGTAAGATTAATGAAAAGTTGTTTACAGGCATAGCTAACTCTCCTGTTATAACCAGCTTAAAATTTCCTTTAGCAAGCAAGCCTACTCAAAGTTATAAAGTTGCTCCGAGAAGTTTCGGTTCTAGTCGAAGCAGTGGTTCGAGAAAACATGCTGGCTGTGATTTATATGCAGATGCCGGTACTGAAATATATGCGATGACTGATGGTGTAGTTAAGGCTCACCGAAAGTTTTACTTGGGAACTTATCAACTAATAGTGGACCACGGTAGTTTTATTGCAAGATATGGTGAAGTTGATGAAGCACTTCCAGATGGCATTAAAGTTGGTGATGCTGTAAAGAAAGGCCAACATATAGCCGATGTAGGTTTGCTCACTTTCAAAAGTGGAGCAACTATGTCGATGTTACATCTAGAGATGTATAGTGGGAAAGCGAGTGGTGCACTGAGTGATAAAAGCCCAAATAGTAATGAATATAAAAGACGATCTGATCTTTTAGATCCAACTCCTTATTTAGATAAGGCGGCATTATGAAAAGTTATTTAAGATTATGTGTTCGGTTAACGACTCTACTATTCATTGTTTTTAGCAGTGGTTGTTATTCCAATTCTATAGCTGATGAAAAGTTGTTTAGCGAGGAAATTGCTAGTGTAAAAGGTTATTTTTTGGGGGATGAGCACGCGTATATTGCCCATCTGGCCGTCTACAACACGTACTCTTCATCATCAGTAACAGTATATAACCCTTGGCAAAATCTCTATGGTTGTAAAGAGCATCGTCTTAGTCAGACTTCAGTGATTGTCTCTCGTATCGATAGCGATTGGAGTCATGTTTTAACTTCCTGTGGAGAACTCGACTTAGAAGGCATGACCATCTTCGCCGGGGATGTCTCAGCGATTCAATATAGCATTCCAGTGGCCAATAATGTTGAGCAGGTAGTTGTTGTTCCAACGGATGCGGGAATAGATACGTATCTCTATTGGAATGGTGAAAAGTTTGAGCTTTATGCGCCAGAAGAGACTCCATAGTTGTACTAATGGGTATGTTTAAATGAATAAGGGCTTGATAACGATTGCCTTATTCATACTTAGTTTGCTTAAAACAGCCTAGCTGCACACTAGGCTGAGTGGTCATATCCATTGAATTAAAGCTCATATAAATCGTCCCTTTGATTAAAAGCTTGTTTGAGGGGCTGCGGTGCAGCAGCTTTTCAAACTAGTTGCTTTCAATAGTTTTGAAGCGGTAGTCCAGATTCACTATGGCGCGGTATTGAATGTCTTCAGGGCTGTTGGCTCGTTCCATTTCTTATAGAGAGTTTGCAGGGTGAAAACCGGCATCGTTGGCAGCGGTTCTGATTTCAAAAGTACTCTCGGTAATTGGTCAAAATCTTCGACAAGGCAATGTTTGGGAAACGGCAGAGCTACCTGCACTTATGAATAATCCCAGCGTTGACCGAATTATTACCATTGATCCAGATACTAAGATTGAAACAGAAATATTTGTAAGGGGGAAGGGCGTTGTTTCCTAAATCAGATTGAACTAACTCAGCAGTCGCGGATCTGATCAGTATCGATAGCAGTCAGGCCACCAAGCATGGGTAAAGCGAAAGGCAACATCACCAACTGGAAGCAGTACAACAGTGCACTGAAGCAGCGCGGCTCATTGACCTTCTAGATGGATGAGAAAGCCATAGAACTATGGAATAACACTGAGCGCAGTGGTCGTCGAGGGCGCAGCCAAACTTACAGTGATACGGCTATCTTTACAGCGCCTGATGATTAAAGGCGTATTCAAGTTACCCCTGCGTGCCCTTGAAGGCTTCATCAACTCATTGTTTTGCTTGCTCAAGGTCGATTTGAAGTCACCTGATTACAGTTGCATCAGTAAGCGAGCGAAGACTGTTGAAGTCAACTATCGTCTACCTAGCCAAGGCCCAGCGGCTCACCTCGTTATCGATGCTACAGGTCTGAAGGTGTTTAGCGAAGGAGAATGGAAAGTGCGTAAACATGGCGCTGAAAAGCGGCGAGTCTGGCGTAAGCTGCATATGGCAGTTGATGCCCTGAGCCACCAGAGCGTTAGCGCTGAAGTCTCGATGGACTGAGTGCATGATGGTGAGGTCTTACCCATACTATTACGACCGCTGCGTCGCAAGGTGAAAGCAGTGAGCGCTGATGGAGCTTATGACACACGACAGAGCTATCAAGAGGTTCAGCGTAAGCGGGCCGTTGCACTGATTCCACCCCGCAAGAACGCAGGACTGTGGGAGCCGGGACACCCGAGGAATGCGGTGGTGCAAGCGCTAAAACAAGGCGAATTGGAAAACTGGAAACGGGACAATGCGTACCATCTTCGTTCTCTATCAAAGACGGCAATGTATCGCTTCAAACAACTGCTTAGCGACAAGTTGAGTCTACGTTGCTACAACGCCCAAGTCGGCGAAATCATGGCAGGAGTGTGTGCGTTAAACAAGATGAGCAGGCTAGGTATGCCTGCTCGTCAGTTAAGTGAGTAAACCGGTGGAAGCCTTGGGGTTACTGCGTTCGTTGCACTGAATTGATCAACAAGGCCGCCTAGATATCAAAATGGAATCACAGAAGCTGAAGCTGACATTTTATTTGGGGATGATTTAAAACCATTTATTAATGTTGTAAAAAGTTGTATCAAAGTTTCTGTGACACAATGTCAGTTTGATGCGTTGGTTATTTTTGTATTTAATGTTGGAATTGACGGATTTAAGAAATCTAGTGTTGTTAAATTGATTAATGACCCCAAGGCGAACACTTCTTATGTCAATCTTGAGGGGGCATGGAAAGCTTGGAATAAGTCTCAGGGTAAAGTCAACAAAGGGCTTGTTAATCGTAGGGCCGCTGAGTGGAATATGTTTTCTAATAACATTTATAAAGGTTGGTGATATGAAAAGATTTAGTTTCGTAGGTGTTTTTTTTGTTTGCGTATTCTTGTTTTCATTTGATGCGTTTTCTATTGATAATCCGGACGCACCAAATTATTTAGAGCAGTTTGAAAGCGTGGCTGAAAAATATGAGTTAGCGTTGTCGGAGAGTGATAGTAAAAATATAGACCTTATTTTAGAATATGCAGAGTACCATGCTTTTCTTGATGAAGAATTAAACAAGGCTTATTCGTTATTAAAAAATGTTCTGGATGAAGAAAACTTCCAGCAGCTCAAGGTTTCCCAGCTGAAGTGGCTTGAATTCAGGGATTCAGAGTTGCAATTTGTCAATGAGAATTGGAATAGAGTCAGTTTTGGCAGCTCTTATAATCTTTCAAGAAATGCGTATAAGGCTGAGTTGGTTAAATCGCGTATTATCCAGTTATATCAATATGCTAAAAATTATAATTAAATCCTAGTTTTTTGTTAGCTAGTGTTATTGGTTAATCATTTTCAGATGAACCTTTAATAGGTTGTTGATTCAGCTAGCTTGCGGTAAAGCTGTTAGTTACAAACCAGCTTGGCTATTTATTTTTTTGGTAACAATTTACGATTGTTCACACCTAATAGAATGTGACCTTAGTCGCTAATATTACTGACAAGTAGTACTAGCAAAGTTGATGTCCAAGGTTGGGTAAAGAGAATAGCTAAGAGTTAAGTGAGTAGTCGCCCAAGGGAAAACCAATTACCTGTGGGAAGGTAATCAACTCATAGGTGAGCATTACCAAGGCCAATTTACCTGGTATCTATACGAACCTAATAGCCATCGACCACTGGCGATGATTAAACAAGGGCAGGTTTACCACTATCACCTAGACCACATCGGTACGCCTATTCGTTTAAGTGATGAGCAAGGCAACATCGTATGGCAAGCCCACTACCAAGCCTATGGTGCGCTAGAAAAACTAAGCGTTAACCAAATAGACAACCCGCTGCGTTTTCAAGGTCAGTATCATGATGAAGAGAGTGGTTTACACTATAACTTTCATCGTTATTACTGCCCGCAGCAAGGGCGCTACATCCAGCAAGACCCGATAGAGCTACTTGGTGGCATCAACCTTTACCAATACACCCCAAGCCCCACTAACTGGGTAGACCCATTGGGTTTGTGTAAAGAAGATGGTGCCCCTTTGGTTGCTGGGCTCCCTCTATTGGCACCGGCTGCTCAGCCACTAGCCTCATCAGGCTCGCAAGTGTTAGGACAATACGCTGCGCGGCAAGCCGCTAACCAAGCGGTTTATGCTGTTGCGGAACGGTCTTTACTGGCCTCATTGATACCCAAAGCCCCATGGGCACTGTTGTTTTATTCGGCTGAAGTTGGCGCGGGTTCAGATGATGTAGCTGGTTTTATTCAGCAACAAGCTCAGCAAGATGAGCTGGGACATCGCACATGGTTGGCCAATGGTGGTGATGGTAGTATTGAGGAGTGGAAAGCGCAGGGCAGACCGAGTGAATTGATTGAGAGCGATCCGAAGACGCAAATTGGTGTGACATTCGAGGGTGGCCTCTACAGGTCTGTACCTGAAGGTAGAAATCCTCTTGAGATTCACCCGGTCTTTAATACTGAAAAAGCTATTCATAGATATACTGGTGAAGGACAAGGTGGTTTGTATTTGGGGTCATCACAGCGGATAGTTAATTCCGAATTTACTGGTAATGGGGCTTCGATAGAAGGGCTTGTAAACAACTATTACTATGTCAAAGTTGATGGGCTATTGGATTTAACAAATCCATCTATTCGTTCTGAACTAGGTGTTTCATTGGAAGAACTGGTCAGAACGGGTGGCTCTAAGGAGTGGAGATATGAGATTACTAATCCTCTTGGGCGATATGCTGAAGATAGTGGTTATAACGGTATTATTGCTCCAGCTGCACAAGCCGATGGCGGCTTGAATGTAATTCTATTTAATCCTAGTTTGGTGAAATGATGAGTATGAGGTCTATAGATGGTCAGATTCGTAAAATCGAGTCGAAATTGGATTCTAAGATATTTTACGATTTTGAATTCTGGGCTGAGTCAGATGAAGATACATATGGGTTGTTGTGTTTAATTCAAAGTAGTGATCCAACAAATTTGTTTATCACTGAAATGAGTCCTAATGAGCTTACGATTCCCGATGATGTTCAAGCTTTGGAGGCTGTGAGGTCTAGGGTTATTAAAGAAACTGGAATACCAGATTTAGTTCTTCCAAAGGTGATTAGGTTTGATGAGAAAAAAGGTGATACGAAAGCAGGCTTTCAGACATTTTTGAAATCCTATGAAAAACCGATACCTGTGTATGAAAGTATCTATGGTGAATCAGAAGCAATTCAAATAGAAAAGGTTTCTATTAATGAGTTTCAGGTATTGGGTGGGAAGATTCGTTTGTTGGGTGATATTTGCATGTCAGAAGAAATGTAAATTATTGAATAAATATTAAGGGAACCGTGATTTTTAATTCCATGTATGTTTTTCCAAGCGTGATTCAAACTAGTTCGCTGTAGCTGACATTATATAAAAATTTCTTTATCAATTAGCTGTGTACAAGGAGTCACAATGGCTAAGTTACAAATCGCCCAATCGGTAGGTTTAGGGGGCGTAAATACACCCAAAGACAGGCGTTGTTTCCTAAATCAGATTGAACTAACTCAGCAGTCGCGGATCTGATCAGTATCTATATCTGTCGGGTCACCAAACATGGGTAAAGCGAAAGGCAACATCACCAACTGGAAGCTGTACAACAGTGCACTGAAGCAACGCGGCTCATTGACCTTCTGGATGGATGAGAAAGCCATAGAACTATGGAATAACACTGAGCGCAGTGGTCGTCGAGGGCGCAGCCATACTTACAGTGACACCGCTATCGCAACTGTGCTGATGATTAAAGGCGTATTCAAGTTACCACTGCGTGCTCTTGAAGGCTTCATCAACTCATTGTTTCGCCTGCTCAAGGTCGACTTAAAATCTCCCGATTACAGTTGTATAAGCAAGCGAGCAAAGACTGTTGAAGTCAACTATCGCCTACCTAGCCAAGGTCAAGCGGCTCACCTCGTTATCGATGCTACAGGTCTTAAGGTGTTTGGCGAAGGAGAGTGGAAGGTGCGTAAACACGGCGCTGAAAAGCGTCGAGTCTGGCGAAAACTGCATATGGCAGTAGATGCCCAGAGCCATCAGATAGTGAGTGCTGAGGTCTCGATGGACTGGGTTCACGATAGTGAAGTGTTACCCACCTTGTTGAGACCGCTGCGGCGCAAAGTGAAAGCAGTAAGCGCTGATGGTGCCTATGACACACGGCAGAGCTATCAAGAAGTACAACGTAAGAAGGCTGTTGCACTAATCCCTCCACGCAAGAATGCAGGTATGTGGGAAGCGGGTCACCCACGGAACGTTGCAGTAAAAGCCTTGAAGTAAGGTGAGTTGGAAAACTGGAAACGGGACAATGCTTACCATCTTCGTTCACTATCGGAGACGGCGATGTATCGTTTCAAACAACTGCTTAGCGACAAGTTGAGTCTACGTTGTTACAACGCCCAAGTCGGTGAAATCATGGCCGGAGTGTGCGCGTTGAACAAAATGAGCAGGCTAGGTATGCCTGCTCGTCAGCTAGCTGAATAAAGAGGAAAACGCCTTGGGGTTACTGCATTCTTGGCTCTGAATTGATCAACAAGGCCCCAAAGACATAAAAGCAGTGCAAGCTGCCTTAAATCAATTGCTAGGTTTAATTCCCCCGACTAAAAAGTTAGCCGAAGATGGAAAGCTAGGCTCAAAACCAGAAAACTCTAAAACCGTTGCGGCGATTAAAGTATTTCAAAAGAAAGTGGTGGGTATGGTTCGTCCCGACGGGAAAATTGACGTGAATGGGCGAAGTCATCGAAAGATTAATGACAAATTAACTGCATTGACTGTGACTGCATTAGCTATACCTGCAACTGGTAAAGCTTCAACATACTTTTCTTGGGAAGAGTTTGCTTGTCACGATAGAGCTAAGATCTAATACTAAGACATTAGCAAAGGAGCTTGATGTATTGCGCAAAGAGTTAGGAAAGCCGATAAAAATAAACAGCGCTTATAGAACTCCTGAACATAACCATAAAGTGGGTGGCAAGAAAAACAGTTTGCATGTGCAGGCTAAGGCTGCAGATATTGTTGTTTCTGGCATGACTCCAAAAGATGTACATGCAAAAATACTTGACTTAATTGCCTGCAAAAAAATGGCTGAAGGCGGTTTAGGCTTATATAACACATTCGTTCACTATGATGTACGTGGCTACAAGGCCCGATGGTAGGAGTTTATAATGACATTAAAATCATTTGTCGCGATCGTGGCACTGTTTTCGATGCTTTCTCATGCTGAGGAAGGCTTAGGTGCAGAAGACTACAGCGAGCGTTTTTCTCTTGAAGAGAGCCGCGTAACCTTGGAGTATGTTACCGAGGCACTAAATAGTTTTCGAGAACTGACAGAAAAAAGCCCTAAAACACTCACTGATGAAATAGACAATACCAGTTGGGATATTCAAAACCTTGGTTTTAACAATTGGATGGATACTATAAATGGAACGTTGTTACTTCAGCAGTATCAAATTGCTGAGCTGCGCTATCAAGGTTTGTCTAATGATGCGACTGAAGATATGCGTGAAAGTGTCGCATCTCAGCTAAAGAATGCCGAGAAACAGTACCAACAATTTATTGAGAGGCTGCAGGTGATGGATTAATGATCTAGCAATAGTTTTACTGGGCATTAAAACTAACTTAGTTCGGGCTTTAGCTAGCTTGCGGTAAATCTATTAGCCACAAGCTAGCTTGAGTATTGCCATCCATTGAAGAGAAGCATATTTAAATTATTCCTTTAATTAAACGCTTACCTAGTTGATGTGTTGCCGAGTTGCCTCAGCTATTTCAAGCTTAGTTGCTTTCAATAGTTTTAAAGCGGTAATCAACGTTCACAACTGCGCGGTATTGAATGTCTTCAGGGCTGTTGGCTACTTCTACCACTTTCACTTCAGGATTGGTCACTTCAATGTTGCTGGGTGGAGTGTGAGCCCATAAAGAAAGTTGTTGGCTAAGTTGGCTGCGCTCCATCTCTTGTAGAGAGTTTGCAAGGTTAAAACCGGCATCGTAGGCAGCGGTTTTGCTTTCAAAAGTACCCGCATTCACAGTAGTGCTGCTGCTAACGGTGAGTGGAGAAGCAAATACAGAAGCAGTTGCAAGTAGGCCAGCGGCTAGAATAGTTAAGTTTTTCATGTTGTATTCCTCTTTAATCAGTTATCGTTTAGTTGGCTATAAGGCTCAAAATTAGTTGCTTTCAATGGTTTTGAAGCGGTAGTCCACGTTCACAACGGCGCGGTATTGAATATCATCACGGCTGTGAGCAATCTCTTCTACTTGAACCTGACGGCCGGCAATTTTGATGTTGCTAGCGGGTGTGTAAGTCGCTACGTCAAGTTGTTTACCTAGTTGTGCGTTGTTCATTGCTTGTAGCGAATCGGCTAGGGCGAAACCCGCATCATAGGCTGCTGCTTTGCTTTGGAAGGTGCCAGCATCGACAGTGGTACTGCTGCTAACGGTAAGTGGAGAAGCAAATACAGAAGCCGTTGCAAGTAGGCCGGCGGCTAATAGTGTTAAGTTTTTCATATTCATTTCCTCTAAGTAATCGGTTGTTTGTTCCGAGTTGTTGTCTCGGTGTGACTAAAGTATCCCTCTTGCAAGTGTTCCATACAATGGTGAATGTGTTGAATTAATTTCCTCATTTTGTTCTTAATGTTGTAATGCATTGAACTGCGGGGGTTTTTGCCAAAGCCCTTGCCTTGAATCGATAAGATCAGGCAATAAATAGGGAATATTATGTGATAGCTGCCGGTCTGATTTAAGTCACTATCATAGTGCTGGTATTTCCCTTGTGGCTTTGAGACATGGTTGACCACCGGGTGTGATTTTAAGTTATTGAATTAAGGGTTAATACTTAATGTTGCCATGCTTCATGTAGGACTCGCTTCGGGCATTTTAGGGAATGGATATATCACTTGTAGGCTTAATACTAGCTGGGGAAGAGTTAAGTTAGCAGCCGCTAAATTTAAAGAAAATTTGGCAATTTAGCGCTCAAAAAACGTACTTCACATTTTTGGGAACAGGGCGCAGAATGAACATTAAGCTCAATAATTAGCCCTTGCTCGGTTGAATCTAAAAGGAGCATTTATGTGCCGTTATCAAAGTAAAATCGTAGTTAATTTAAGCCTAGCTTGTTTATTATTGTTGAGTACGTTCGCCCGAGCTGAAGGTTTAGGTTCATTGCTCGATAGCGCTTCATCTTTGGGAGTTCAGGGGAATCAAGCCAATAGTGTTAGCAGTGAGCTAATAAATAGCTTAACCAATCAATTAGGTGTTTCCGATAGTCAAGCTAGCGGTGGTATAGCAGCCTTAGTTGCACTAGCTAATCAGCAACTTAGCGGCGAGCAAAGCACTTTACTGGCTGATTTAATTCCCAGCTCGACTAGTAGCTCGTTAAGCTCATCGCTGCTGAATAGCATTAGTAATATGGAAAGCGTGCAGCAGGCCTTTAATGCTTTAGGCATGGATAACGCCATGGTGGCGAAGTTTTCTAGTTATATATTGCAATATCTCAGTGAAAATGATGCCGCTAGTTTAGTGGCTCCCTTGCAAAAAAATTGGTCGTAACTTTAATTTCGCTTAGCTCACCGTGTGTTTGGGCTACGATTAATAACTCATTCTTAGAGAAAGATCGTTTTATTTTTAATAAGTTAGCTTTTGGTTAAGGGCGCTTACTATTGCGTCCTCAAGCTTCAATCTCACCATCAAAAAGGAATAGCGCATGAAAATAATTGGTTTCGCCGCAAGTAGCAGTAGTGTTTCTATCAATAAACAATTAGTGACTTATGCCGCCTCACAACTAAAGGATTGTGAAATCGAAATATTGGATTTGAATGACTACGAGCTGCCGCTGTTTAGCCAAGATAAGGAGCAGCAATTAGGTCAGCCGCCCTTGGCTCAAGCCTTTATTGATAAAATCCAATCGGCAGATGGCCTACTGATTTCCTTCGCCGAACATAATGGCTCTTACACCGTGGCCTATAAAAACTTGTTTGACTGGGCCTCGCGGATTAACTCAAAAGTTTATGAAGACAAAGCCTTGGTTCTATTGTCTACCTCCCCCGGCCCTGGCGGAGCGAAAAGTGTATTAGCTACCGCTGAAGGCTCAATGCCGTTTTTTGGTGGCACGGTTAAAGCAAGTCTATCGGTACCGAGCTTTTACGACAATTTCGATAGCGAGCAAGGCAAGTTAACTAATACCGAACTGAATGCTCAATTACTTAGCGCTTTAGAGCTATTACAAGCTTAAGTGCCTCACTAGGGCGGTTAACTTGCCGCCCGGTATCGGCTTCACCAGTATAGCGATTTATCTAACTCTTGTTGCTAGTTGACATTGCCCTGCTTGGTGCTGCAAAACACTAAACGGCTCATTAAGATATTAAGGCTGACTAACAGCGGCACACCAATCAATAATCCCATTCCGCCCCACAGCCAACCCCAAAAGACTAGCCAAATGAAGATAACCAAAGGGTTAAGGTTAAAGCGTTTGCCTAGCAGCGTGGGTGTAACAAACTGGCTTTCGATTAAATTGAGCAATAGGTAGGCCGATACCACGGTTACCATGAAGCTGACTGAGTCATGCTGTAGGTAGGCGACAAAAGCGAAACTGCCCATCGAAATCACTGGCCCTAAATAGGGAGCAAAGTTCATCACGCCAGCAAAGGCGCCCCACAAAAATGGATCTTCAAGACCAAGCGCAAAAAACACCAGCCCAACACTAAGCCCCAAACCAAGGTTGACTAAGGTAATGCTGGCGATGTAACGCGATAGATCTTTTTGTAAAGCCTGTACTAGCTCTACGGCTTGGCGTTGTTTGGAGAAACCCCGTAAGTGCGACACCGATTTGCGAAACAGGCTGCGCCCATTATTCAGCATGAAGTACACCATAAACAGCATTATCATCGCCTGAGTTAATATGCTTGGTGTGGTGGTAGCAACAGTTTTAAGCAGAGAAAGTACGGTACTATTGCTCATCTCATTGATGTTCATTGTTTCGCCAAGATCCAGAGGCGTGTCCATCTGTTCCGATGACGCTTTGGTGACTTCATTGACTTCCTGTGAAACGTTTTTGACTATGCTGGGAAGCTCTGCCCACCACTGTTTAGCCGGTTCTGAGATGGCGCTTAAGCCTAGGGCGGAAGCACTCACCAGCAGCCCTAAAAGCACAATCACTATTGCGCTACGGGGAACTCCCTTATTTTCGAAATAATTGATTAGCGGGCTAAATAGCAGTGCAATGAAGCTGCTAAGCACAATAGGAAGCAGCAAGGGTTTGGCAAAGTACAGTGCAGGCACTAGCAGTAATAGCAGCAAAAACATCGCCATTACGCTATTGATTGGCAGCTTGAGTCCTTCTCTCACGTTTCCTCCTATTGCGCCGAAGACTCGGAATACTGAGAACTAGCTGCCTTAGTTTCACTTGAGAGCGCAGCCGAGCTTGTTGCTTGGGATGCTGAAGCTCTAGAGAGCTGTTTGTTGATATCCCATTTATTGAGATCTAAGGCTCCGTTTAACAGCAAGCGCATAGATGAGATTGACGACTTAACCCGAGAAGCTTTGCCAAGTTTAGTCACCGCTATTGCCAGTAAGGCGCTCACTCCAACAGATGTCCAAGGATGCTCTTGCAGATACCGTTTACAGCTAAACTTGAGGGTTTGCTTAGCCAGTAAGCATTGCTCAAGCGCCGCTTTACCCTCAATGCGTTTTATCTGCATGGCTCGGTCTAGCTTGATTAGAGAACGCATACCATCCCTCTTGTAATTGCTTAGTGGTATTTTTAAAACCAAGGAAGTGAGTGAGTCGCAGTTGCCACCATGCTAAAGCGCTTAAGGCTAAGCCTAAGCAGCCAATAAATACGACCACACTTAGCAATAAGTGGGCGGTAAAATGGAAGGTGACGAGGCCAGCGGCTAAGCACAAACTGAAGATAAACAGTACCGAGAGCAGGGTAAAAATGATGCTGCACACTACGATTTGGCGAGCGGCAGCCATGTTGACTTTCATCTCCAGCAGAAACAAATCTAAGCTAGAGTTTGACCAAGTTTTAAGCGATGCAGAGAGAGCGCTGGTTTGAAATAACAGCGCTTGTAAGCCCTTAATCGCTTGCTCCATTTGCTGAGTATCAGCTTGCTCTTGGGCTCGGCTATCCGCAGTCGCCGAGCCCTTGTGCTGCTTGTCGGTATTATTTGAGTTGTCCATAGCGCGTGTCCTATCTGCTTGCAGCAAAATACAAGCCTATTTGATTAGCTTAGATACCGCCCAACCGGCAAGAAAGGCACAGCCAATACTCAGTAGTGGGCGCTTTTTTATCATGTTTTCTGCTGATTTGGTGGCTTGCTGAATGCTCTCTCCACCCGCTTCCAGTTTCTCTTTGGCTTGTTCTTTCACTGCACCAACCGCGTCTGAAGTGGCTTGCCCCGCAAGATGATAGGCTTCTTCTAATTGTTCTTGAGGTGTTTCTGTGGTTTTTTTAGCCGTTGCCATAACTAGCCTCCGTTAGCTGTTGATTGTTGATAGCACGGTTGATTTCTTAGTTGCGCAAACTAAAAAATTACCGCAGGTTCAATAGTGATATAGCGATTACCGTGCCAACAGCATAACTAATTGTTTTATAAAGATTAATATGTTTCCCTTAGAGCTTGTCTTTAAACCTATCGGTAATTATTTCCTAGATCCCATGGCTCTTTGTAATTATTTCATGTTGCTAGCTAGTCGGGATATTTTGCTTGCGCTAGGCAATGATGCTGAGAATAAAGGATGGATAAGCTTAGCAAGGGCTGGCTAAGTTTCTAGCAGTGGGAGTTGCCTTTATTTGAGCTAAGCAGGCACAAAAACACTTAAAGAGCGAGGGCAAAGCGTTATTTCTAAACGGCTGTCGCAATAGAGTTCGCCATCAATTACGTAGTCGATGGGCTTATCGGCGGTAATGGTAAGCTGAGTTGTGCTGGTGTATTGAAATCGGTTTGATTTCTCCTGAGCACCTATGCTGGTTAAGGTTAAATCGGATAAGGCGGCGAGTCGTCCGCCAAGAGACTCAAGGCTGTCAAGATAGGTAATGTGTAGCTGGCCATCATCTGGCAGCGGGGCGCCACCGCCTTGGGCTAGCATGGTGCTAAAAGGAGCGATGTTGGCAACCACAAAACTGTGAACATCTATGGTCTTCTCATTCCATTTAGCTTCGTTGCCCATGTGCTCTGGCATGCTCACTTGCAGGCTGTGCGTATCTTCGGAAATGACGGCATTAAAAAATCCCGCCAAATACGCTAGCTGTCCAAAGGTATCTTTATCTGCGCGGTCGGCGTGTTCGATCATCTTCCGCTCAAAGCCAATACCCAGAACTAACAGGGTTAAACGTTGATTACATGCTGCGGTGTCTATGCGTTGGCAATGTCCAGCAAGAATGGTTTCGCAGGCCTTTTCAACTGGCGAAAACTTCACACCTACGCCATACAAAACATGACATAAGGCATTAGCTGTGCCCAAGGGGATGATGCCAAGTGTGATGTCGGTATCGACCAGTTGGCTTGCGACTTCTGTGACTGTGCCGTCGCCACCAGATACCAAGAGCTGCTTTGCCCCGCTTTGTTTTGCTTGCTGAGCTAGACTGGTTGCGGTGGTGTGCTCGTCTGTTAGGTGAATGTTTAGCCGATGTTTTTTGGTAAGATAGCGAATCACCTGTTGTTCATATTGCTGCCATTTCCCTCCACCGGCGCTAGGGTTTACCACCATCCAGATGGGCTCTTCCAGTGTAAGTAATTCTTTATCACGGATCGATTGCAGTGTTTTGAGCTGCAAGCGGTTGAGCCTAGCGGTACTGCGCACACTGTTGATTTGCTGCATCACCGATTCCACCGACAGCGATGGATCTTTACTCAACAAATAAGCCGCCACCACAAATACCGAGCGACCACGACCTAAGGCGCAATGTACTACCACCGAACGGCCACAAGCGATTTGGCTATCTATCCAATTCATGGCGTGGCGTAAGCGTTGTAAAGTAGGCGCTTTATGATCCAATACCGGAATAGAGAGGTAGTGGAATTGTTGGTCGGTCATGGCGCTCTCTAGCCCAGCGAACTCCGCCGTGACATCAACAATGCAGGAGATATCGTGAGCTTCGAGAAATTCTAAATCACTGGGAAACAGGCGACGAGAAAGATAAAGATTTTCGCCAACTTGCTGAATGGGAGGCACACTATCGTGCCGCCTCTGCCAAGCATTGTAGATTTTTGCCCCCAGTAAGAAGGGAATAAAAGCCCAGCGGATCCACCAAACAATTTTACCGTCTTGGCTCTTCCTAAAAATAGACGGAAAATCAAATAAGTAAGCGATGCTGACTAAGGCTAAGGAAAGCGAAACCCAGAATAACAGTAGGCTAATGATCAGTTGCGGAATGTAAATAGCCGTAATAAGCGTGAGTAGCGCGCCCAGCAGATAATATTTGATGATGAACATGTGCCTCCCTTTAAAGCTTGAGCTTGTAAGCTATTTAAGCCGGCCATTGCTTTGATATAGACATGAGCTAATTGTTGTTTTTTGTGTCGCTCATCACCTGCCAGTTGGAAAAACTGTTGTTCTTCATCTAGCTAGGAGAAACAACATCTTGTTAATAGTAACAAAAATCTCGCTGAGTGGATCGCGAGATGGTTTAATCAGTACATCCAGCAAAAAACGCTATTTTTGTGACTTATGGGTTCATCAAATAAGTTCTTTGTTGTTCGGGTCTTAAGCACTATATGTTGATAGGGCAAATACGCCCTATGACTCATAGGAACGTTTTAAGTGATTAACCGGAGCTTGAGGCTGCTGTTTACTCGGATATAACACCAAGCCAATACCAATGAGAAAGGCACTGCAGGAAACCCACTGGGGCACGGTAAGCTGCTCTCCGTACACAAGGTAACCGCTTAGCAGGGCAAATACCGATACCAATAGCGTTAATGGCGCCAGTTGGCTCATCGGGTATTTAAGAACCATTTTGTTCCAAACCCAATAACCGAACAAAGTGGTGGGATAGGCTTGGAATAACACCGACATCCATGCGTTGCTGTTCCATTGTTGATAGGTGGCATTGATAACGTCCCAGCCATTGAATGCCACACTTAAAGCAATTAATGGGATAGGCGCAAACAACATACCCCATATGTTAAATGCGAATGCTGAACGCGTTTTCGACATGCGTATGATCACCCCAGCCAACGGCCAGCAAATAGCGGCAACCGTTATGCAAAGTAAACCTAACCAAGTAATGTTGCCGTTGGTGTATATAATTGAAACGGTAAGCCCTAGCAGTGAAATTAAAATACCCACCACCGCTCTTGCCGAAAGGGTTTCTTTATAAAGCAGCACTCCAACAAATACCGTTGTTAATACATCTAGTTGAAGCAATACCGAAGCCATTCCAGATGCCAGCCCAAGGGTGATAGAACTTGAAGCCATGCCCCAGATCCCGGTGCCAAATACCAGCCCGTAAGCAAGCAAATAACGCCATTTAACATTGGGTTTAGTGACAAAAAATATCATTGGAAAAGTCGCGCATAAGAAGCGAACCGCTGCAATTAACAAGGGATCAAAGTCTTTAACGCCCAGTTTTATCATCGAAAAGTTACAGCCCCATATGACCATAACAGTAATAATCAGTACCAAATCTCTAGCTCGCATCGCTCTACCTCAGTGATTACAGATACAGAAATTGTGCTTTACGGTATAGATTCAGTACAGATACAATTATTGCTAATTTTTCCAATACAGTTTTAGTGAACATGGCAAAATTTAGAGACCTAGCGGAAAAAGTCGTTAACGACATACAGACAGGCAAGCTCATTCCGGGAAGCACAATGCTGTCGTTGCGCCAGTTTGCTCTGCTGCACAATATTAGTGTTTCTACAGCGGTAAATTGTTATGCCGAGCTTCAGTCGAAGGGCTGGCTTATTGCTCGTCCTCAGTCGGGTTTTATTATTGCCGACTATCCGCCAGCTTGTGCTTCACCCACTTGGGGAACCTTTTCTAGTCAAGTTGCTATACCCCAAAGCCAAGTTGAGCAAGTAGCAATAGCCAAAGGACCCTTAGGTATTTCACGCCTGCAACTTGATAAACTCAGTCGCCAACAACTGGACCGCAGCATGCGACGAGTGATGAGGCATATGGCCGATACGCTTAGCGACTACCCAAAGCCGCAGGGGGAGCCGTTGTTACGGCAAGCGCTCGCTTGCCACTTTAGTAAACATGGGTTTCCTATAAATAGTGATGAGCTGGTGATTACCCATGGCTGTATGGACGCAGTAAAAACAGCATTATTGGTTTGCACCAAACCCGGCGATACGGTGGCAATGAGCTCGCCTTGTTATAACG
Organism: Agarivorans gilvus; assembly: GCF_001420915.1. Taxonomy (NCBI): domain Bacteria; kingdom Pseudomonadati; phylum Pseudomonadota; class Gammaproteobacteria; order Alteromonadales; family Alteromonadaceae; genus Agarivorans; species Agarivorans gilvus. The sequence continues at coordinate 2,469,821 of NZ_CP013021.1, read as the reverse complement.
GTTTGTTAGAGCTGTTGTCTGAGTTATCTCTGCGGCTGATAGAAATTCCCTCTACAGCAGACGGTATCGACCTTGAGAGGCTAGAGCATCACTTAAAGCGTGGGGAGATTCAGGCAGGGCTGTTCTGTACCACCCATATGAACCCGCAGGGCATTACCTTAACGGCAGAACAGAAGATAAAACTAGCGGAGCTGGCGGCGCAATACCAAGTACCGGTTATTGAAGACGATGTTTATTATGAGTTACCCCACCATCAACAAAGCTCATTACCCACGGCGTATTATGATACCAGTGGTTATGTTATATGGTGCGGCTCTATTTCTAAAACCTTAGCACCAAGTTTCCGCTTAGGTTGGTGTAAGCCCGGGCAATTCTTACCGTTGTTTATTAAACGTATGCTTGGCGTATCCATGTTTATTCAGCATGTGGTTGCCGATTTTATTGACTCGGGAGCCTATGCAAACCATTTGCGTCGTGCTCGCTATCAACTCAGCCAAAACAAGTTACATTATTTAAATTTTTTGGGGCAGCATTTGCCTGAAGGTAGTTGTATAACTCAACCAGAGGGGGGCTTGGTGCTTTGGCTGCAAATACCAGGCTTAGATGCACCTCGCTTAGCCACCGCCGCTCAAGAGGCAGGGCTAGACATACGTATTGGCCCTTGGTTTACCGCCTCAGAGCGTTATCAAGATTGTCTTCGACTAAATATTGGGTATGAGCCTACCGAGGCTATAGAACACGAGTTACTTCGAGTGATAAAACTGATCAGGCTAAATTGCTGCTAATTTGGCTGAAATCAAAGAGCGTTGTGGCAGGGCTATAGGTTTATACAGCTAAACCTTCTAGATCATCAGGCTTCAGCGCTATCAGCGGTTCGACAAAGTGAATCTTTGCGCGAACAATAACAAGGTAAATGAATATAAGAGTCGCAGTATCGTTCAGTACTTTAAGTTGATACTTAATGCTACGTCAGCAAATCGAGAAAATATTAAACCTTTAATTATCATGCTGTTAAGCATTTTTATGTGCAAAAACAATACAACTTTGTCTTCGTTTCAATTTCAATTATCTTCGTTTTAATTTAATCAAAACAACTAATGTTTAGGAACAATAAAGTTTGTACACTAATTAAGTTTGGAATAATAAAGTTTGTACACTATATCACACTGTTTTGATGATCGCCCTGTAAAGCTGAATGTGTCAACTCAGTGATATCGTTAGTCAAAAATGGAGAGTGGGTGTTCGTTAAGCCCTTCTTAAACAGCTCTAAAAGAGTGGTACACCAATATGAATCTTACTCTGTTTTGGTCTGGTATAAACTGGTGGCGGTAACTGTTTGAATTAGATTTTAATTTTCTATTGGAATGATATAAAAGTATTAGCTTACTGGCAGCACTTAGATAAATAGAGCTACGGCGTTCTTAAGTGCGACCAGTGTTGAACAATTCTATTAAGTTTTTATCATTCAGGGTGCGCAAAGTCTGTATCAAACTCCACGGCGAAAAAGAAGTCATCTGTATCGGCATCGGTATTTTCAAGGTTAGATAGGCGCAACAATTCTTGTTTGCTGTTTTCTATATGTTGCCACACCGCGTTGCGAGCTTCTGTTGGGGAGCGTTTTTGTAGCGCTAATAGAATTTTTTTGTGGTCATCAATCCATAAAGTTTGCAATCTTTCTTCGTGTAAGAACTGGTTATTCAACTCATTCCACAAAGGGTTGGCTGTACGAACATGGCTCCACATATCCACTGCTTGATTGATCAGTACTCTGTTTTGGGTTGATTCTGCTATTAAGACATGAAATTGTTGGTCTAGCTGTTCAAATTTATCGCTATTGCCATTTATTTCACTTTCTTGCATAGCCAATACTTGTTTTAACTCTCGTAGTTCGCTGAATTTAATTTGTGTAGAAGCGAAAGCCGCGATGTTACTCTCTATTATTTGTCGTGCTTGTAATAACTCGAAGGGGCCTATATCACTTTTAGGGAGTATATGGCGATTAGTTGTGCTATCCGGGGTTTCGGTAAAGAATATACCGGCGCCTTGACGAACAGTAACAAGTCCTTTTAATTCGAGCATGATGATAGCTTCGCGAACTGTTGCTCTACTGGTATCAAAACGCTCGCTTAACTCTCGTTCTGATGGTAAGCGGGCCCCAGCTTTAAAAACACCTGAAAACAGTAGTTCTTCAATCTGAAGGCCAACTTCATAATAGCGCCGTTTTGTTTCTGTTTGCTTCATGGGGTAACCAGCTTTTTGTTTTAGGCGGTAATTGGTGTAGGAGCAATCCACTTTCTGCTTCTACTGTTAAGCTTTCATAAGCCAACTCAATTGCCTACGGGATAAGTTGTTGGTTAAACACTTGTCAACCAAACGGTATTAACAACATTCTAAGAGAATGGACCTATATATTTCAATTATTTGTTATTAAGTTTTTTGGGGGGCACTTCACAAACTGCGGAAGGTGTGACTTGCATCACTCCTATGGTTAACCAATACTGTGTAAAATAAACCCATTGGTTTACCACTAGTGCAAATTTAGTCGAGGGATATATGAGCTCTATTACCCATAAGATGTATATTAACGGAGAATGGTGTGAAGCAGTAGGAAAGGAACTAATTGAAGTTCTTAGCCCTACAGACGAAAGTGTTGTTGGATATGCAGCTAAAGCTGAAAGAGAGGACGCTAAACGAGCCTTAGAAGGAGCTCAAACTGCGCAAAAAGACTGGCAGCGCTTGCCTGCTCAAGTTCGAGCCGGTTATGTGGCCAAGCTAGCAGATTTGTTAGAAGAAAATACTGAGCGTTTCGCGACGTTATTAACTAAAGAGCAAGGTAAGTTATATAAAGACGCTCTTGGTGAAGTTAAGGGGTCTGTAGGCTTTTTCCGTTACGCGGTCGAATCTGCTCGTCGAATTGAGGGAGAGATTGTTACAAGTGAAAATTCAGATGAACAGATTTGGATTCAACGTGTACCTTATGGTGTAACTGTTGGCCTGTTGGCGTGGAATTACCCGTTGGCATTGGCTGCTCGCAAGCTGGGGAATGCATTAGTTACTGGTAACACAATGGTAGTAATGCCTCCTGCAGATACGCCTTTAGCTGTTTTATTGTTGGGAGAACTAGTGGAAAAGGCTGGTTTCCCTGTGGGTGTAGTTAATATCGTTTCAGGAGAGGGGGCCACTGTTGGTGATGAATTGGTACGTAATCCCATTACAAAACTAGTTACCCTTACAGGAAGCTCTGAAGTAGGGTCAATTTTGTATCGTTCTGCTTCAGAGAATATCACCGCACTCAATCTAGAATTAGGAGGGAAAGCTCCATTTATAGTGTTGGATGATGTTGATGTAGATCATGTCGTTGAATTAGCTATTCAATCGGCTTTTGGTAATTGTGGTCAAATATGTACTTCGAATGAGCGAATGTATATTCAACAAGGCGTTTTCGATGAGTTCATGGAGAAGTTTGTCGCTAAAGCGAAGTCTCTTCGAGTCGGTGATCCGATGCTTGAGACTAGCGACATAGGTCCAAAAGTGAATGCCCGTGAAATTGATAATTTAGTTGGGCTTGTAGAAAGGGCTAAACAGCAAGGGGCCACTATAGCTTGCGGTGGCAGTGTGCCAACAGGGCCTCAATTTGAGAAAGGTTATTGGTTTGAGCCGACTGTGATCGTCGATGTTGATAACAATATGGAGATCATGAAGAAGGAAACTTTTGGTCCTATTGTTACAGCAATGCCAGTAAAAGATCTTGAACATGCATTAGAGCTGGCAAATGATATTGATTTGGGACTATCGGGTTACGTGTTTACTCATGATGTCAGGAAGGTGATGAAGGCCGTCAATGAGTTGGAAGTAGGTGAAATTTACGTTAATAGACCTAACGGTGAACTACTGAATGGATTTCATACCGGATTTAAGCGTAGTGGAGTCGGTGGTGAAGATGGTAAACATGGTCTTGAAGGCTACTTGCAGAAGAAGACAGTTTATTTCAACTATGGCTAATACAGCTAATCATCATCAGCCTTAATTTCCTTAGTTATTTGCCCCGCTATGGCGGGGCCTTTTTACGGTGTAGTACAAGGAGTTGCCGTGTTTAACTTGAGCCCATTTTCGGTAATTTTTTCCCTCAAGCTGGTGTTGTTAGGCTTGGCATTTAGCCATATTTATCCGCTATATCTGGGCTCCTTGTAGTTTAATAGCGAAACCCAAGTACTCTTTGGTACTTACCAAGTCTCTGCGTTCTCCATCCTTCCTCTGCTCTCTTAGCCGCACTTGGCTTAGTAAGCCTATGACTGTTGTTCAAGCGTCAGCAAACGCGATTCAGCTATTAGGCTGAGACATTACTCCCTCATTGTTCGATTACTTGTTTATTTACCTAGTGCTCTGGCTTTGGTGAGATGCATGTTGTGGTTTAGCTTGGGGCTGGACCTAGCAGTGGGCAAAAAATGCCCCTAACAAAGTAGGGGCCAAGGGACGATGAACTTATTTGAAGCGGCTTTGATATAACTGCTGATTAAATTTCTTGGCCGCTTCGACCAGTTGTGGGTAGGGTGAGTCACTCACTGAGACAAAACCGTTGTTGTAGTTTTCTCCATCCCACGCGCGCCCGGTAAGGGGAGCATCGATATACTGAAACCACTGAGCTCCGACAAAGTTGGGGTGGGCGACGACTCCGCGCATATAGTGCGAGTATTTCGCCGCTCGCTGCTCCTGATCTTTTGCCGATACTACGCCTCCGGCAAACATCCCCATATCAGTCGCACCAAAATGAAACTCACTCACCATGGCCGGTTTATCCAGTTCCGCCAGTTGGGCCCACGGACCGCTAGATGAAAAGTCATCGCTATAGTGGTTGAAGCTCAATACATCCACGTAGAGTGATGCCGCATGCAGGACTTCTTCGGTATGCCCCAGTCAGCAAATCTGGAGCCTAGATATAGATGATTGGGCAGCTCCTTCTTCAGCTCTGCGCGAACAATCGCATAGTACTTCTCAGCAAATAAGTACAATAACTCCGAGTAGTCGCGTCGCATTGCTTGATGCAGCTCAGAGTGATAATCGAAGCCCCGCTCAAACTGCACCCAGGATGTGAGCGTTGTTTGCCAACTTTGGTTTAGGTCTTCTATCGTCCAGTACTTACTTTTGATGTAGTCGGTGAAGGCGGTCTTGGCTGCACTGTTCCTTTGATCCTTGGCTAATACTGCTGCGACCAAGCCAAAGTGCTTCGCGTCACTTTGCTGATTGCCCCAGCTCAGCTCGTTGTCGACAAAGATGCCAATCAACCATGGATCGTTTCGGTTAATTTGTCCGCTTAAGCCTTGGGCCATCGCTCGCGCACTTTGACGAAATACCGGATCAAATGGGTCATGCATTGCGCCCCAATAGTCGTTTGGCGTGGCGATGCGAGCATGCTCTCCTGTGATCTCCCCATGCGCTACATAGGCGATGGAGCCGTTGTTATAAAAAGCCGGGTCAGTCCAATTTCCTAAGCTAGTAAAACCCCAATCTTGCATTCTGCTTAAGGTTACCTGTTGCCAGCTGTTCAGTGCTTGCTCAAGTGAGCCACCATACTTTCGCTGTAGATTGGCGGCGTAAAAACTGAAGATCTCACCCTGTTGTTGCGCTCCGCTATGCAGTTTTTCTGCGTAGGAGAAGCCATCCGCTAGCCGTTCGCCCCTCTCTGGCAACCAAGTGAACATGCTGGCCCGCACTGGTGATAGCATGCTCTTGGTTTGGTCTGAGGAATCGTAACCGGTCAGGGTATAGCTATCATCTAGGCGAATATTGCTTAAGCCGGTGGCGAAGAAAGGGTAACCCAAGGGATCGACCAAGCTCCATTTATCACCTAGCTTCGCCGTTCTAAAGTGTCCGCTGGCTTTGCTTTTAGGGCCTTCAAGCCATCCGCCAAATTTGCTTCTTTGCGGCATCGCTGATGAAGACTTGAGTGACAACTTAGCCACGTGGCCCATGGTGCGCAGTTCTTCATCGCTATGAACCTTCTTGGGCCAGTCATAACCGGTGTATTGACCAAACTTATCGACGATTTGTGCAAAGCCTTGTTGCTCTGAGTCAAGGTCGGGGATTAAGCGCAGACGTTTTAGTTGCAGGTGGGCGTCTTGCTTGGGTTGTTGCAGATAGAGCTGAAAAGATACGATGTTGCTGAGGTCCAATTGGCGTTGCCCCCAACCATACTTTATTGCCTCAGCCAGATAATTTGGTTTAGGAGGTAAGCCGGTCATGCCAGCATTTATCTGCTGGTTCAATTGCTTTAGCGGTAGATAGTAACTACCGCTGCTGTTGGCTGGCAGTGTAACCATTGCTGAGAGACTATTGTTTACTCCGTCGGCTGAGCCTCCCCAGCGCTGGTCCTCGGCGTCGTCAACACGAACGAATAACTGCAAATCTTGGTTTTGCTGGTTATCAATATCGAAGGCTAGGCTAAGCTCTTGATACTCGCTCCAATCCCAAGGGTAGGCTTCTTTAAAGGTCACATTAGGGTAGTCAGTGTTAGCTGAAAAGCGGATGTCGAGCAGGCCTTCCATACCATTTGTGAGTTCAGTAATGATGGTACCTTCACTGCGCTCATAAGAGACTAGGTTGCTATGCCCTTGGCTAGAGCTAGTGAGGTTTTTCAGCGTGGGGATTTTCCGAATAATGGTCTTGGTATCGACAACGCTCTGCTCAGAGCTAGCTTTGTTTAGGCGTAGGTTATCTAGGATAACCTGCTGCTCCTTGATCGGACCTTGAACGAAAATTTGCAACTCTAAAATGGAGCTGAGATCAAGCTGAGTGCCACCCCAATATCCGGGGCGCTGCTTGGTTCCACCATCGAACTCTAGGGTTAACTGCTGAGTTCGCTGAGCTGGGATCCTAAACTGGTAATTGAGCTGATTAGGCGGCGAGCCTTTTACGCCGAGTTTGTCTGCGAGCTTTAAAATGACCGTCGCGGCTTGCATGTCGGGGTTGGTCAAATCGATGCTAAGGCTTTGGTAGGCGCTCCAATCCCAAGCTTGGACTGCGGGGTGAAATTTAGCATTGGGCCAGCGACTAAATTGCTCGGCCACATTAACTCCCTCAAACTCTAGCTGAAGCGCATGCTTACCCGCCATCACTCCTGAGTCAGTTACCATTGTTGCAGTGGCATGCTCAGTAAGCACTGAACTGAAAAATGCTCTACTCTCAAAGTCTGGCAGTTGGCTGTTGCCGGTCTGCTTGGTTGAAGGGGCATTGTTTAAATTGGATGTGCATCCGTAGGCTCCAATCAGGATGGCGAGTAATGCTCCCGCGAAAGGTAATTTGTCTATTCTCATGCTTATTTCATTCCTTAGAGCCAGGCTGGGGCTTATGCCCCATAGGCTGACCAAAGCTCCCCTTTGGTTAATTTATTTGGTTATTGGATGATCAATAGTATTTATTGGTTTACCAGTAAACAGTGAGCTTGCTAACAAAATTAAAACTAGTGTGCGTGAAAAAGGAACGGCTAAGGTCAGCAGTGCTTGCGGTGGCTTGATTCTGGGGGAGTAAAGTGCGCAAGGTAAAGCCCTGCGAGTGCAGGGCTTGGCTTAAGTTAAACTTGGTATTGGGCGAGCTTATCCCAGTCGAACTCAACACCGATGCCTGGGGTACTGGGTGCAATGGCTAGATGATCTTCAACTACTAATGGGCGCTTGGTGTATTGGTCAATTGGAAAGCTATGTACTTCTAACCATCCTGCATTTGGGCGTGAAGACACTAAACTTACATGCAATTCTTGCATACCATGGGAACACACGGGGATGTCATAATCCTGAGACAGCTTAGCTGCTCGCAACCAGCCGGTAACGCCTCCACAGTTTGATGCGTCTGGCTGAATGAAAGACAGCTTTGCTTGCTCAAAGGCATAGCCAAACTCATGAATGGTATGTAGGTTCTCACCCATGGCTAAAGGAATACGGGTGGCATCCGCAATCTTGGCAAAACCTAGGTAGTCGTCAGGAATTGTTGGCTCTTCAAACCAAGTGATATCACAGTCTTCAACGGCTTTGGATAGTGCAATGGCTTGCTCAACCGAGAGCGAGTAATTGGCGTCAATCATAAAGATAGTCTCGGGACCAATAAGTTGGCGAACAGCACGGATCCGTTCGATGTCTTTGCTCATATCGGCTTGGCCGACCTTAATTTTGACGGCATTAAAGCCACTATCCAAGTAGCCCTGAATATTATTCAACAGCTTTTCTAAGGAAAAGTTCAAATCGATACCACCACAGTAGGCTTTGCATCGATCACTGCTCGCACCTGCCATTTTCCAAAGAGGCATATTTTCGCGTTTGCCCTTTAGATCCCACAGTGCAATATCTACTGCAGACATAGCAAAGGAAGAGATCCCCCACGGCCTACATAGTGAATGTGCCACTCCATCTCATCATAAATGTCTTCAATGGCACTGGCGTCTTTACCTAATAGCATTGGGCGCAAGTCATGGTCTAGCATGGCTTTGATGGCATAGCCGCCTTTGCCGCCGGTATAGGTGTAGCCGGTGCCGCTGCTGCCGTCTTCTAAAGTAATGGTACATGTGATTAGCTCGAAATGGTCGTGATCGCCATGTTTGGCATCAGAGAGAATCTCAGCCAATGGCACCTTAAATAAACGGGTGCATATTTCTTTAATTGCTAAGGTCATTTTTTTCTCGGCTATTTTAATTGTTTAACAATATCGGCTATAAGCTCACCTAGTTCTTCCCATTTTCCGCTATTGATCAGTGACTTATCTACCATCCACGAGCCTCCACAAGCTACAACACCAGTCACATCAAGATAAGATTGAATGTTTTTGGCGTTAATACCTCCTGTTGGCATGATTTTCAGCATGCTATAGGGAGCCAATAATGACTTCAACATCGCGATGCCTCCAGAGGGCTCGGCAGGGAAAAATTTAACTGTGTCTAAACCTAGTTCAATCGCTTGCTCTGCAGTTGAAGGGTTGTTTACGCCAGGGATGATAGCAATATTATGTTTTTGACAAGCTCTAACTGTGTTTGGGTTTAGGCCTGGTGACACTATGAAGTCTGCGCCAGCCTGTTTAGCCGCGATAACTTGCTTTTCGTTAAGTACAGTTCCTGCGCCGATGAGCATATCAGGATAAGCTTCTCTTAGTAATTCGATTGCTTTGCTCGCAGCATCGGAACGGTAAGTGATTTCGGCAACAGGAAGACCATTGGCTTGCAACTGCTCACCGAGCGGTAGAATGTCTTCTGCTTTATCCACTGCAATCACTGGTACGACTTTATGCTTGCTGAGGCGTTCAATTATTTGTTGCATTTTCTGTCCTTTTTAACTGATAAGTGATTCTGTTAGGCGTTCTTGAACTTGGGCTAAGCTCGGCAGAGGAGCTACTGCACCATATCCTGTAATGGTGATAGAGGCTGTAGCATTGGCGTAGGCTAGGCACTCTTGCAGCGGTTTACCCTGAACAAAGTGAGTACAAAAAGAGCCCGCGAATGAATCTCCCGCAGCGGTAGCATCAACAGCTTTAACCTTGTGTGGCTTGATAGTATGACGTTCATTGGCTGTTGCCACAGTGGCGCCTTCACGACCTTGTTTGAGCACTACTATTTTTGCTCCCAGTTTTAGGTAATGATCAATGATGTCATCTGCTTGTTTTAGGCCAGTAAGTAATTGCGCCTCATCCAGACTTGGAAAGCAGATGTCTATCAGCGAGGCTGTTTCGTTAATAACTGCGCGCGCGCGGTTTAAAGACCATAGTTTTAACCTAAGGTTGGTATCATAAGATATGAGAGTGTTATGTTGCTTGGCTTGTTCAATAGCGGCAAACACTGCATCACAGCAATTGTCACTAATTGCTTGAGTGATAGCTGTAACATGGAGCAACTTGGCTTTGGCAATTGCGTTGTTAGGGAGTTGAGCTGCACTTATTCGGCTAGCTGCAGAGCCTTTTCGAAGAAATGAAAAGTGGTGACCATCTTCATCGTGCGTGATGAAGTATACACCTGTGTGAGCTTCTGGATTGATAACTACGTTATCGATGCTTACTCCTTCCTTTTTCCAAAGTGCGAGAAACTTTTCACCAAAAGCATCGTTGCCTAAATGAGTTAACATACCTACATTGGCACCTTGTCGGGCCGCTGCTATAGCAAAGTTTGACACATCACCACCGAAGCCGCTAAGGAAGTCAGCTCCTCCTGGCTCGGAACTTCCAACTTGGCTGAACTCAAACATAGGTTCACCAAAGCTTAATATTTCACTGTCCATGCTGCTCTCTCATATCAAAGTAAGGCTGCCATTAGGCGCCTAAATGCAAAAATTGGTTTTACCTTTCGACCAATACTAAAGTTTATGCATGCCACTGGTCAACCAATTGTGGGGCTCTAAGCTATATCCTCAAGTAAAATTGTTGTTGTTATGTGCGTTATTTAACACTTTTACTCTAGGTTTATTCATTAATTACGTGTTTGTGAAAAAGATCACGGGTTTATTAATCAGTACTTACTTTTGTTTTACTGGTAAACCAATTATGATATTGTTCAACCTGTACTTCTGTTGAGTTTCTTGTTAGCCATTTTTGGTTGAACACTTGGAGAGTTAAATGAGCCGCGATGTAAATACCGCTAATAAGCGCCGCTACGATTCGGTAACGGATTATGACCGAAAATTGCTACAGACCGAGATTGTTCATATCGGTTTCGGTGCGTTTCACCGAGGCCATCAAGCCGTATATAACGATCTAACTAATCAAGTTAGTGGTCGCCCATGGGGAATATGTGAAATAAACCTGTTTGGTAGTGAACAGTTGGTTGAGGATCTACTCGCTCAAGATTGTTTATTTTCAGTTTATGAAAATTCCGCTCATGGGAGTTGTTCGCGTTTAGTGCGTACCGTAACGGAAGCGATTCATACACCGTTACACGGTATTGATAAAGCAATTGAAAAATTAGCTGAACCGCAGGTTAAGTTAATCTCTCTTACCATCACAGAGAAGGGTTATTGTGTTGACCCTAACTCTGGCGAATTAGATCTAAATAATGCTTTAGTCAGACATGATCTTGCGACACCTCAGCAGCCACAAAGTGCTATTGGATTAATTGTTGAAGCGTTGCGCTTACGCAAACAAAGAGGTTTGGCTCCGGTTAGTGTAATGTCTTGTGACAATATTCCTGAGAATGGTCATTTAACTAAAAATGCTTTAATCGGTTTTGCCAAAACCGTAGACGGTGAATTAGCTCGTTGGATTGAGGACAATGTTAGCTTTCCTAGCACCATGGTTGATCGGATTGTGCCAGCTATGACCGAAGATGCTTTTGCGGCACTAGAGCAACATACTGGCTATGCCGATCCCTGTGGTGTGGTTTGTGAAGAGTTCCGCCAGTGGGTCATCGAAGACAACTTTGTTGCAGGACGCCCAGACTGGAACTTGGCTGGAGCCATGTTTGTAACAGATGTGCTGCCTTATGAAGAAATGAAGCTACGTATGCTAAATGGTAGTCACTCTTTCCTTGCGTATAACGGTAGTTTGGCTGGCTTTGAATACATCTATCAATGCATGGAAAACAATGATTTTCGTCAAGCTACATTTAAGTTGATGCTTGAGGAGCAGGCGAAGAGCCTAAGTCCTAATTTGGATGTTGACTTAGCTGCATATGCCAAAGTTCTAATCGAGCGATTCAGTAACCCCAACATTAAACATAAGACAGCTCAAATAGCTATGGATGGGTCGCAAAAGCTAACTCAGCGAGCCATTGATCCACTACAACAATTGCTTGCCAAGGGGCTGTCACCGAAATGTTTACCTGTGTCGATTGCTGGTTGGATGCATTTTGTTATTGCCAGTTTCGCCAAGGGACAAGCTGTAGAAGATCCTATGGCTGAGCAGTTCCGACAAGTTTTAGCGGATGTTGAAACACCAGAGCTTAAGGTCAGAGCAATGCTGAGTTTAAGCCCCATTTTCGGTGAGTTACCACATACTCATCCTCAGTTTGCTGATGCAGTCGTCAGCGCCTTTTTACAAATTCAACAGCTGGGCATTCAGGCGGTGATTCGCCAGTTGCTTGCCGAGTAGGAGAGAGATAATGAAAACCCTAATCTGTAACGAACCATTCTCTATCGAATACGTGGAGAGGGAGCTACCCAAGTTTGGCAATGATGAGGTGTTGCTTAAAGTTAATGCGGTGGGCATTTGTGGCACGGACATACATGCCTACGCGGGTCGCCAACCATTTTTTAGCTACCCGCGTGTTCTAGGGCATGAGATTTGCGGAACGGTGGTAGATGCAGGAGCGCAGGCTGCGGATGTAAAAATTGGTCAACGTGCCTCGGTTATTCCATGTATTCCTTGCGGTCAATGTGCGGCTTGTAAAGATGGTAAGACCAACTGTTGTGAAAATGTCTCCTTGTACGGAGTTCATCAAGATGGCGGTTTTACTGAATATTTGGCGGTGAAAAAAGACAACTTAGTGGCTTTGCCTGAGGGCGTCAGTGATAGTCAAGGTGCCTTGGTTGAGTGTTTTGCGATTAGTGCCCATGCCGTGCGTCGCGCTCAAGTTAAAGCGGGTGAAAATGTGTTGCAGATTGGCTCTGGACCTATAGGTTTAGCTGCAGCTGCTATTGCGAAGGCTGAAGGTGCCAGGGTGGTTGTGGCAGATGTCAGTGAAGAGCGCCGCCAGCATGTAGCCAAGGTCTTGGGTGTGCCCGCGTTAGATCCTGTTGCTGCTGACTATGAACAACAATTGCGTGCAGCTTTTGGCGGAGAATTGCCATGCACGCTGATGGATGCCACCGGTAATAAGGCTTCAATGAGCCGCAGTGTTGAGTTAATTCGCCATGGTGGAAAGATTGTTTTCATTGGTTTGTATATTGGTGATCTAGTGTTAGACGATCCAACTTTCCACAAAAAAGAGACCACGTTGTTAAGTAGTCGCAATGCTACCCGCCAGGACTTTGAAAGAGTAATTGAGTTGATGGAGAAGGGCGCTATAAGCGAATCCATTATGAAAAACAAAGACTACGACTTCGCCAGCTTTGGTGAGCAATACCGCGAGCAAGTGGTGGAAAACAAAGAGCTAATTAAAGGCGTAGTGAATTTTTAGATCGTAGGAAAAGATGATGACCACACAGTATGTATTTGAGAAGGAATTAAAGCAACTTGCACTGGAAAAGCTGGTTGTTGCTGGTTTAAACGTAGCGTCAGCCAAAGAAGTCGTGGATGTATTGGTTCATGCGGACATGACAGGGGTGCATTCGCATGGGGTAATGCGGGTAGAGCACTATTGTACTCGACTGCAGGCTGGAGGGCTTAAACCTGATGCTGAGTTCAGCATCGAGCAGGTGTCTTCATCAGTTGCGGTGTTAGATTCAGATGACGGCATGGGCCACAGTGCTATGATTGCGGCTACTCGTCATGCTATCGAAATGGCCAAAGACAGTGGGTTAGGTTTTGTTAGTGTGAAGAATGGTTCTCATTGTGGTGCACTATCTTATTTCATGGAGCAAGCCACTGACGCCGGGATGATTGGCATATCAATGACTCAAACTGATACTTGTGTTGCCCCTTATGGTGGAGCAACCAAGTTTTTAGGAACCAATCCTATTGCGTTTGGCTTTCCAGTTGAAGGTGGCTCTCCAATGATTGTGGATATGGCAACTAGTGCGACCGCTTACGGTAAGTTACTTCATGCAAGAGAAACTAATCAAACTATTGCCTCTGGACTAGCCTTGGACGAGCACGGGAATGATACTACAGACCCGCACAAGGCAACGACCTTACTACCGTTTGGTGGCCATAAAGGTTCAGGCATCTCACTAGCGATTGATGCTCTTACTGGGGTGTTGATGGGAGCAAACTATAGTAATCACATCGTTAAGATGTATGGTGATTACGACAAGATGAGAAAACTGGCGAGTTTAGTGATAGTGATTAACCCTGAAAAGTTGGGCAATCCACTGTTTGCAACCGTTATGGCTCAATTAGTTAATGAGCTTCATCAGGTGCCTCCAGCTCCTGGTGTAGACAAAGTGTTAGCACCAAATGATCTGCAAGTGGAATACAAGATCCAATGTCAGCAGAACGGCATTCCAGTAGCAGAAGGTGTTTATCAATATTTAGTGAGTTAGTTCATTTATTCATTAGACCTCTCCTTTGAACTTTTGATTTGTTTGCGGACTTTATAGTCCGCTTTTTTTTTGTGCGGAACTCAAAGTTAAGTGTATTCGAAAAACTGCTTTAACGGTCTCTTTTGAAGGGTAGCGTTTATATAAAGTTTTCAGACCTTACCAAACAGGCACCTAAATACATCAGATAAGCACTCCTCGCTTACACAGTCAGTAGACAATTTGTCTGATGAATCATTTCTATATGTGTGTAAATTACGCGGGAATTTACTTGAGGGGACATTGGAATAATTCAGTAATTGGTGCTGTGTTTTACGGCCTAGGTGAAAACACTACGCCGGAAAAGGGTAAAAATTATTGGGTCTCTCATACGGGCCTTCAAAGTGCTCAAAGACTCGCCATTTTGACAGGCTGAATCCAGTAATTCACTACACATGTCGCTCTGTAACCCGCACTGTAATTACAAACGGACAAAATTCAGGTCGAGTTGCCAGGAAATTTCATCATCTAATGTTTGTTCTCGATAACATTAAAAACACAGTACTTTTATCATTGGTAGCTAGTTTATAACCGAAGAAGCAATTTGACGCTTAAACTTAGAGTAAAGCCAACGAGTTGCCTACATAGATGCTAAGGGAGCGCTCAAACGCTTGTCTCCTAACTTGATTATTGTTAGATTCCTGTCATGAATAATATTCCAATGCCTACATTATCTATTCTTTGGTGGCGCTCTCATTAGAGCGGCACAGAATTCTTACATTCTTATGCTGCTGGTAGGTAGCTAAGAATGTCATCTCTTTTGTATCTCCAGTGGCCAATTTATTTGACGAGGAGATATACCGATGAATACACAACATAAAACGGATAAATCAGAGGTTATTTTAACCGGTGATAGAGCGACTGGCCCATTACACCTAGGCCATTACGTTGGTTCTTTAAAGCAGCGTGTCGCTTTACAAGCTCACCATGAACAAACCATTCTTGTTGCTGATATGCAAGGCCTGACAGACAATGCCCTTCACCCTCAAAAAGTGTCATCGAATATTCTAAATGTGGTGGCGGATTACCTCGCTGTAGGGATAGACCCATCAGCAACGACTATATGCCTTCAGTCACAATTACCAGCGCTTGCCGAACTCACTATGTATTACAGTAACCTAGTTACTATTAGTCGATTAGAGCGTAATCCTACAGTTAAAAGTGAAATTCAGAATAAAGGATTTGAGCGCTCCATCCCCGCAGGTTTCTTAACGTATCCCATCTCTCAGGCCGCGGATATCACTGGGTTTAACGCAACATTAGTCCCCGTTGGTGACGACCAATTACCAATGCTTGAACAAACCAATGAAATCGTGCGGAAGATAAACGCATTAGCCGGGCGCAATGTTCTCAATGAATGTCAGCCATTGTTAAGCAAAGCGCCACGCTTACCCAGCACCGATGGAAAAAATAAGATGTCTAAATCGATGGGGAACACTATTAATCTAGGAGCGAGTGAAAAGGAAATCACCGCAGCGGTCAAGTCTATGTATACCGACCCTCACCATGTAAGAATTGAAGACCCCGGCAAGATAGAAGGGAATGTGGTGTTTACTTATTTAGATGCTTTTCATTCTGATGAAAGCTATGTCCAACAATTAAAGCAACACTATCAACGAGGAGGACTAGGTGACGGCGTGACGAAGAGAATCCTAGAAGAATGCTTACAAGAAATGCTCCGGCCTATTCGACAAAAAAGAGCCGTGTACTTAAATGATAAGGCACAACTAATCGACATTTTGAAGGCAGGAAGTCAAGTTTCACGAGAAAAGACAGATAAAGTGCTCTTTGATATCAAAGACATATTTGGCCTAAATATTTTCTAGCCACAGACGTAATGAGTAACGATGTAAAGGTTGGTTTTCTCTACTTCGTTGACGGCGACGTTTTCGTGATTTAGCTGTTATATACAGCAGCACAATTCAGCTTGTGATGTGCGCAAACTTTACTTTAAGAAATTGAAAATTAAAGGAAATAGCAATTGCGCAAGCTGCGTTACGCAAGTTGCGTTACGCAAGTTGCGTTACGCAAGTTGCGTTACGCAAGTTGCGTAACGCATTCGATATCATACTAGCGAGGTATATTTTAAAGGTAGTCATGTTTTAATTTGTGTTGGGGAGGCGTCGTACGTTGCATAACTTTTAATTTTTCCTGATTTTTGTGGATTGGTAAAAGTATATCAGGCTATTAAAATTCACCATGCTACGACATGCTCTGTCGGGTGTGAACATGGAGTAAAGACATGAAAGTTTACCTAGATGATGAACGAGAGACACCTGAAGGGTGGGTAAGAGTATATTGGCCGGAGGAAGCCATAGAATTGCTGAAAACAGGTGAAGTAACAGAAATTAGCTTAGACCATGATCTCGGAAATGATGACCACGGCACTGGATATGATGTTGTGCTTTGGATAGAAGAGCAGGCATTGCTTAATCAATTTGTCCCACCCAAAATGAAAGTGCACTCTGCAAACTCATCGGCGCGTCAAAAGATGGAGCTAGGTATTAAAAACATCAATCATATTGTTCAAAGACATAACAAGTCACCGTTGGCTTAAGTTCAAAGTATTGCTAACGTTAACTAATAATACTAACCAAGAGTATCTATATGAAAATATATGGGAAACAATATGTTGAGACTATGATAGATAGTGTCTGCGACGTTTGTGGTGAAAGCCTAATGGTAGACGTCAATGGCCATAAAATTGAAGAAGCAGGAAAACTCAATGCTCAATGGGGATACGGTTCTAAAGAAGATGGTAGCTGCTATCACCTAGATTTATGTGAAGGCTGTTTTAAAATTGCTCTTTCCGCGTTAAAGGAGCATCGCAGAAGTATTGTCATGTTTGACAAAAGCCAAGAGCTTCCAGATGAAAGTTTTGGTATTGATAAGTCTAAGGTGTCTTTTAAATCATAATAATAAAGTAAGCTTGGCCTCAATTGAATTTCTCAGAGGACGCATTTAACAAAAGGTGCTTCCCGACACCTGTTTATAGACAATCCGTACTTTCCTAACTTAAGTGATTAGTCTAAGAAAATTCTGCCCCCAAATGTGTTACGCCCCACATATGAAAGTGGCAATGTTGAAGGGGGATACCTCAACTTTTCTAACACTTAGATACGACAAGAGCCACTGTTAGTGGCTCTTGTTCTGCTACCTGTGGTCAATACTCTATGAGCGGAAGAGAACAGGGTTATTTGGATTAATCTGTCTACGAGTGGAGCCGAAGCCACGTTTCTCATAGCAAGCATCAGCAGTATATGCTTGTAACCTGTCGAGTTCAAATCTACCTGAACATCCAGACATTGCTGGCAATGCTTATGCCTCAAAAATGTTTCAGAACGAACCTTACATTATGGTTAATGACTTATTATGCTAGTTAGGGCGTTTTCAGAAATGTGTTGGAGTTTAAGAATTTTTATTATCAGTGAAGTTACTTTCATTAAGCAATAGGATGTCAGGAGTTAATATGTTTTATGTAGGAGTTAGCCATTATTACGCGACGGGTGAAGGCGTTACAATTTATGTCGCCAGCGGCACTGAAGAATCAATTCGTAAAGCTATTCCTGAATACTACCACCAAGGATTGACCCTTTTAACTCCTTCTGATTGGCTAAAAGCAGCTGATGGGGACTGTGTGGATGAATACTATCAATCGGCTGCTGAAGTTCTTAAGACCTATTTACCCGTGTTGTGGAAGCAGATCGAAGAAAGAACGTTAGAAAGAGGATGCTATCTGGATTTTTTTATGAAGCATCATTTTAACTATGCCTAATATGAACTCGGTCGAGATTTAATGATTAGCTAAACGCGATTCTGATACTTACATGAGTGCGAAAATTGGTAAGGCCTGATTTGGCTGTAATAACCTATGTAGTGGTCAAGTAAAACTGGCCACGGTTTTATCGCTTTTTCAGTACAATTTCCATCTACGTCAATTGTGCAGCAAGCTGTTGCACAATTAGAAAGTAGTCTGATTCAACAAATGTCCAACAGCCTGTTGGACAAATTCTCGTCCCTAATTTTGCAAGAGGTTCTTGCAAAAATGTGAAACAGCTTGTTTCATAAATTACTTATGCCCCATTCGGAGGTACGGATGTCAGAGCCTTTCCAATTTAAGCAATCCAGTTGACCAAATTTTAGTAATGATTAAGCGTGTCCACTATTACTGGGACAGTGCAAGTCGTAGGGCGATAAAGCATAAAATAATTCAAGCAATTAGTCTTCAATCGGTTAAAGAACCCCCTACCGTAAAAAAGCAAATTCCTATAGCATGATTAATACCAAATAATCCGGATGTGGCAGTTGCCAAGTCCAACATCGATTGATTCCCAGCAAACCGCACAGGACATCAATACTAAGATGTTATGCCTACAGTGCGGTGGCAAATTGATTACGGAAATCTAGTATGGAAAGTTACAATATTTGCTTTATGACAGAAGGTGATGGCTTTGGTATCAACCTTCAGCCAGCTAACGAAGAAACTGGTACTGTATATTTAGAGCTGTTGGCATGCTTTGGCGATATTAAAGACAACACCTTAAAAGTTTCTTCAGAGCAGAAATTGACAGAAGATTTAAAGCAAAAAGTCTCTGACTTTGTCGTCAAGTATGCAAGCTCTCATCCGATTTTAAACAGGCTGAAGAGCAAAATAGAAAATCTATCAACCAATGAATATTTTTTAGTGCTTCCGTCTATACCGACTGACACGTCGGAAAAGTTAAAGCTAGAAACATACATTTCTACTCTAAATGAGTTTGGCAATACAGAAGAACTACAGTCAAATTTTGAAGCAAAAATGCGTGTTTTGGATGAATTTTCGGGGGATTTAACATCAAAGTACAACTTGAATCTCCCTAGGAATGACAGAAGAACAATTATAGGAAATGCAAAAAAAGAAAGTCGTTGCTGTAGGTTTTGCAATAAAACTTTGAATGAAGGTGCCACCTTCAGAAAGGTGGCTCATGCGATCCCTGAGGCTCTTGGAAACAAAAATATAATTCTTGGTGACGAATGTGACGATTGCAATGAATTCTTTGGAAATAATATCGAACCATCACTGATCGAACATTTAGACATATATCGGGTATTCCTTGGTGTAAAGGGGAAAAGCGGAACTCCCAAAATAAAATACAAAAATGGGCACATGCAAGTTGTAAACAATATGCCAATTGTCGCATCCCAAAATATAGAGACGGTAAGCGACAAGGAAATAAAAGTTCATTTGGATTCTACAAAAAGGTTCACTCCAGCAAAACTTTACAAGGCGCTGTGTAAAATTACACTGTCTACAATTGATGAAGAGCATGTAGCGGATCTTAAGCAAACTATAACGTGGATGAAAACCGATGATCAGAAAGAGTTATGCTTACCTAATGTCGCTGTAAATATTGTTCATAGTGGGTTTTCTAAAGTACCTCAAATTACCAACTACGTTCGCAAAATAGATGACTCCGATATACCGCACGTTGTTTCAGAGTTTAGGCTTGGTAGCGTTGTTTATGTATACATAATTCCTTTTAGTAAAAAGGATAATGTTGACTTTTCAAACGATGAAGATTACCAAAAGTTCTGGAATACCTTTAAACACTACAGTTTAGTAAGTGGCTGGCGATTTGACTGTTTAAATAGCATCAATGAAGTGTCAATCAACGAAACTATTCGACTAGTGGAAGCAGAAAAGGCATAACAAATTGTTGCGCCTACACTCCGCTCGCTTTGTGCTGTACGCTACGCTAGCACAAAGCAGCTCCATTCCGGCGGCGGCTGAGCAAAGCGTTAACCCATAGAAATATTTATCCGAAACTGACGAGTTAGAGTTAAGGCTTTAACTCGGAAATGTCCAAAGATGAGCTAGAGCATCTTATTCGGAGGTCGGTTGAGCAAGTTTCCCCCTAGATATTTGAATTACATTCAGCAACCTAGTCGTGCAAAAATTACATTGCTGTCAGCTAAGCCTTCAGGAATGGTATATGGCACGATAGCCCTTAATTCAGAGATTGTTTTCTTTGTCGTGCAGTAGTCTGTATCCCTGGTTGATTGCTGGTTCATTAGGAACGCGGCAGAGTTGCCTTTATCATCATATATAATTTTGTAGTAATCAGATGGTATGGCATGAGCTTCATCGGCTTTTGGTAAGTCTTCCATTTCATTTAGGTAAAGTGTTCCCGTAATAACATATAGGTTTTCACGAAACCCAACAGCATCTCTAACCGCTTCTTCTAGGTTTTTCCATGGGCCCTGGTTTAAACCTTTAGCTTGAGGCGTAATATTGGATAAATAGTTAAGGGTAGGCCAGTAGCGACTTCCCACAAAACTTGCTAGTGGAGCTTGGTGTCCACGGTCAATATCGAGTTTACTTGACGCTCCACTGTAGTCATCTTTTTCCAGTCGTTCATTTTCATCAAGTAAAGGATTGTTTTTCCACGTTCTGTTAGTTGTTGTGCCAAAGTTAAGCACATCGACTTCATAAGCCACCCAATCAGCAAACTTCGTTTTCTTATTTTGGGAGAGTGTGTATAGCCGTTCGAAAATGACTATATTCCCCTCAATATCAAGACTTGGGCAGCCAATTGGGCAATTTGGTGTACGAAATTCAGAAGCGTTCAGGTACCCCGAGGCTAATAACGGAATTGCTATCCATGCTTTCATTATAAATCCTTTAGTTAGGCTTTAGTCCAAATCTAACATAACTATCAATATGGTTGTAAGTTGATAATTACTCACTTAAGAGTAATTGCATGCCTGAAAGGTAGGCTTAGTAAAAACGCGAACAGACATCATCCAATCATCTGACGTCTATGCGGAGACTGATTCAAGTGACTCTTTTTTACGGCAATTACTAGTTTCTCTTTTTGCCCAATGTATCTATAATTGCTGTATATAAATACAGTGTAAGACTTTAATGAAAGTAATCCCTATTCTAGCGAGTGCTGGCCTTACAGGTTTTGAATCCCCCGCGACTGAATATTCGCAACTCCCACTGAGTTTAGATGACTTACTTATTGAGCATCCATCAGCCACATTTATCGGTCTAGCGTCCGGAGACTCAATGTTGGGTAGCGGTATACACGATGGGGATGTATTGATTGTTGACCGTCACGTCCATGTAGAGAGTGGTGATGTCATTGTCGCAAATATCAACGGCGAGTTTGTGTGTAAGATTATCGATAAATCAAGACGTATGCTCCTATCAGCCAATGAACACTATGGCCCAGTAGCTGTCAGTAGTTGTGATAGGTTTACTGTAGAAGGCGTCGTTATCCGCTCTATACGCTGTCACCGGCCGTCTCGTTTGCTGAAACTGCTTTAATGTTTGCGCTTGTTGATGCCAATAGTTTTTATTGTTCAGCGGAAGCGGTGTTTCGCCCTGATTGGCGCAACAAACCAATCATAGTACTGAGCAACAACGACGGTTGTGTGGTTGCTGTAAATCGTTTGGCTAAAGCTATTGGTATCGAGCGCTTTAAACCTTTTTTCCAGATTAAATCATTGTGCGAAAAAAAAGGTGTCATTGTATGCTCGTCAAACTATGAGCTATATGCAGATTTATCGATGCATATGATGCAAATCATTGGCGCATTTGCTCCAAGACAACATGTATACAGTATTGATGAAACCTTCATAGATGTATCAAATGCCTGTGAGGCTCTGCCCCCGCTTGAGGTTCTGGGAAA
Organism: Agarivorans gilvus; assembly: GCF_001420915.1. NCBI lineage: Bacteria > Pseudomonadati > Pseudomonadota > Gammaproteobacteria > Alteromonadales > Alteromonadaceae > Agarivorans > Agarivorans gilvus. Next base: position 2,448,007 of record NZ_CP013021.1, on the reverse strand, counting down.
GCAAATCCGTCGAACTGTTTGGAAAGAAGTGCGTTTACCCGTTTGTGTGGGGTTTGGAAAAACGCTGACGCTGTGTAAGGTCGCCAATCATGCTGCTAAACGTTTACCTGGTTTCAATGGGGTTTGTGTGATTGAGCATAATGAACAAAGAGACCGTATTTTATCTCAAATGTGTGTGTCCGATGTGTGGGGAGTGGGCCGAAAGTTAAGCATACGTCTCAAAGACATGGGAATAACAACCGGATACAAGTTGGCGAATATGCCACCGAAGCTTGCTAAGCAGCATTTCAGCGTGGAGATGGAGAGAACGATACTCGAACTTAACGGTGTATCCGCAAAATCATGGGATGAAGCGCGAGCGAATAAGCAGCAAATTTTCTCAACGAGAAGCACTGGCCAACGAATACTGGAGCTACACTCGTTGATGCAAGCATTTTCACTGCATGTGAGCTGTGCATGTTTAAAAGCAAGAGAGCAAGGTAGCGTAGTCGGTGCGATTTTAATATTTGCACATAACTCGCCGTTTGATGATGGTATCAGTCGAGGCTTTAAGCAGTTGCTGCGGCCCGCTTGTGCAACTAACGATACCATTGTGATTAGTCAGCTGGTCTCACAAGCAATACCCCAACTATTTATTCCAGGTATCAAATACTACAAAGTCGGCGTGGGCCTTATAGATTTAATTGATGAACAGTATCAACAACTGGATATGTTTACGGCAAAGCCGGGCCGACCAGAACTAATGAAAGCTGTTGATGCATTAAATCAACGCTACGGCAGTGGCACAATGTTTCTAGGCTCACAAGGTATCAGCCCCAAGTGGCATATGCGAAGGGATATGCTCACGCCTCAATACACGACGGATTGGCGACATATTCCACTTATTAGCTGCAAATAAAGGTAATGATACGGGACGAAATTTTGTCCTGTGTTTGTCGCTTAAGGCGTACTAGCACGTTTGTGCCCCAAAACGTGTTTCAACAGGCTTACGCCTCAATTCACAACTCTGGTATTTTTCCTACTTTTCCTTATGCGTGGGCATCCATGCACTTAGACAATCTAACAAGTCTCATTTTCTGATCTTTTGCTCGATTTTGTTGAAGGCGCATGTGATATTTTCATAATAATCATATGGTTGAACATTTTTAAGAAGGTGTGCTAGAAAAACAAGTTGGCTGGCTTATTCAGAATATTGAGGTAGTACAGTCGTCAAATATTATTTGCTTAGGCTGTGGGAGCTATTGATAAAGCAGCTTAAGTAGGCTGCTTTATCATAGAGTTTAATCACCTTTCTCGTGGTTATGCTCTTTTAGTTTTGGGTGTTTTTTCTTTGTTTCTGGACGGACACGCTGTCGTTTATCGGGTGTTCCGTCTTCATTTTTTCTCTTTGGCCCAGGTTTTATGCCCATTGATATCTCCTACTACGGTTTTGTGTGGTTTGGATACCAAAATAATAGAATAACAATAAGTTATAAAACGTGCCGCATTTCAAATTTTAGTTAAAACTGAAATATGCATATGTCGAATAAGAGTACATGTAGCGCCGCCGACGCTTTTATGTAAGTGACGCAGTAATAATGAACAGTGTCCAACGGAGTATCAGCTCAAACTCGACTGACATGAATTTATTCACAAATGTATAACTGGGGTTTTCTTTGCCATAAGACTGACTGATAGCTGGCATGCCAAACTTCAATTATGCAACCGCCTCTTGCACAATTGCGAAACAAGTTGTTTCGTAAATCACCTCTGCCTCAAAGCGTCTTTCACTGTTATTACGCAACTTATGAAACGCACGTTGCGTAATGAAATCAAAACTGCCCCAAAGTGAGCCTAGGCTCGAATCACTATTTCGGATACTTTGCTAGGTTTGATATACAAAAAGTAATGAATGGCAAGAGGCAAGACTTGCCCCCACTTCCACGACTCTAATTATAGAGTTGAATTAGGTGACGTCACTCTCACGAGCTTTAAACACCTTGTCCATGATGATAATGGTTATTATGCAAAGCTGGATGATGTTGTTGGTTACAGACATCATCATTGCTTTGAATGCAAAGCCTTGCCCTTGAGATGTGAACACGAATAAGCTGAACCCAAAGGTGATGAACAGACAAACGAATGCAACTTTAAAGAGAGTAAAGAAAACTTCAGAGTTACCATCTTCCACCCATCTCTTGAAGAATCGGTACTTCTGCAATGAAAAGAGAAATGCAGCGATAGCAGCTAGGAAACCCTGCATCGTGAAGCTGAACCCTGCAACTATTGTTGATAGTGTACGGACTTCAGTGAAGCCAAAAGCCCAATCAAAATGAGCTTTGAGGCCAAGATATGCAAAGCCAAAGATCACACCAAGTAGAGGCGTGAACCATATAACTTTCTTTAGTTTTGCAATCTCAGTTCTGGTCATTTTAGCTAGTCGCTTCAGAGTTTAGTGGTACTAAAGTTGTCGGTTCGTCATTTGCTGGTTCAGCATCAGCTTGAGTTACTTGATTTTTGGCTTTCTTTGCAAACTGTGTCTTGTCTGCATACGTCGCCAGTAATGTATCCGCTTCAGATTTCAGGTTCTTGTTCTTAACGTATGCTTTATACAGGTTGTCCAGATACGAGTTCTCATCGTGCTTTGCCGTGATCTGATCTGGTAACTTCGTCTTAGCTTTAGGGTTTAGGTTGTCTGTTAGGTTGTTCTCATTATCCAACCAATAGTCATTCAACTGTCCTTTTAGCTCGTTGTGCTTCGCTTTAGCACCGATTCGAATGACACCTTGAGTGTTTTTTGCTTTACCTGTAGGTGCTAAGCGGGCCAGCATATTAACAAATGTTTGCTTTAGATTCGATCCTGTTGGCTCAATCGTAATACGGAAGTTTCCTAGTGAAGCATTTGGGTTGCCCGTCAGTTCTTTAGCTATCAACTTCCCAAGGCTTTTATCTGCTGCAACATCGACATACACACTGTTGACCATTTCCATATTCATCAAATCGGCTTTGTTACTGTTTGATGTCAGAGCATCAATGAAGAAGTCATAGTTTTTAAGACCGACCTTGTTAAACAACTCGTTGATGTAATCCGCAAAATCATCAAATCGAGGACAGCTAGTGCTACTTGCACATGCCATGATGTTGTCTGTGTCATTCAAATACACATACGATACATAAGCGACCTTTTCATTAGCAGATAGCTTATCTGTGATGTCACTGACCGTTAGGTTTTGCTCGTTGATACGTTTGATTAGATCATCGTCACTGGTACGGACGAAGTAATAGACGTTCTTTTGTCCCGCAATGTGGGTCAAATATAGTTTGTCATCACCACGCTTAAAGCTGCTCTTTAGCTCCATATTGTTAGAGCTAATGAATGCGTCAACGATTGACTTGATGTTGAATAGAAACGTCTTTTGAGTGTCAAACTTACGCAAGTGATAGCCGAAATAGCGTAGCTTCATTAACTGTCCCTTTTGATATTACTTCTTAATAACATGTTGCATAATAGTTTATAGTATACATTTCTCTAACCTTGAATATGAATTGGGCCAGAGAATAGTAATGTAATTCATACTTAGAAAACTATCAATAATGGGCTGGGTGTGCTGGTGGACATAGACAAAGCTATAGCAATTAGAAAGGCAATAGTTGTTGGTGAGGCAATCGGCAAAGGTCGAAACATCTTCAACAAAGCTAATGTAATAGAAGAGTTCAATAGTGGCTGTGACCATGTGCTTTCACTCTTTGAAAGTGCATATCAACTCTACAAGTCAGGCATTTACCATGTGCCCGTCTTTCTGGCGATATCTGCCATTGAGGAAATCGCCAAGCTTGAAGTTGCAATGTTTCGCAGTATGGGAGAGCCAGAGGAGGTAAAGAAGCAACGACAAGATAAGCTCTACAATCATCGAGCAAAGCACGTCATTGCTCTTCAAGAAGTTATCGCCATTGGTTCTCGATTGCCTAAAGCTATTGGTAAGGATCGAGTTAGAGCCTTATTGGATATGGCGGAAGCTGGTGGGTTAGTCGAGCTAAGAGAAGCATCTTTGTACACTGATTCAGTTAATGAACAGTTTGTAACTCCTTCTAGTGTAATCGACAAGGCAACATCACGAGAAATCATCTTGTTGGCTATTGAAACTTGGGATGACAGGTTGAGAGGTCTAACAAATCACACTAATGAGCTTGACCGACGAGCCGATGAGATTTTCTATGATGTAGCAGGGTGATACAAACGATGGATATTGAGTTTGCGGCCAGTTTTGACTTTCTTACTACATAATACATTACTCCAAAACTGTCCTTAACGTAGTTTCGATGTATGACATACTTTTCGTAATCTCAATTGGTTGCGCTAGTGTTAGTGATCTAACTTATTTCTGTCCAAAACTGAGTTTCGAGGCCAAGTCCGTGTGTTGTGATCACCAAGCGATTCTGTCGTAGCGAATCCGCGTTGTGACACAATGTATTAGTTGTTATTAGTTTCTTCTTCAAGAATCTTCTGATAGAAAAATCACTTTTTCGTTTGAAATAAAATACCAGTCGTAGAGCTCTTCAACTTAAAGAAGCAGCAGCTCGAGCCGTGGCTGATTATTTTTAGTTGGCCACCATTATTACAATTTTAGAGTTGTTGTAGGAGTTAGGCATCACCGTTTGCTACCAGTAGCCTACTGATGTCTTCTAAGCCTTGATTTTTAGTTTCTGGTAAGACTATGGCGATAAATATTAGAGCCACAAATCCATTCGCTGCATAAATGAAGAAGGTGTTGGCGGCTCCCAATTCAGCAAGTTGCCAAGGGAGCAGCAGTTGGCTTAGATAGCTTCCCAAGCTGGCAAGTAAGGCGAAAAAAGGCGTTGCAATACTACGAATGCTGCTTGGAAACACTTCAGAGAAAACAATCCACATAATTGGGCCAAGTGAAAGAGAGTATGCGGCGATAAAGCCTAGCAAACCAGCTAGTACCAAATTGGCATTAAGCTCCTGGGCTAAATGCCATTGCTGTTGACTAATTAGCGCTAGTTGTGGGCCTGACAAATACTCGGCTAGTGCTATTTCTAAGGCAGACTTAGAGGAATACACACTGTCGACAACGAGGGGAAGTGATAGGTCAAAGAGCTGTTCTAAACTTTCCAAAAACTCATGGCTTAAGCGTTGAGGAGCAGTACTAATAGCATACCAGCTGGTTAAATGGCTTAGCACCGCAAATGCTAAACCCCATAGCAATAAGGGGCGACGCCCTACACGATCAACTAAATACAGTGAAAAAAGAGTGAAAATTAAGGTGGTTATGCCAATATATGCCGATTGTAAGAGTGCTGCATTTTCAGTAAAACCTAGTTGAGAGAAAACGCTAGGAGCATAGACGAGAATTGCATTCATACCGGTTGCGGCTTGCATAAACGCTAAGAAAAAACCAATGATGAATAGCCTTCTCATCTTCCAACTGAACAGATTACCAAGAGCTTTTATAGCGGAAGTCGGGCTAGTCTCTTTGTTGCTTTTGAGGCTTGACCAGGTGTTGAGGAATTCCGTATTAGGTAACACTTGGCGCAGAGACAATTTTGCTTGATTCTCTAGCCCTTGACTAAGTAACCACCGTGGTGACTCCGGGATTTTGCGTAGCAAAATGAACCAGCTAAGAGCTGGAATCAACTCTAGTGCTAGCATTCCTCGCCAGAGGTGTTGTGCTAATAAATAGTGGCTGAGTGTATTAATCAGTGCAAAGTTGACGATATACGCTAAACACAATCCCACCACCAAGCTTAATTGATTGATTGAAACCAGCTTCCCACGGATTGCTGAGGGAGATACTTCCCCTAAATACATAGACGAAAGCGAAAGGGAGCAGAAAGCGACTCCACATAATAACCTAGCTAATACCAGCAAGGTATAGTTCGGCGATAATAGCGCCATCATCAAGGCTAAACAGTAAAGCCTAGATACCAATACCAAGGCACCTTTGCGCCCCCGATAGGTGGCGATTTTTCCAACAAAACACAAAGCGAGTGCCGCGCCAAGTGCTGGTGCGCTGATAACAAAACCTAGCTGCAGTTGATTGAGGTTGAAAGCCTGAGTAATTGAAGGTACTAAACCTGAAATTAACGCCGAATCAAACCCAAATAGGAAACCGCCAATGGATACAATTAAGGCGTAACGATAGATGTATGGCATGAAAACTCCCTTTTTGGTTGATGAGTTTGTTTGGCTGAATTGCCTGATTCTATTGGTTTTGGTTTGTTTTATCCTCGTATTTATAATGGAATTGAGAGCTTTGTCGTAAATTGGTTGACCAAAAATGCTATTATGGTCAACACATTGAATCGGAACATGGTGGTAGGGTGCTTCAACCTAAGTAATAGAACTTAGGTGATAAAGAATGCGCCTTCTATAAGAAGAGGTAAAACTGTGACAACTAGCCAAATGGAGCCAGCAAATCAGCCCTTGCAAGGAGCGCTCCCTCTCTTTGATTTTTCTCAATCGACGCTTCCTGAAGAATTTAGCTTTAGTAATGTAGAGGCTAACTTGCGATTTGAATGCCTTGAAATAAAAGCCTTAAGCAAGAAGCATTTTTACACCTCGGTATTTATTGAGCCTCAGCAGAACTGGGACTGGAGTGATTTAGGGAATTTTTGTTTCGCTTTCGATGCACGAGCTTTGGATGAACATTCCACGCAAATGTTCATCAATATCTTTGATCATCAAGGGCAAATGCACAGTCGTTGTATCAATATTGCACCAGGTAAACAGCAAAGTTTTATGGTGGAACTAAAAGGTGAAACGCTCCATGGAGGGGCCTGTAATTATGCTAGCGGGTTACGCTCTAATCCCTGTCCATGGGGGACCAAGGATGTGTACGCTACTTGGATGTGGGGAGCATTGAACATCGACCTTAGTGCAATTAGTAAGATTGAGCTGAGCATTCACGGGAGTCTGCTGGATCACCATCTGTTATTAAGCAACTTTCGGCTACAGTCTAGCCCCGCGGTTGATCCTAATTATCTCAGCGGGATTATTGACCGTTTCGGGCAGAATGCCCAGCAAGAACACGCCCAGAAGATCCATTCTGAGCAGGAATTAGCTGAAGTGACCAAGGCTGAACTCACTGAGTTGGCCAAAGGCCCTATGCTGGGACGTTCAAAATTTGGTGGGTATCTTGATGGTCCTCGTCAGCAAGCTAGTGGCTATTTTAGAACTGAGAAAATTGCTGGCAAATGGTCCTTAGTTGATCCTGAGGGGTATCCTTATTTTGCGACTGGATTAGATATTATTCGTCTGGCTAACACCTCGACCATTACCGGTATAGATTACGATCATAAGCTGGTTAATCAGCGTGATGATGATGATGTCACCCCGAGGATTCTAAAGAAAAAGTCACGGTACCCAGAGCAGCCTTAGCTACCGCCAAGGTGGCCAGCGAGGTACGCCGAGCCATGTATCAGTGGTTACCGGATTATAATGATCCCTTAGCCGAGCATTATGGTTATATGCGTGAGTTATTCGAAGGCGCGGTAGAGCAAGGTGAAACCTATAGCTTTTATGCAGCAAACCTACAGCGTAAGTATGGGGCGGACGGCGCTGATTACATGGCGAAATGGCGTGATGTTACCGTAGACCGTATGTTGAACTGGGGCTTCACTTGTCTAGGTAACTGGACCGCGCCCGAGTTCTATGACAACCAACGAATTCCCTTCTTTGCCAATGGCTGGATCATTGGTGAGTTTGACCAGGTTAGTAGTGGCGATGACTTTTGGGCAGCCTTACCTGATCCTTTCGACCCGCGCTTTCGTCAGCGCGCCGCGGCTACCGTGAGCCAAGTGAAAAATGAAATCAAAGATACACCGTGGTGTGTTGGTATCTTCATTGATAACGAAAAAAGTTGGGGCCGTATGGGGAGCATTGATGGCCATTACGGTATTGCCATTCATACTTTAGGACGCAGTGCGGATGCCTGTCCGACTAAGGCCGTTTTCGTTGAGTTGCTCAAGACAAAATATACGGTGATTGAAGCACTAAACCAAAGTTGGCAAACCAATCTGGCTTCATGGGCCGATTTGGCTAAAGGAGTGAAAGGTCTTACTCATAATTCTGCCCAAGTCGAAGATTATGCGCTTTTACTAGAGGCTTTTGCCAGCGAATACTTCCGTGTCGTCAAGCAGGAGCTGAAGAAGCAGCTACCTAATCACCTGTACTTAGGTTGCCGGTTTGCTGATTGGGGAATGAACCCAGAAGTGGTTAGAGCCGCTGCTAAGCACGTTGATGTGGTCAGCTACAACTACTATAAAGAAGGGCTTCACCCAGAACCATGGAGTTTCCTAGCTGATATTGATATGCCAAGTATTATTGGCGAATTCCATTTTGGTGCGTTGGATTCCGGCTTCTTCCATGCGGGGCTGGTGACGGCTTGCTCGCAGCAGGAGCGGGGCCAGATGTTTGAGCGCTATATGCAAACCGTGGTCGACAACCCTTATTTTGTTGGCGCTCATTATTTTCAATACATTGACTCGCCGATCACCGGGCGTTCCTTCGATGGCGAAAACTACAACATCGGCTTTGTATCGATAAGCGACGTACCTTATCAGCCGATGGTTGATGCGGCGAAGCGAGTAAATCAGAGTATGTATCCAAAACGCTTTCGTGTTTAGATACAAAACAGGCCGGCGATAGCCGGCCAAACCTTTTTAGGCGAGACTTTGTGATTAGAGGAATTTAAAGCGTTGGTTGTTGCCTCCGTCACAGGACCACTGTTGGAGCGGAGCGCCGTTATTACTAGAAGCATTGGCAATTTCTAAGCATTTTCCAGAGACCTTGTTACGGATTTCAAAGGTGCTGCTACCTTTATCAAATAGGGTCCAGGTTTGCTTACTGTCGGAGTGGTTACAAACCCACTGATGAACTGTTGCACCATCGGCATGGCTTGCTTGGTCAAGTTCTAGGCAGAGCTGGCTTACTTCGGAGCTGATGGCATACTGCCCGTTGCCTAGCGCGGAAAACTGAAAGCGTTGATTGCTATTGCCTGTATTACATATCCACTGCTGATAGGTACTTCCATTCCAAGTCGCTCCACTAGCAACGTCTAAGCAAAGGTCGCTATGAACCAACTGTAGGTTGGTGTAAGTACTAGGTACGCTGACATTTCCGTTTTCTCCCCCTGAGCTATCATCAGTCACTGGTTTGTAGACGCGCACCCAATCAACATACATCTTGTTTTTGCTGTTGTCAGCTAAGTCGGTATCACTGGCAATAATGCCCATTTCTGAGCGCCAGCTATGGTCTTCGGTGTCAATAATGATGAAGGCCTCTTGGTTTAGGTTGTAGACGCTTTTGTCGAGAACAGCACCAGTGTAATCTTTATCTTTCATCACTACTTGAGCCCAGGAGCCTTCTGGTGTCTGTTGGCCATCAATGTAGAAAGTTACCTCGGTTGGGCTTTTCCAGTAGGCAGCAAATCGATGAAAGCCATCTCGCCAGTAGGTTCCCCAAGAGGGTTCGTTGTGGGTTTGGTCGTTAAAGTCACTGATGATTTGGTTGCTGGCAGCGTCTCGGATGAACACGTGGAAGTTGGTAGACATGTTTTTGGCATACCATGTATCAGCGGCCCCACCGTAAACTTCAAGAATGTCTATTTCTCGCTCATCATTCTCGCTTAATAGCCAGAAATTAGAAGATAGCTCTAGGTTACTCACCTTGATGCTAGCTTCTAGGAAAATAGGGTATTTCACCTTAGTTTTTGAGGTAATCACGCCGGCATTGACTTTGTCGGTTCCTTGGCGGCGCGAGGCGCTAACAATTAGGTTGCCATCGGCAACCCACGATTCAGATGAGTCCCAATGGGTTAGACCTGGACCTGTCCAACTCTTAAAATAGCTATCATTCCACTTACTGGTGAACTCATTGGTTTTTCCGGAATAGTTGAAGGAATCTGAATAGGCTTCTTGAAGCTCCCAGACATAGCCGGTACCAGGATTGGCAGGAATTGGAATTGTATCCCAATCGTTTGCCGCTAGGCTGGCGAAAGATAGGCTTAGTCCCTGAGTTAGTAGCAGTAGGTTCTTATAGTGTCGAGGTAACATTATGCTCTCCTTGTTAGTTACTCCGCAGACTATAGATATATTGGTTGTACAGTTGTGTGATTTGGTTAATGAATTTTCTTAATGGTTGGCTTGTTTTGTGTTTTTGGTTGATGTGTGTGCGTTTTGTCACAGTAACGTGATGCGCCTAACCCTGTGGACAGCCTAGGCGCATCAAGCTCCTAGGCTGCTGGCCAGCTAAGTTGTTGTAGCTGACCTCCTTGCAAGGCTGCACCCAATTGGACAGCTTGTGTTGGCGTGGACCTTTTGAATATTGCCAGAGCTCGCCCTTTAGAGGTGTTGAGAGTGGGGCCGGTAAATGCTTCCACATTAGATGCCGAGCCATTGTCAACACCGAGCAGGTGGGCGTTATTATCAGCACTAAACTCAACTCGCCGTTGTTGGTGGCGCACAGGTAAACCTTGTTTGTCAACCAACTGGGCGATCAGGTGAGCGACTAAGTTGTCTTCGCTAAGCTCTAGGCTTAGCGCCAGTTGCCGCGCGTCATCGCTAGTGCTCAATTGCTCTGTATGCCGGTTACCATGCTCATCACGAGCTTCTAGTCTTAATTCACCGGCGCTAAACGGCACCGCCCAGCGGAAAATGCGGTCGGCTTGCTGGCTGAGTTGACGCTTGCCTACACTGCTACCGTTGACGAATAGCTCAAGCTCTGGGCAATTGCTTATTGCTTCGACCAAGATGATATCTTGGTCTTGATAATTCCAATGCTGATTGAGTTGCGGCCAAATCCAAAGTGCTTGTTGCCAAGCATTCGGGTCCTTAGCGCTTACAACCTGGTTGTTATGTACAAATTGTTCGTGATCAAAGGGGCGAGTGTATAAGGCTAGGACCGGCTGCTGCTGCCAAAGGCTTCGGAACATCTGCCATGTGGGCTTAGTAAAACCTGCTGTGTCCAGTAGGCCTGCAGCAAGGCTGCGAGTTGGCCATTGTTGGTGAACTTCGCCAAGGTAGTCAATGCCGGTCCACAAAAACACGCCTGCTACATGTGGTCTGGCTGAGGCTGCTTTCCACTCATGCCACTGAGGAAGCACTTCATTGCCGATGATTGGCAAACTTGGATAATGCTGTCGCCCATAGTCATACATCACTTGGCGATAACTAAAGCCAATCACATCTAAGGCCTGTGCATAGCCCGACTCGTAACTGGCCGAAGGGAGAATGCAGTTCGCGGTGACCGGTCTTGATTGGTCTAAGTCTTTGACCCATTTAGCTAGGCGCTGAGCGGTACGGCCTATGTCTTGTTCCTGCTGTGGTAATTCTGTCAATTTTTGGGCTATTTTTTCACGGCTGTTGGGCGGTTGGCTCCAAAAGTAGTTGCCATCCCAACTTGCATCAAAGAACCCTGTGGCTTGCACATTGCGTGGATAAGTCCACTCTATTTCGTTGCCAATGCTCCACATAAACACGCAGGGGTGATTACGGTGAGCTTTAAGGGCGTTAGTTAGATCGCGCTGTGCATGCTCGGCAAAGTAGCTGGCATAGCCTTCGGAAAGCGGATCGCCATGCTGATCGTGCATGTTGAGGCGCTTATCTTTGGGGTAGTCCCATTCATCGAAGAATTCATCTTGAACCAGTAACCCAAGGCGGTCACAAAGACTTAGCAGTGCGCACGACGCGGGGTGGTGGGCAATTCGAATCGCATTGACCCCAGCCTCTTTGAGTTTAGTTAAGCGGCGTAGCCATACGCCATCGGGGACCGCCGCGCCAACCGCTCCAGCTTCATGGTGTAAGCAAACTCCCTTGATTGGATAAGCTTGATGGTTCAAGTAGAAGCCTTGCTTGGGATCGAAGTACAAATGACGAATACCAACTTGTTGCTCAAAGCTATCGCTTAACTGGCCATCGCAAAGCACTTCGGTTATGGCTCGGTAAAGTGAAGGTGACTCAGGGCCCCAAAGCTCTGGTGCATCAACAGTTAACTGAAGGGCTAAATTAACCGAGTTGTACAGAGACTGCTGTTGGTGTGTGGTCTCTGCGCACACTTGGCCTGCAGCGTTAATCAGGCGAGTCCTCACCTGAAGTGACGCGCCGGGGCGCACTCCAGCCACTTGCAGTTGCTGGGTCAGGCTTGCTTGGCTGGCGCAGGCTTGCGTTGCAAAGATAAAGTTATCCCAAGGTGCAACGTGAACTTGATTAACCACAAGCAGACGTACTTCTCTATAGATCCCTGAACCTGAATACCAGCGACTATCCGCTATTCGGCTACGATCGACTTTTATCAACAAGTGGTTTTCAGCTTGCAAATACTCCGTAATATCCAGATAGAATGGTGAGTAGCCAAATACTTGGTAGTGCAGGTTCTGCCCGTTTAGCTCAAGGCTAGCGTGATTATAGATGCCGTCAAAAATTAGGTAGGCACGCTGCTTTGGTTGCAGCTTGAGTTGGAAGTACTTTTGATACCAGCCGATACCGCCGGGCAGATAGGCGGTTGCTCCTTCTAAGCAGGGGTCAAATTTAGCCTCCACGCTCCAGTCATGGGGAAGGCTAACCGTTCGCCAACCCTGAGTTGTTGGCTGGCTGTTTAGCTGAAAACTCCAGCCATCATTAAAGTCTTTGTCTTGGCGTAACATGAGAGCTCCTGTTAAAAGCGGGAGCTACTCCATGCTCGAGTCTACTACATGGCTTAGTCCCGCTGAGTAAGCAACAATGGTCGTTTTTGGCCGCTTAGTTGGTATTCTGGAAGGTACCAGCGTCCATGATTTGTCGCTTCACCCGGTAACGGCAAATGTAGTTCCAGTTCCAAGAGGGATCGTAGCGGTGGCAAAGCCCCCAGTGCAGCCCCGGATCTTCAAGAGGTTCATCTGCTTCGGGACGGTAAATACCAAGTGCTTCAGGAGCTCCCTTGATATGCGACATGATTTCAAAGTTGATACCATCAGCGGCCCACTGCACGGTATTTTTCTCAGGGCCATCGGTGGTGATCAGTGATGCGATACCGCCATTTTGGTGCCATACCGCCACTTCATGGCCGCTATTACTAATCGGGTTGTATTCTGACTTGCGGTAAGGGCCAAGAATATTGTCGGCGATGGCTACACCATGTTTGATCTCACGGCCTCCTAGGTTCATTCCCTCGCCCATGGTTTCTCCTTTGTAGTAAAGGTAGAACTGTCCTTTGAAGAACATCAGGCAAGGATCGTGCACCTTATGGCTATCAAAGCTGCCCTTACTTTTTACATTGAAGCGATTGTCTTCTTCTCCGTCCCACTCGCCGTCTTGTTCTGGGCTAAGAATAGGAGCATCGCTTTTAGTCCAAGGACCGTAGGGCGAATCTGCCCAAGCAATAGCAATTTCTTCAATTTGTCGGTTAGTGTAAGGGGCTTTGACCGTTTGATAGACTAGGTAAAACTTGCCTTCATGAACTAGCACCTCTGGGGTGAACACTGCCCGATCATCATAGCGGCCGGGTTCTCCAGCGGTGATTGCGCTTCCTTGTTCTTTCCACGTCATTCCATCATCAGAGGTGGCATGCCAGACTTCAGTCTTGTCCCAAGGAAACACCTTATCTTCTGGATTGTCAGAACCAAAGCCCACGGTTTCACCTTCGCCTTTGGTATACCAGCAGTGATATATACCATTGACTTTGATGACTGCTGTAGGGTCGCGACGAATGACTCCCTCTTGATATGCAAAGTCACCTAACAATTCTTGTTCTTCAAACTCAATAAACCATTCTGGTCCTTTGTTATCATAGCCACGCTCAAGCGCGCGTTTACTCGCTAAGCTGAGCTTTCGTGCTGATTTTAGCATAATGTCCTCTATACTCTAAATATTGGTTAACCATTTTTTCTAGGTTACCTCAAATAATCATTGGTGTTGGAAGTTAGTGTTATAAAAGTGATCTGGCGCTAGTTATTTTGCTCTTTATATCCAATTAATATCCTTTGTATAAGGGGGAGGGAGCGTTTTCAGCTTGTTGTTGTTAATTGGTTGAGGTGTGCTCTTTTATTGTTGATGTGTTGTGATGGAGATCGACCTTTAAGGATACTCTTGGTGGCATATGTCGACTTTAATCACGTTAAATTGGTTGAACATTAGGTAATATTAGCCTCAGTTTATTATTATTGGTTTGCCAATTTAAGTGCTTGGTTGACTCAATGAAGGACGTCAACTCGGTTAATGGAGATTTTATGAAAACCGACTCGAATCGTATAGCAATGGGCAAAGTGTGCCTAATGTACTTTTTTTATAACTTTTTTTGGTCTTTAAGCTCAGGCTCGCTGTTTGCGGTTTGGTTGAACGATCGTGTAGGCATAGATGGTTCTCAAATTGGTGTATTGTTTGGTCTGCAAACAGGGGTAGCAGTATTATTTAAACCCGCGTTTGGTTACATACTCGATAAGTTGGGTATGAAAAAACACCTTATTTATTTTATATCGGTGCTGAGTTTGTTGATTGGGCCTTTCTATATTTTTGTCTATGGGCCGTTGTTGTCTAATGATGCCACTTTTGTTTCAGGGATTGTTATCGGTTCGCTATATCTAGGGATGTTATTCCAAGCTGGTAGCGGTGTGATTGCCTCCTATAGTGATCGATTTGCTAGATGTCACAACAACGACTTTGGCCTAGTTAATGGCTTTGGTATTGCTGCATGGGGGGTGTCTGCTGTATTAGCTGGTATTCTTTATAACATTAACCCTGATTTGATTTTTGTTGCCTGTAGTGTGGCGGCCTTTCTTATGTTGTTTTTTTGCTGGTCTTTACGAGTTAAGCATTTGGATGATGTCGACAACGAGGTTATTTCGGCAGACAAAATCACTAAAGAAGATGTTATTAAACTGCTTAAAAACCCAAAAATGTGGGCCTTTATGACCTATGCGGGCACTATTTCAGTCGTATTCTGGACGTCTATGACTCAATTTACGCGTTATTTCATCAGCTTTTTTCCTACTCAAGAAGAGGGGATTAGCTTTAGCTCAAATATGGATGGATTGACTGCGGTTTTCTTATTTTTTGTTAGTGCAGGTGTGCCTTATATCATCAAGAGAATTGGTGCTAAAGGCAGTCTACTTCTCACCGCATGCGGCATTACTTCTTTTCTACTGATGATTGGCTATGCTGGCCTTGGCGAGAAGAATCTCTATCTTGCAATTGCGGCTAAACTGCTGTTCGGTATTGTTAACCCTCTGCTTATTGTTTCGGTATTTGCGTACACTGCTGAGCAGTTTGATAGGAAAGTTAACTCATTCACTTATATGTTTGGCTTTCAGGTTGTCAACAATTTAATGACCGCGATAGCCTCGCCAATTATGGGCAGCATGTATGACCAATACGGCTTCCCTTATAGCTATATCTACTTCGGTTTATTCGCGGCGGTCGCCACGGTGATGGCTGTGTTTACTCTCAGCTCTGAGAAAAAAAAGTCTGAGCCGGAAGAAGATCCGGTACTTGCTTAGCTTTTCATAAACAAAACAACTTAAAATAAGGAAATTAGCATGAAGAGAGTCATTGCACTTTCAGCCCTCGCTCTTGCCTGTAATTCGGCATTCGGTGAAAACTTAGATGGATTTCGATTCTGGGGTTACGGCAAAGGTGGCACCGGTTCAACTAATGACCAAATTCTGAATCGTCAATCTGATAATGCCAACAATGGTATGAATATTATTCAGACCGCCGGTAATAATAGCGCTATGACTGGCCGGCTTGGTAACGAAGGCACTTTTGCTGAACTGCACCTTGACTATGGGGTGTCTAAGAATGGCATGAATTGGATTATTAAGACCAATATTGCGAGTGATGCAGAAGACTTCAACCTTGACGAATGGTGGGTTGTTGGCCGTGGCGTAATTCCAAGTAATCCCGAAGCCGCCATCTGGGCTGGCCAGCGTTACTACCAACGCTATAAATCAGAACTCATTGATTACCACATGGTTATGAATGATGGTGTAGGTGCGGGTATTGATGACTTGGATCTTGGATTTGCCAAACTTAACGTCGGCTACACTAAAGAAGGTAACGGAAGCGTCACCGGTCAAGATTTCTGTACTAATACTAATGAACAAACGTGGGAGTGTGAAGGTGAGCCGGGCTTTCGCGGTAACTATCACGCTATTTCAACTCGCTTACATGGTATTTCGTTAGCAGACAATATTGCCATGGATGTGTTTGCTAACTATGGCTTCTACTACGGCTCTGACTCTGACCTTGAGTATGAGTGGTCTTGGGGTGATGTAGAGAAATCTGCCAGTTTCCATCAACCAAACAGTTATACCTTGGGTTTTGCTATTAGACAGGGACAATGGGCTGATTTTAATCAATTTATACTTCGCTATGGGCGCAATACCAGCACCTCAATGACTCAAGATTGGCTATACCTCCCAACAGATTCTGTAGGTTGGGTATTCCAAGGTATGCAGAACCTAACTGATACCTTCCGTATTGAATACGCATGGACTGGTGAATACCAAAGTTTTAACGAAGAAGCTCGCCAACGTCGAATTAATAGCGTGGCATGGGAAAAAACGCTTTGGAACTCATTTGTATTACGTAACTCCTACAACTGGAGTGATCGTTGGTCTACTCAGCTTGAACTGGGTTATGACATGATGAAGTTCGATGACGTGAATGAGGGCTCAGACCCAGGAACAAATACTTCTTGGAAAGCCACTATCGCTCAAAACCTTCACTTGGGTGGCGATTTCTGGGACCGTCCTGTAATTCGATTCTTCGCTACTTATGGTGAGTTGGATACCAAGACTACTGTTTATAACGACATCCCAACCGCAAACGAAAGCTGGGAATGGCGTACCAACCCTTACGTTTCTCAAACTGGTAAACGCACAGCACTTACTGTTGGTGCGCAGTTCGAGGCTTGGTGGTAAACCAAATTCTTAAAATAATAAAGACCCGTGGGATACGCTGCGGGTTCTATCCTAAAGGGCAATGTGATGACATTTACTAAAAGCAAAATCGCAACCGTTCTTAGCCTGAGTTTATTAGGCATTTATGGTTGTGCTTCTACGACCCCACAGAATGAGCAAGCTGCCGCCGGTGAACAAGTAGTTGAAGACATGGGTGGTGCGCTTCCTGATTTTGAGAGCGATAAGTTTTTTAGCAAGCTGAAGGCCGAACATGCCAAGGCGAGCGCCGTTACTGATACTGGTGTTACTGCTGGCAGTCAAGCGCTGAAAATAGATTTCGATTCAGTGAATGAGGCCAACAAGTTCAAGTTTTGGCCAAACGTGAAGCTTCATCCAGACACTGGTAATTGGAATTGGAACGCCAAAGGCAGTTTAACTTTAGATGTAACCAACCCTACCGACAGTACCGCTAACATTATTTTGAAAATTGCTGACAATGTTGGTGTGATGGGTGCCGGAGACAATCAGCTTAACTATGCGCTTAGTGTGCCTGCTGGAGAAACTGTACCAGTTGAAATGATCTTTAACGGTTCTAAGCGGAAGTTAGACGGTTATTGGGGCGGAGAGAAAATCAACCTGCGTAAATTGGTTGAGTTTCAGATTTTCGTACAAGGCCCAATCGATCAGCAAAGTGTCATCGTAGATAACTTTGCCCTAGTGGATGCTACTGGTGACTTTGTTGAAGCATCCGGCGCAGAAGAAGTTGTTACTGGTCCAGTGCCAACTGTTTTGGCTATTACTGATTTCGAGAAGGGACAAGATAGCTTTATTTCTGCAGAGCGAAGTGTGGCAACGACAATCTCGCCGGTGAAAACCGATGATGGTGCAGCAATTGACGTTTTGTTCTCTGCCAGCAACTCCTACCCGAATATTACGTTCCGTCCTGACGTTCCTTGGGACTGGTCTGGTCAGGGAGATTTCAACGTTGCCTTTGATATGGTTAACAAATCAGACGAGCCGTTGCAGCTGTTCGTTCGCGTTGACGATGACGAGCATGAAGCCTTTGGTGGTACTGCCAATGGGGTGCAAAATTCTTGGTCGGGCTATGTCACCATTGCGCCAAATGATGAAGGAACTTACTACTTGTCGCTGATGCCTGCTGGAGATCAAATGGTATCCGGTATGCGTGGTGAACCACCGAAGAAATCTTATAAGGCGCAAGCTATAAGCTACGGTTGGGGTGATAACAATCTTGACCTGTCCAACATCTATTCTATGCAGTTGTACCTGCAAAACCCAACTGCGGATCAAAAGTTACAGATAAGCAGTGTTCGTTTAATTCCAAACTTAGAATCAGATACGAGTCGTTATGAAGGATTACTAGACGAGTTCGGTCAATATACTGGCCAAGACTGGGCGCAAAAAGTGAAGAGTTTGGAAGATCTTCAAGCCGCAGGCGCAGCTGAGCTTGATTCTCTAGAGCATCCTACTCAATTACCGGATCGTAGTAAGTTCGGCGGCTGGGCCGATGGTCCCAAACTAGAAGCAACAGGTTTTTTCCGAGCTGAAAAAGTCGACGGTAAATGGGCATTAGTCGATCCTGAAGGTTATCTGTTCTTTGTGACAGGCCTAGATAACATCCGGATGGATGACACCGTAACTATTACCGGTGTTGATTTCAGCAACAAAGAAACTCGAGAAGGCCGTGAAGTTGCGTCTGAGTTGCGTAATAGCATGTTCACGTGGCTACCAGAGTATGATGATGTGCTCGCGGAGAGCTATGATTATGCTGATTGGATACACACTGGTGCATTGAAAAAAGGCGAGGTGTTTAGTTTTTACAGTGCCAACCTACAACGTAAGTACCAAACCTCTCGTGAAGAAGCTCTGAAGATTTGGAAGGATGTCACGCTAAATCGTATGCAAGATTGGGGCTTTACCACCTTAGGTAATTGGGCGGATCCTAAGTTCTATGATAATCAGCAAATTGCTTATGCGGCCAATGGTTGGATTTTCGGTGATCACGCTCGCATCAGTACTGGTAACGATTACTGGGGACCGATCCATGACCCATTCGATCCTGAGTTTGCCGTTAGCACCCGCAAGATGGCGGAGAAAGTGGCTTCCGAAGTTAGCAAGGACGACCCATGGCTAATGGGTATCTTTGTCGACAATGAAATTAGTTGGGGTAATACCAAGAACGAAGCCAACCACTACGGCCTCGTAGTGAATGCGCTGAGTTATGACATCAAAGAGAGCCCTGCTAAGGCCGCTTTCACTAAGCATTTGCAAGACAAGTACTCAAGCATTGATGCACTTAACCAAAGCTGGGGAACTAAGGTTACGTCATGGGCTGATTTTGAAGTCTCTTTTGATCATCGTTCTCGCTTAAGCAGTAGTATGAAGAAAGATTACTCCGAGATGCTGCAAATGCTCTCAGAGAAGTATTTCTCTACTGTACAGGCTGAACTAAAAAAAGTGTTGCCTAACCATATGTACCTTGGGGCCCGCTTCGCTGATTGGGGGGTAACTCCTGAAATCGCCCGCGGCGCAGCCCCTTACGTTGATGTTATGAGTTACAACCTTTATGCAGAAGACTTGAACAGCAAAGGTGATTGGAGTTTACTCCCTGAGCTAGATAAGCCGAGCATTATTGGTGAGTTCCATTTCGGTGCGACAGATACCGGTTTGTTCCACGGCGGTATCGTTTCAGCATCAAATCAAGCGGATCGAGCGAAGAAATATACCCACTACATGCAGAGCATCGTAGACAACCCATACTTTGTTGGTGCTCATTGGTTCCAATACCTAGATTCGCCTACCACTGGTCGAGCTTGGGATGGTGAGAACTACAATGTGGGCTTCGTTTCAATTACCGACACACCATATCAAGAGTTGATTGATGCCGCTAAGCAGTTCAACCGTGATCTATATAATCTGCGTTACAAAAAATAACAATAGTTAGAGCCTCTGGAAGGAGGCTCTGTTTATTAAGAAATGGAGTTAGATATGAAAAGGCATCTACTATCGTTAGCGATTGCCTCGAGTCTCAGTGTCCCTGTGTTTGCGGCAACAGAGCTCGTCACCTCATTTGAGAACCCTCCCTATGCGAGTGGTGAACCCGAGTATTTGGAAATCACGCCGCAGGGCGGCAGTGCTACAATCATTGATTATGTTCAGCAACACGCTAGCGATGGCAGTAATGCCATGTTAGCGAGCTTCGCAGCAGAGCTGGAGCCTGTGCTTATTTGGAACTGGGGCACTTGGGACTGGAGCTCACACGATAATATTTATGTTGATGTGACTAACCCTGGTACTAGCGATGCGGTCGTGGCTTTTAAAGTTATTGACCAAGATATTGCCACTGGTTGTTGGTGTGATGAAAGCCATGCAACTATTCAGTACTACACGGTTGCTGCCGGAAAAAGCACTACTCTGGCAATGAGCTTGAATGGTGGCCATGAGGATCAAACTCATGGTGAAAACTTTGACAAGAATAAAGCGCTAGGTGTGCAAGTATTGCTTGGCGAAGCGGGCGCAGCTGACTTGTATTTTGACAACCTGCGGGTTGGTACGATTAGCTCAGAACCTACACCTCCGGAGGTCCCTGAGGCGGCCAATCAAGTGCACAGCGCGCCAGTGAAGACGCTAGCTTTGCTTGAAGGCTTTGATGGTGATGAGCTAGCTGAATACATCGTTCCTGATCAAGGTTTGAGTGTAAACGTGGTAGATAAAGGGGTTAGCCAAGGAGCTAAAGCGCTTGAGGTGGTTTACCCTGCTGGTGGTTGGGGCTCTTTGGTGTTTAATCCTAACCCCGCCTGGAATGCCGATGAACTAGGTGACAACCTTGCGATTGCCATAGATGTGACCAACCCTGCTGACCAAAGTATAGAACTGTTTACTCGATTGCAGTCAGATGGTGGGGTGAGTGGAGACATCAATAATCGTGCTGCGCGAATTTTGGCTGGTAAGCAAACCCGTACCATTTACGTGAGCCTAAATGACAACCCACCTTGGGACATGAACGAGTGGGATCAAAATGGTCGCGTAGCCGCTTTGGGTATGCGTGATCTACCGGCTTCTCCTGCTCGAGATGCTTGGGGGCAAGACTTTGAGCTAAACAGCGCGAATATTACCGAATTGCGTTTTTTCCTCGCGCAGCCAGCAGCAGATACTACTTTAATTTTTGATAACTTACGGGTAATTAAGGATTTGAACCACAGTTCTGCTTTTGCCGGCTTATTGGACGCCAAAGGACAAAACAGTCAAGTTACTTATAAGTATAAAGTTGCTGATCAAACGGACTTATCCGACCTAGGTTCTGCAGAAACTGCGAATGGCGTTCTGGGCAGGTTACAAGGCGCTGCTCGTGCCGCTAATGGTTTTGGCCACCCAAGCTTACAACCAAACCAAAGTTGTGTAATGGCAAGTCCTGCCTCATTCAATGCCTGTAAAGATACTAATGGTAAATGGCACTTGGTAGATGCAGACGGTAATGCTTTCTTTTCTACCGGTGTAGCGAATATTCGCTTAGCGGATACTTACACCATGACTGGCAGTGCCACAGAAGGCGATAGTTCTGCGCTACGTCAGGCTATGTTTACTGAAGTTCCCACCACTTATGAAAATGCCAATTATGGGCCGGTTCATAGTGGTCCTGTGTCTCGTGGACAAGCGGTGAGTTTCTACGGTCATAACTTGGTGCAACGTTATGGTTCTGAACAAGCATGGCGTAGCAACACCTTGAATCGTATGAAAGACTGGGGCTTTACCACGCTTGGTAACTGGACTGACCCAGCTTTTTATGCAGAAACAGATATGCCTTTTGTAGCAAACGGTTGGACTAGAAACTGTCGTGGTTGTGAGCCAGTAAACACTATTGGCGATGGTTATTGGGGGGGCTGCCGGACCCATGGGACGAGGCCTTTGCCAGCAATGCCGCGGCAATGGCTGCCCAGATCAAAGCTGAGTTGAGTGGCGCAGATATGAGCAAGCTGGTGGGGATCTATGTTGATAACGAGCTTAGCTGGGGTAGTCCAACTGCGGGGCCGCAAGAGCTTAACAGCAACCAGAAAAAGCACATTCAAACGATAGCGGTATTTAATACGGATGCTGAGCTAAGTCCAGCTAAGAGTGCTTTCCTAAACATCATTCAAGCTGATTGGGGGCTAAACTATGCCACCATCGAGCAATTGAATCGTGCTTGGGGAACTAGTTTTGCAAGTTTTGATGCAATGCGTCCAGCCTTGGAGCTGGGCTATGACGGTGAGCACGCACAAATGACTGCTGACCTAAACACTTTGCAATGGTTCTATGCCTTCCAATACTTTACGGTTGTGAAAAATGCTTTGAATGCTGAACTGCCCGGTCATCTCTATCTCGGATCTCGCTTTGCCGATTGGGGTAGAACGGATCGCGTTGTTGATGCTGCAGCCGCTGTTGTTGATGTATTGAGTTATAACATTTACAAACAGAGCGTAAGTGCCGATGACTGGGATGGTGATGCCTTAGGGCAGCTAGCTGACTTGGATAAGCCTGCGATTATCGGTGAGTTTCACATGGGATCCTTAGACAATGGCTCCTTTGCTGAAGGCTTAATTACTGCAACTTCGCAAGCTCAGCGAGCTGAGATGATGGTGAATTACCTAGAAACAGTGAATGATAATCCGCAGTTCGTTGGTGCTCATTGGTTCCAGTACATTGATTCCCCTATAGTTGGACGCGCTTGGGACGGTGAGAACTACAATGTAGGTTTTGTCACTGTAACTGATACTCCTTATGCCGAAATGACCGATGCGATAAGGATCTTCAACTGTTATATGTATGACGCTAGTTTGAAAGATCAATGTGAAACAGAATTAACAGCGCCAAATTCTGATAGCAGAGCTCGTTCTTCTAGCTTGTACAGTGGTAACAACGTAGGGGTACTGCACCGTGGTCCGGAAGCTGCTGATCCTAGTGAGCCACAAGAGCCAACTGATCCTGAGGAGCCTACAGAACCAGAGGAACCAACGAACCCTGAGGAGCCTCCTACAGGAAGAGTAATCAATGGTGGTAGTAGCGGTATTCTCCTCATCGCTGGTTTGCTTGGTCTAGCGTTAATTCGCAGAAGAGTCCATTAGCCATAATTGTTTTTGTAGCGGTCATTGGCCGCTACAATTTTCAACTCAAGGATAGAACATGAAACATCTCTATATTGTGCGCGGCCCATTTGGGACGGGTAAAACTGAGTTCGCTCGCACCATTACTGAACAGGTAGTGTCGTGTTGGGATTATTATGCCTCTTACGGTGAAAACAAGTGGAATGCAAAGCTGAAACCGCATGCTGACGAATACTGTCGTAATGAAGTTAAATCACTACTTGAGCAAGGCATAGAAAAGGTCGCTGTGACCAATTCATTTTCTAAGAATGAAGATTTAGATTTTTACTATTCGCTCGCTAAAAAGCATGATTACAAGGTGTTTAGTTTAATCATGGATTGTCGCGATCCTGAAGAATACAAGCGTGACGCTCCAGAAGATGTGGTGTTAAAACAGATCATCAACTTGAAAAACAATGTGATGTTCCATCAGAGCTTTTAGTTCATATAAAAACAACGGGAAAGAACATGGCAGTTCACAAGAAGTTAGCAGCACTCTTGTTGTCGCTCTGCCTGGCAACAAGTGCGTTAGCCGCATCAGCAGTAACAACACCGATGGTTCTCAGCGAACGTGACAAGCTGATTATCTCATTGATTGAGTTGGCCTTTAGCAAACAACAACAGGAGTTAAGTCTAAGTCATTCCAATACCTACTACTCAGATGCTCGTTTGGTTGAAGAAGTGAAACAAGGCCACATTGATTTGATGTGGTCTGGTGCCAGCGAAGAAATGGAATCCGCGCTGCGTCCCATTCGTATTCCTTTGTTTAAAGGCTTAATGGGCTATCGCGTTTTTATCGTTGAGAAAAGCAATCAATACTTATTCTCGGGGTAGATAGCCTTTCTAAGTTGACCCAGTTTAAGGCGGGTTTAGGCCGCTTTTGGGGGATACCAAGATTCTAGAAAACGCTGGGATAACAGTGATAAAGCCAGTTAAAGCAGAAAGCCTGTTCTACATGGTAGATGGTGGGCGTTTTGACTACTTGCCATTAGCTGCGCATGAAGCTTGGGAGGTGGTTGAAACTCATCCAGAGTTGAATTTAGCTGTTGATACAAATTTGTTACTCATCTATCCACTGGCTATGTACCTCTACGTAGATAAGGGCAATGAGTCGTTGTATAACATTTTGAATCAAGGCTTAGAGCAGGCTATAGCCGACGGTAGCTTTGATCAGGTGTTTCTGGGCTCTAAGTTAATTAGTCGAACTTTAGACGTGGCTAAATTTCAGGAGCGTAAAGCTATCCATATTGCCAACCCCTTGTTACCTAAGCAAACGCCGCTGGAGCGTAAAGAGCTTTGGTTCGATTTGGAAAAGTTGTATTAGGTGAGATGAACATGAAATCTAGTTTAAGTAAAACCATGATTGCTATTTTGGTATTGTTTGGCTTACTTGGTCTCCTTACTGGGGCAGCGTACAGCTATATGGTTAATCAAAGTAAACAGCAGCAAGCATTCGAGCATGATGCAGCATCACTGATTGAGATGGCTCAAGCTTCTCTTATTGAGCCGGTATTTGTATATGATTTTGAGCAAGCTAAGTTAATCACTCAGGCTTTTCTATCTTCTGTCATCATTAATAGCTTAGAGGTGGTAGATCATCGTGGTAAGACTATTGCCAAGACTAATGCAGAGCAAAGTTATCCTCAGGCCATTGTGCGAACTCAGCCTTTGTTGCACGGTGACAACAAGGTCGGCGAGTTGATCATCCGTCTAGATGCTCGCTCTTATCTTTCCAGAGTGAACGATGAAGTCTTCAACGTTGTCAGTAATATTTTACTCACATTGCTAGTAGTTGGGGTGGCGGTCTTTTTCGCCGTGCGCCGTTTGATTCTACAACCTATCAATGATGTCGCGTCCTCACTACAAAACATCGCTACTGGGGATGCCGATCTTACCAAGCGTATTGAAGTTAAACGGCAGAATGAAATTGGGCAGTTATGTATGAACTTCAATTTGTTGATGGATAATCTATTGGGCCTACTGCGTAACATTAGTAACGTAAGTGAGCAAGTAAACCTTGTCAGCAGTTCATTGGATAGCGCTTCTTTAGAATCGCTAAACAATACACGATCTCAGCAGGCCCAAATGGAGACTGCCGCTGCAGCATTAGAGCAAATGAGCGCTTCTGCTGATGCGGTTTTGGACAACGCTGAGCGTACCTCTGGCAAGACTCAAGAGGTCACGAAACGAACGCAAAATAGCGTGGAATTGGTACATGAAAATAGTCGCTTGATTGATACTTTAACCGACAATATTACGGACACTTCACAACGGATAGATACATTGATTCAGTCTAGCGCTGAGATTGGCTCAGTAGTTGAGGTTATTCGTAACATAGCAGAGCAAACTAACTTATTGGCTTTGAATGCGGCTATAGAGGCGGCAAGAGCAGGTGAGCAAGGAAGAGGTTTCGCTGTGGTGGCCGATGAGGTCCGTACTCTTGCCAGTAAGACTCAGGAATCGACTCAAGAAATTGAGTCGATTGTAGACAAACTTCAAGTCAGTGCATCCAGTGCTGCGAGTTCGATGAATGGTTGCTTAAATTCTAGTGCTTCAGTTAATCAGGCTGCCGGTGAATTATCGCGGGCGCTGGGAGAAATTAGTGTTCATATTGAGAATATTAATGAGATGAACGGCAGTATTGCTGTTGCGGCTAAGCAGCAAAATACAGCAACTGGTGAAATTGCTCAGAATGTCAATGTTCTGCATACATTAGCCGATTCTATCGCCACTAACTCGAATGATGTTAACGCTCAAGTTATTGCTTTAAAAGAATTTAATTCGCAACTGGTGAGTAACATCAGTCGCTTCAAGGTTTAACTATTTTATAGGAGATTACGATGTATTATGGAGATAGTTGCCACCTTCAGCAGTCTCAAGGTATGGATCCGCGCTTTCAGCGTTGGGTTGAACAGGCAATGTTGTTGGCAAAAGACCAAACTAACGGTAAGTACCCACTAGATGATAATGGTGTATTTGTGATATTGGCTGATGACAATACTCAAACTAAACACCTTCGTAAAGCTGAAGTGCATCAACAATACATTGATATTCAGATACTTTTAGAGGGTGAAGAAGCGATAGGCTATAACATTGAGCAGCGTAAAGAACTATTAGCTAACTTGGTATTCAATAACGATGTCTCATTTATTGATGAAATTGATAGTGAAAATATGCTGACGCTGGCCCGAGGGCAGTATGCTATCTTTTTTCCTGGAGAAATTCATAGACCATTATGTACAGTTAGGCATGACCAGCGAGTACGTAAAGCGATTGTTAAAATACCAGTGACATTAATGAATGCTGCCTAACTTAGTTTTGTCTGTATTTTTGTTACCAAAGGCAAGTCATTGCCTATAAACATTAGTGTTTATTTAGAGCTAAAGGAGAAGGTGATAGCTACTGGAAGGCGCGAATTCAACTCCAAAGCGCAAGGCTCGCCTAGATCAGTTTCGACCAGCTCTGACGCGGTTTTTTGAAAAGTTGAGAGTTACCTGTTTTGATAAAGGTGTTGAATCTTTAATCAAAACAAACTAAAGGTAACTCTCTGGCTCTATACTAACTCCCCCAAACATCCACTCCAAGCCGGTTTACTCAATTTGGTTTAAGAAATTGGTAATGTATCTAAGCCTGTAGCGTCATGGGCTTGTCGTGCAACTATCTACCTATGGCAATCAAATAGTCTATACGCTAATCGGATGTCGTATGCTTGATTTTTTAGTCACCTTGTTGATATTTTTCCTGGCTCTTTAAAGAGAGGAAAGTTCGGTGTTTGTGGTGGGGGCGTTTCCTCACTGAGATCTTGCCAGTTGGAGACCTCAGGGTTATACAAGCCTGCTTGAGTTAGCGCTTTACGCACAATTCCAGAAGACCATAATGCTGCAATGCCGTGCTCTAACGCTAAGTAGACCTTTTGGCCTAAGGGATGCTGTTTGGAAACCATGAAATGCCTACCTTGACGAAAGCTAAGCTTGAATCTGGGAATAGGCAAAAATTGATATTTTTTATGAAAAATAGCCAAGTCTCGGCGTTCAGAGAATTCCCAGAAAACTGCATCGACTCTACCCCTTTGAAGCATGTCTAACATAGTTCCTGACTTACTTACTTTTGACACATGTTTGAAGCCAGCTTGCTCTAGCTGAGCAATATCCATATGCCAAGTTTTTTCCACTGCTACGGTTAGGTTCTTTAGCTGATCTTGGTCTAACTCCTTATTCAGATAAGGTGATTCGCTTTTTACATAAAAGCCTTTTTCGAATACTCCTGATCTTACAACTGCTTGAGTCATATAGGTAGAGTCATCAAAATCGGCATGCCAAATATCTGCCTGATAAAGTACCGCACTCCCACTTTTTACTAAGCGAATAGATCTAGCAGAGCTTGGTGTTGGTAAAAACTCAATATTGAATTTGAGCCCACCTGCTTTTAATGCCTGAACTAGTAACAACAGACTAACGCTGGCTCGAGTTGAGTAGGTTGAATGGTAGTTGTTGATTTTGAATGGGTCGCCTCCTTTTTCCTCTACCAATGCCAAGTAGAGCTCGTAAGTGCCAATGTCTCCAGCAACGGGTAAGGTGAGTTCTTCTGCTTTGGATATATTGAAAATAAGCAATAAGAAACAGACAATGTAGCTGTTCAATATCTACTCCTTGTGTTCTTCACTAAAGCTTATGTCTAATAGGAGCTTTTCTCCATTTGCCACGGTCAAAAATAGTGCTTTGTCGCATTTAAACTTAGGAAATATGCCAAGGCATAGTGAATTGATTACTCAGATGAAATAAAAAAAGCCCTTAAAATAAGGGCTTTAGTTGGGGTTAGATACGGTTTCTATTAGTTACATGTAGCTGTATCGCCCGCTGCTGTGATACAGATAGGTTGGGTTCCTACATCTACTTTGACTCCTGCAGAGTTAAAGAATTCTACAAACAAGTAATAGAATTCGTCACTTGCTAAGTCAGATGTTGTTACTAAGCCATCAGCAACGTAGCTAGGTAAATCTAGCGAGTAGGTCACAGTGCCTGATTCCGTTCCATCTGTGCCTGGGATGATGTCGTACTGCGTGTCGGTTTCTTTACCAGTGAAATCGTACAGTAGCCCCCAGCTTGGGCTTTGCAGTTTGCGAAGGTAAATGCGTACTCCACCCTCTACAGTATTACCGGAACCTGCATGATAAGACAGGGTAACATCCATTGTTTGGTCAATAGGGTTAGCTCGAGTCTTGTATTTCCAATCATTGTCTAATTTGGCAGAGTGAGATTTAAACTCTTCAATAATTAAATTGATGGAATCACTTACTGTGCCAGGTTGCTCACTACCTATAGCGGTTGCAGTAATCGTTACTTCTCCCGCGGAAATACCTGTTACTAAACCATCCGTTACCGTAGCAACTGCTTCGTTAGAACTTTTCCACTGTATACTTGAATCGGAGAGTGAAGCGCTTGAGTCTTGAGCGGTGAGCTCTGCTTCTAAAGCGATGGCATACTCGGCTCCGAAATAAAGAGTTGTGCTCTCAGGTTGGGTTATTGCTAGAGCGGTTACATAGTTTGGTGTATCGCTAACACTGATAGTAATGCTATCGCTGACGTTTGTATTTAGCTCTGATGTTACAGTAACGACCGCTTGCCCACCATCTTGAATACCAGTTATTAAGCCACTCTCTGATACGCTAACTATGCTGTCATCGGAAGAACTATATGTCACTGATGCTATGGCATTTAGTGGGTTAAACACTGGGGACAACTGATAGGTTTCTCCAGAAGCTAGTGTTTTCATATCAAGTCCTAGGCTAACAGCACTTGGTTCAGGACTAGAAAAGTCTGCGGAGTTAGTCGAATATTTTCCGGCAGCAGGAGTTTTTAGGCTCACTGTTTCGCCATTGCGCCATTTTACCTGCACACTAGCTACACCTTGCTCTTCTCCTAAACCTTGATGAACGATGTTCATTAGGCTTTGTGAGAAAACTTCGCCAGCGGAACCTACACGCTTAGTCAAAATGGTTCCATTATTGGTCTCAATTATCACTAAAGCACCCAAGGGATCGATGTTTTGTTCAGGACTGTAGCCAACTTCGACTTGTAGTGATTTTCCTGTGTTAGGAGTGATATTTTTATAGATATACCATTTACCTTCTTCGGTACTTCCGTTGAGCATGTCAATGTTGCCATCACCGTCAAAATCAAAGGCTTGTCCCATGTCTCCATGACCGGTGTCTGTTGGATCGCTAGCACCATGTTGGCTGGTTGCATAGAAGCGCGAACCGTCATTAAGTAGCAGAAGGTCCGCAATTCGTTGCTTCAAGTGGCCAAAACGATAGACGAACAAATCTTCATGACCATCATTATTGAAGTCACCATTGGTGACGCCCCAGTGATTGCCACCCTTAGGTATGTGCCACTCTTCAGAGCGATTAACAAACACGTTTCCTTCTTCGGCCACTAATAGAATATCTTGACGGTTGCGGTTTTGAGGCTCCCAACCCTTGTAAGTTAAATTCTCTACGTTATCTACAGTAAACGTGACGTCCCAATAAACGTTTTGTGTGCGAACCCATTCCATTTGCCACTTGCCATCAACATAGCCGATGTAAATGCCGTTCTTATCGCGGTTAGCAGGAAAGCCTGAAGCAGTCTCTTTGCTTATACTTAATTCAGCTGGAGCATCTCGCATGTCAGGGTGAATTTGGTTCGACTGAAAGCCTGTGGCGGACATCCAAACTTTAGTTTCACTTCCACCAAGGTACAGTGGGTAGCCATCATTATACTGGCGGTAAGTTAAGTTCAGGTGTGACAAACTAATGTCGCCATCTGACTCAAATTCAATAGCCGTTGAACCGGTTTCGCCATCATCACGAATGTCCAACTTTTTAGCTTGAGCATCAAAGTCTGCTGATTTTCGAGCTATTTGGTATTCTGGTAAACCGCGCGCAAGATATAAGTCTTGGACTCCGTCATTGTTCACGTCTAAGTTTGTTGCTGCTTGGATATCCCATAGTCCTTTTATTTCATCAGGAAGCAGCTCGGAGCGATCAATGAAACCGGAGCCTGTACCTTCCCAAAGACTAGGGGGAGAGAGTAGCAACAAGTCATCAATATTGTCATTATTGTAGTCAAACACTAGAACCCGCTCAGAAGGCGTTTCCTCAAGAGCTGGCATAGGTACCCGTTCAAACTTGTAATTATGCTCAGGCCCCATGTTTCGATAGAAATGTTGTTGTGGTAGCTCATAGTTGGGGAGACTTGTTAGGGCATTGATCAAAACAATATCCAGTAAGCCATCTTGGTTGAAATCAACAAAACGAGGAGCTCTACCGCGTGAGGGCTGATCAATTCCAGATTCTGCTGAGCTTAGTAGCACGTAAGTACCATTGTCATTGCGAAGGAGTTCGTAAGAACTAGGGTTAGTACCGTTAGCTCCGCCCATCCCTACTAGGATATCCAAGTCTCCGTCATTGTCATAATCGCCTAATGCGGTACCGTGGTAATCACGCGCTCCATCGTAAAGCTTGAGTTCACTGACGGCTACTCCACCCTCATTAGTAATCATTTGTGGGGAGACATAGTTGTGGTTGTTAAGTAAAAAGTCATAGTCTCCATCTCCATCCACATCACCGATAGATGGGCCGCCATACTTAAGAGTAACTTCTTCTGGCATACCAATATCTTGTGATATGTCGGAAAACTGTGGAAACTCAATGGTGTCAAGGTCTGTGAAGGTTAGTTGATTGATCTGCAAAGCCCCATTTTTGCCAATGATTCGAAGTGTAGCTGCACCTTCAAGATTGACTATGGTCTCCAGAGCGTGCTCACCGCTGCCGGGTAAGTCTAAATTGTCGATCAAAATTTGCAGCCCGTCTTGCTCACCAGCTGCTCTAGCTGTGTCATCTTCTACCAAGTAGACGGTCACAGAATCATAGGGTTCAGTTGTTTCAACGCTAAAGCTGACGCGCTGCAAACCTGATGCCGAACTGGCTAAAACATCAGCGAATTCACCTTGGGCAACCATAAGGGGGTTGTCTGGAGATATATCACTAATATTTGGTATGGAAGGTTCAGGCTCTGATGGATCGGTAATTACCGGAGAGTCGGGATCGACTGATGAGTAACGTTCAGTGTCGTTACATGCTGCCAACGCGATTGTTAATGCGAGGCAAACGAAGCTTTTCTTTAACTTAAACTCCATCTTTGTAATTCCTTTTTTATGATAAGTCCAGCCAATACTAAGTTTGGTTAACCAAAAGCGCACCAATTGGATCTCCAAAATGTGATCATTGGTAGATAACTTGTTTGAATTGTTAACGGTTTCACACTGGAAATGACTACCGTCACTAATGAATAGCAGTGTAATGGCTTTGTCTAGGTATTTGGCTGAGCGTCGCGCTGAAGCCTCAAAAGGCTTATTGGTTAACCAAATGGTCGGAGGGGGGAAAGGCTTTCTGAATCGTCTAGGTCCTTCTGTAGTTCCTCCAGCGAGCTATACAGTTTTTTGCGGAACATGACCTGATAGAGCTCTTGTAAAATGGTTTTATGGAAGCGTTCACAGATACCGTTTGTCTGTGGTGACATTGCCTTTGTTTTCGTATGGTCGATATCGTTGATCGCTAGATATAACTGGTAATCATGGTGTTCGACTGTACCGCAGTATTTTGTGCCTCGATCAGTAAGAATACGCAGCATTGGTAGCTCATGTTGTTCGAAGTAAGGGAGAACCTTATCGTTGAGCATATCTGCCGCGGTAATCGGCGTTTTAGTCGTGTAGAGCTTAGCGAATGCTATCTTGCTGTAGGTATCAATGAAGATCTGTTGATAAATGCGGCCTACGCCCTTGAGGTTGCCAACATAAAATGTGTCTTGCGAACCAAGACAACCCGGGTGAGCCGTTTCAATTTCACCACTGGTCTCATCATCGTTGTTTTTCTTTTCTAGTGCCGCAACCTGTGCATCTGAGAGGATAATGCCTTCTTGGGCGACCTTTGCTTCCAACGCTTTCAGCCGCTTTTTGAAGTTTTCCAAATCGTGACGTAGCCAAATTGAACGAACCCCACTGCCGGAAACGAATACGCCTTGTTTACGCAACTCGTTACTGGTTCTGACCTGACCGTGGGCGGGGTATTCAACCGCGTAATGTATGACTGCTTTTTCAGTGTCTTCATCTACGCGATTCTTTAAGTTGGGCGCTCTACGAGACTTATCAATTAGCGCATCGATGCCGCCATCTTCGACCAGATTGAGTAAACCAGCTTTGTGTTTGATGATTGGGTTGTTAGTATGAAGCATGAGAGTTACCTCTTTGTTTGTTTTGATTAAAGATCCAGCACCTTTATCAAAACGGGTAACTCTCAACTGTTCAGGAAACTGTGTCAGATCTGGTCGAACTAATTCACATTAAGTGTAATGTATGGTTGATTCAGTATATCAACTTAGATTAATACGTCTAATATATCATATTCAAATATTTTTTTTGTTACAGACCATGATTC
Organism: Agarivorans gilvus; assembly: GCF_001420915.1. Lineage (NCBI taxonomy): Bacteria > Pseudomonadati > Pseudomonadota > Gammaproteobacteria > Alteromonadales > Alteromonadaceae > Agarivorans > Agarivorans gilvus. The sequence continues at coordinate 2,415,521 of NZ_CP013021.1, read as the reverse complement.
ATTTTCTAAAATATCATCTGGAATGGACGTTAAATTCGATATTAAAGGCTCTCTTCCGTAGAATGACCATGCACTTCTGATTTTTTTTATTGTGTCACAATAATTTTTTCTAATTGTTACTTTTGTATCTGGATGAACGGTAAACAATTCAATATTAAGTGATAATCCACAAATTTGTTTAGAAAATCTACAATTTAAACAATCTTTTTTCTTAGGAGTGAGTATACGTTGTTTACATGAATTTATATTATTTATTCCGTTGTAAGTATCGGTTTCGATACATTCTTGCAACAAGAATTTATATATATCAAAGTGATTGTTATTAACTAGTTTGTTTATTGTTAGTTCTAGCGTGTAGCCGTTTATTTTTTTGTAAACCCCTGATGAATCATTTATTTTTCTGTCTATGTAATTTGCCATTGAGTTGGTTTCTTCGTTGAGATAAGTGCTGTTTTTGTGATATTTTGAAGGGATCCTTCTTATCTTGTTTATAATTAGTTGCAGTAAGCAAGGGGATAATGGGTAATTAAAATATTGAATTGGTTTACTTTGAATGGTTTTTATTTCGTTGGTTGTGTTTTCATGGCTTGTTTTAGGTTTTATTCCTGATAATATTTCCCTTATTAGTTCTGCGCTTTTGTTTTCAGATGTTTCACTTAAATAGCTAAGTGGAACGTTGTGAATTTTACATGATTTTGCATTAAACCAAGAATTTTTAAAATAACCATAACCATAATGTGAAATGCTGTTTTTTATACAGGTCTCACAAAAATAAATTGGTAGGTGATTTTTCCGTAAATAAGTAAATTTAAATCTGTTGATATATGATGTGGTTTCGTTTTGAATAAAGGCTTGTTTGTATAACTCTAGGTAGTAAAAAGCGTTATGATGAAAGCTACAGTTGATGTGGTCTTTGTAATTTGATTTCACTAAGTGAATTAGATGTTTTTCAGGCGTTCTTTTAAAAATATGTTGTTGATTTATGTTTGTTTCTATATTTAATTTCCACATTCCATTTTTTGTTAATACAGAAGAGAAATCGGTTTCTCCATGTACTAATAGTTTTCTGAAAATATAACTTTGTAGAGATTCATCATTTGGCGCCGTTAACCAGTTCATAAAGGTCTCTTTTTTTCATTTATTATCATGGGGTAAGGTGGGCTATGGCAAACGCCCTTCTTACGGCGACAAATATGCCAAATTAAAGGTGCAAAGCCTTCTTTAACAAATAAGCATCCATCATGAATATTAAAGGTATTGGTACCTATTTGGCAAAAAATGTTTTCAGATCTGTTATGGAAGAGTAGGGGGAGAAAATGAGTGTTCGCGATCTCGCCCTTTGGATTTGGGGTAGTTCAATGCTAGTAAAATAACTTAACACCTAGTAGTTCTCAGAAAATTTGCTCGATATATATTTTTTCAAGCAACCTTAAATCATTAGAGTCATCTTCGGTTTCGGGTGTGTATTTGAGGCCAATAGTTTTAGCCATTTTCTGAGTGAGGCTGAGCGGAAATAGGGAAGATGTTCTCCAATATTAACTATTTGGGGAGAAAATTTGGTGAGATGGAAATGTTCACTTTCTATCGAAGATGCCAATATTGTGCTCTCAGTACTGAAAAATGACTTTTACCATAGGCTGTAGCGTGAATTAGGCACAACTTATAGTGTCACATTGAGAATTAGTTTATTTTTGAATCCTAGGATTCTGATGAGGATGGGATGGCGTAGGTAATACGGATTCAAGCCACTCCGCTTCATGCAAATATAACCAGTAAAACGCGGCGCTACAGTCGTGTTTTATATTTTTTCTAATTCTTGTTGGATACTTTTGTCGGTATCTGAGTATTTCGCATTTGTAGCGTCGTCGTTTTGATTCATGTTTACATCGCTTTCTCCACTCAACTAGTCCATCAACTGAAGATATCAGCATTTCTACACTTCCTGTTGATATAGATAAACGTTGGGCGATCTCTGCGCGATGGAAACCTTTCCATGCAAGTGTAATAACGCGCTTTCTTAGTGATGATTTTAGCTTCGTCGGGTTAAACAAATCCTCCATACCAAAAGCATACGCCACGGATTTTACATAAGTGCGACTCTTTCCTGTCTGCTTGCTTATCGATGATATTGATAGCCCTTGCTTTAGGAGTACCAAACATTCTTGCTCTACATTAAGAGGACTATCGGCACTATGTTCACTGAATATTTCTGGTGTTTTTCTAGTCCTTCGCTGTTTTGATAGCCAGTATTCAAAAATTAAGTACTTAAAAATATGCTGTGAATACTTGTTATAGAGCAAATTGGTAATGTACTTAAAATCTAATTCGGATGATGGTAGAACGTTTGAAGATAGATAATACAATTGACTTGTAAACGCATAAAAGTCAGAGAGTAACTTTAGCCTGCGTATTCGACCGCTCTTGGTCACGTAACCAAAATTTGATAATTTATCAGAGTAACTACCTGTCCTAAATTTAGAAATATTCTTTGATTGTTGCCGAAGTACTTGCCGAGAAAATTGCGCTAAATGAAAGCTTTCATCGCTACTTTCTTGTTGCTCGGTTTCAAAAGAAGAAGGATACCCAACGGCTAACTTTAATCGTTTGGGAAGGCGAACATGCAATAGTTGCTGCTGATGATCACAACAAGATTCGATAGCAGGTATTTGATGAACTCGGTGCCAATAAGCCACACCAAATTGCCTGATATCTTTCTGTACACACACTGGGCACATTTTGAGGGTAAGTTGTGCATGTTCTTTCACGCACGAAAGCTGGCTTAACCTAATCGCTGTGTAATTGTCCGTTGAAGATATAGCTTCTAATAATTTGGCTTTGTATTGCGGGTAATAATGCATAAACAACGGAGCAAGAGTTTGCTCCATTAGCAGGTCATTCTTTCTCTCACAGTAACGGCTTGAAAGGGAATTCAAGCCAGCAGTAAGTATCGGGTTAATACTTGCTCTATGGTCTCCGTATACGCTTTTGAGAAATTCAGGTATGGGAACCGCGCCTACACTGCAATATCTAATCATTCGACTAAATAGTAGTTCATCGGGTAATGCATCAGGTAAACGCATATCACCTCCGAAGGATTCGCCATAAAGCTAAATTCTAACTAAATATCTCCAATGGGTCGTCACACAAAACGCCCAAAGCCCTGAGGTTTTCAAGTGGCTCACTATCCTGAGAAGCCCTCTGGATCAGATTAGTATCCAATATCCGTTCTCTCAAATCTTCTGCAAAAACTAGTTCGGTTAGTTCTTCACTAAACTCGTGATGGTGTGGACGAGTCAAGTCTCCTGGTATCGTTACAGTTTTAGATTTGGTATTGATGACTTCTTTCGATGAAACATCTTCATGCAGATGGCTGTTAGCTCCAGTACTACCATCTTTTCGATTTCGTTTTAAAATAGAAATCGCGTGTTTCTTTCTCATTTCTTCTGTTAGCTTTTTCGTTGCCCGTATAGCAATACTAGCTCCAAGCTCAAGAACCTCCTCTGTAATCTTCTCGTTTGAAGAACCAATAATTGCCTTTTGAGCTGAATAATAAATTCGAACAGCTAAATCCATATTGCCAGCAGATAACGAGTAAAGTGTATTGTTCAAACTCGGGGTCAGCGGCGTTTCAATATTCGTCCACTGTAAACACCAAAGTTCATCCACAAACAATTCCCACTCATCATCATTCTTCATTAGTTTTACATCGAAGTAGCCACTACTTTCCGCTCGTCGCGCTGATTTAAAGCTCTTACTTAAGAGTTCGTCGAACGGGGGATTTGCACAGAAAAGTATCGGAATACCTAAATTGTTAACTAAGTTATGCAAAAAGCCTAAAAGTCGATCGGCACCACCTGCTTTAGCAAGGTTTAGGTTTTGCATTTCATCAATAACTAAAATTCCGAGGAAATTTGACTTCATTTTCGATTCAATTTGTTGAAGTAAAAGAGCTACTGTTCCCGCAGGTTTTGTCGGTGAGAGCCCTAGTTTTTGATCTATTTGCTCTAATATACGATGACAAAGCCCCTTAACACTTGAGTCATCTGGACAATCGACTTTTATCCATACAACTTGCGGTATTGCTAACATTTGATTTTGGTAATATGTGTGTTCTATAACATCAGGAAAGCAGTTAAGCACCTGTTCAAGCATACATGTCTTACCAACTCCGCTTTCACCAATGATTGTTATTCCACTGCCTTTGGGTTTGAAAAAACCTGTTCTGGGTTCAACATCAGGTCGATTGTCCGAAGAATAGTGTAGGTAGTTCATTGTTGTAGGGGATAAAGGATTTTTTGCTGAATATCCCTCTTTGATTGCCATTTCGATGGACCTGAATACATCAAAATAAAGTGGAAGCGGCTGCCTCAACGTTTTTAATCGAGTGAGATAATCTAATCTTTCAATAGCCTCTAAGGTTGTTTCCTCAACGAGCCTCTCAGGATAATTACTCAGCTTAACAACTAACTCATCATCCTCAAGCTTAGGTGGCAAAGCTTCAATCAAAGGATTTCCACGATGCTCAGGTAATATCGCTTCATGGTAAATAGCATTTTCAGCTCTCATTATCGTTGACCCTTTTTCGCTTGAGTATTGAAATTATTTTTTTCTTCTTATCACCAAGATGTTCACTGGGTAAATCTGATTCAATATCAGGCTTAGCTTGACGAAGTTGGTCTTCTACATCCTCAACTCTCTGAGCAAGAGTTGCTTCCCTTCGCCTTGCTTTCATGCCCTTTGTTCTCTCAGATTTTGAACTTAGCGACGGGGCCAATGCCGCTTCTTCTTTTGCAGTTTCGATAACCTGATTTCTTCTCTGATGACGCTCTATCGATTTCTTTGTTGGCTTATCTTTGTTGTTTTCTAACTTAATCCAGTCTCCAAAGTACAGGATATCTGCTTGATGCCTATGAGCAAAATTAGCTGACTCCTTCTTTAGGTAACATCGGGTAAAGCCACTTTCTTCCTCAAGCCGAACAAATATGAAACTTGAATTATCATGATCAACTAAAGCATCTAGTTTCCATGAACCATTATTTCTCGCGATTACTTTCCACGTTTCAAAATCAGCATGATCTGATTCATAATACATTTGATCGTTCAGCCTAATCCCTTTACCTGTCATGGTCACTTTTACGGTCGGTAATAGGCGAGAACGAATATGAGCCTCGTCCGCTCGACTTAAAGCATGACGTTGCGCTTTGACATGTAGATTCCAATAATTCAGAGGTGTTGGAGAAAGACCTGACTCAATAAGTAATGTACTTTGCTTAGCTAAATCTTCAAAAATGGAACTGTTATGCTCCAAAACCTCATCAATGAGGAGCGTGGTTATTTCCCTGAGAGTTAAAGTGGCATCTAACCTTGGGTCTCTATCACCTCTGATGTAATGCCGTCCTTTCGTCGTTCCCAACAACTCATGGACTAACTTGTCGTTCAAGATCTTGAAACGATGTTCTACTATACCTTTCAATTCCGCTCGGTATGGTGGAGCAATACTCAGGTGACCGATCAAGGGCACAGCGAGGTTTTCGGCATCTTGACAAATAAACTCTCCTCGATCACAAAGCAATCGTTGAGGTATATGGTTACAAGGCCAATCAGCTTCATCAATTTCGATGCCAAATTCTGCGCAATAGTCTTTCTTAGAGGTAAAGCTGTTGATTAAAGCCTGCCGGCCAGCCCTCCAAGAAGCGTATTCCATTGAGACATGCAGCCCGACAATCATTCGACTTTCTTTATCAACCACACAATAAACGGTTGGTCTGCCCAACACATGATTTCGCTGAAAGTCAGATACGATATGTACATCCAGAACTGTTGCATCTAGTTCAAAGCAACTGCCAGGAACTTCTGTATGATCAGTCGCAGAACCTTTTAAACCTCGCCTATTGCGGTCAAAGTCACCCTGATTTGTTTGTTTATGTATTCGAATTTGTGGTGGAACTAGTTTTTTGGCCCAATAAACAAACGCTCGGTAATTAGGTACTAAAGCTTCTCGTGACTCAGATTCAGCAGCAATTAGCTCCTCTGTATAATATTCTTTGAGCATTTTGTCATATACACGACTGAACTTAACTTCTTCACCTTTGAGTCCAAATTCCTTCATCGCCTTAAGAAACAAAACCTTATCGCGTTCAGTGGTATTAACACCTTCAGGCACTTCAATACTTGGACTAGAGAGTTGTATCGGAGAGCCACGCTTTGTTACACCAGCTACTCTTGATTTACCTCTGCCCCCAGAGTTCATATAGCTTGGTAAGAGAGCATTTCGTTCTTGACCATATTTCCAATAAAGATTTAGAGCTCGATAGATATTCTGCACATATGTGTTGTGGGCTTTCGCGTGGATCGGAATAGTTTTACTACGAGGCCGCTCAACCAAATTTAGCAAAAAATTCGGGTCAGATACTAACTCGATAATAAGTCGGTATTTCTCATCTCTTTTTACAAGATAGCTCTCTGAAATATTGTCTTCTGATTGCAGTTGATAATAAGGCAGTTCATATGAACTTAATTGGGCGTTGCCGACTTTGATTGCTTCATTAAGAAGGTCAATATTAAGCTTAAGTGGTCGTTGCAAAGTCTTTGATTCGAACAACGGAAACAGAATAACGATATGTTCCCTTATATACAGTTGCAAAACTCTGTAAAGGCCATCCCCTAGACCATCCAAGTTATAAACCCGCCAAATGCTATTTAATTCAACTTGCATATTGCTGTGGTTTCCCATCCATCTTAACTTGAACAATTTCTATCATCCCAGATAGAACTATGGGTCGCGCCAAATCTACAATCACTTCTTTATCAGCTATTAAATACTTTAACAAAATCAATGCGTCATCATTCGATATACCGATTTGATGAGAAAAAGTGTCGCAGACATCACTTAATTGCATTGTTCCCACCGTCAACAAGTGCTTGGCTTCTTCTCTAACTTTGTTCGAAGGTGATGAGTACTTCTTACGTTGAGGATCAGTAATCCATTGAATATTCTTTGACTTAATTTGATTAAGTTCTGACAGGCAAAATACGTGAAAGGGAACACCTAATAACTCCCACCAAACTCTTTCAATATCGAGTTTTTCTGCCGTCCTCTTATCTGAAAGCTTTTCACTAGGCTTCACAGATACAGCTTCATACCAAATCCGCTTTCCATCACTACAGGTTAAAAGGAAGTCCGTAGTCATAATAATCGGATCTTTGGTGATGGGATGTTTGGGATGTTCAATATCAAGTAATTGGGAAATTTTTAATGAGAGCGTAAGCGGTAGCAATGGAAACTGCTCCCGAATATCGGTAACTGAATTGGAAAATTCAGCTAAATAGAAAAAGCATGTCTCTTGCTCAGATAAGGTATGGTGAGTTCGTCCCGATTTTATTCCGTCAATCTTACCGCTGTGCCCATGAGACTTAATATCCTGAACTCTTATCCAAGGAGTGTAATTGGCTCCTTCACCTAAGCCATATTTTTGTTTTAAAGCCCGCTTGAAATCAGCGAGCTTTTCAAGTTTTCTTCGTCCAGCCACAACATATACTCTGCCCAATTCGATAAAATATATTATAGCCTAGTGTACAAACTTTATTGTTCCAAACAGCATTTGTGTACAAACTTTTTCAACAGTGTACAAACTTTATTGTTCCAAAACAACTAACAATCTTGCCCGCAGGCGACGCCGCTGGCCCAGGCCCATTGAAAATTAAAGCCGCCTAACCAACCACTTACGTCCATCACCTCGCCAATAAAGTAGAGGCCTTTCACCTTGTTGCTTTGCATGGTTTTAGAGCTGAGTTCGTTGGTATCTACGCCGCCTAGGGTGACTTCGGCGGTGCGGTAGCCTTCGGTGCCATTCATTACTAGCTGCCAGCCTTTTAGCTTGGCAGCGATTTGTTCGCGCTCGCCATGGCCGAGTTGGTTAAGTGCTTTGCTGAGTTGGTTTTCTTCAAACAGCGCTTCTACTAAGCGCTTGGGCAACCATTGCCCTAAGGTGTTTTTCAGGCTTTGTTTGGGGTGCTGTTGCAGTACTTGTTCCAGTAAGGCGAGGGCGTCTTGCTTGGGCAGCAGGTCGATGCTGATCGCCTCGCCGGGCAGCCAGTAATTGGAAATCTGCAAAATTGCCGGGCCCGATAAGCCGCGGTGGGTAAATAATAAGGCTTCGCTAAATTGTTTGCCGTTGGCGGCGGTAATACAGCTGGGTACAGCGATGCCAGAGAGCGCTTCAAAACGTTGTTTTTGCTCGCTATGCCAAGTAAAGGGCACTAAGCCGGCGCGGGTGGGCAATACCTTTAAGCCAAATTGTTCGGCGACTTGATAGCCAAAAGGCGTAGCGCCTAGTTTGGGCATCGACAGCCCGCCGGTGGCAATCACTAAGGATTCAGCCTGATAGCTATGGCCGCCCGCTTGCACAATAAAGCCTTGCTCGCCGTTTTGGCTGATGGTGTGGATCTCGCTACGCAGTTGAATGCTCACGCCTGCCCAGTCGCATTCGGTGAGTAGCATGTCTACGATGTCTTTGGCGCTGTCGTCGCAAAACAGTTGGCCGTGGTCGCGTTGGTGGTAACTAATGCCGTGGCGCTCTACCAGCTCGATAAAGTCGCTAGAGGGGTAGCGAGCTAAGGCCGATTTAACAAAGTGGGGGTTACTACATAGGTAGTTTTCGGGGCCAACTTGGGTATTAGTGAAGTTACAACGTCCGCCGCCGCTGATCAGGATTTTTCGACCGGCTTTTTTGGCATTATCTAGCACTAATACCGAGCGGCCACGATAGCCCGCGGTGGCGGCACACATTAAGCCCGCGGCGCCTGCACCAATAATAATTACGTCGAATTGCTGTGTCATAACTTACCCCTGAAAAATCAGGGGCATTGTACTCTGCGCATGGCTTAGGAGCCAGCGCTGTAACAGGGGCTTATTTTAGGGCGCGACCCGCACCTTGGCCAAAGGCTTCGGCGTGGAAGGTAACGCCGCTAAGTGGCGCGGGTTGTGGTGCTTCTGGCTGCAGGCTGGGGTTAAGTGGGTAACTTAAACCGTCGAAGCGCAGTAAGCGCAGGCTGGCTTTAGCGCCGCCGCCGGACACTTCCAGCAGTAGATCTTGCCAGCGTGCATGGCTGGAACTGGCTAAGAAGAAGGGGCTGCGTACCAAGGTGGTCTTACTTAGGAAACGCCAGCCATTGTTGTGCCCTTCAAAAATTAGTAGGCTACAACCACCGCTGCCGCACCAGTCTACATAGGTGATGATTTCGTCTTGGCCGTCGCCATTTAAATCAAATTTCCACCATTGGTATTTGGTGCCGTTTAATTCGGTGCGATGCAACTTGAAGTAGTGTTTAAGGGCGGCTTCTACTTGTGGGTCGTAGTCGCTGCTGGCGATAAGGCTGGCGGGCTCGAAGCTACGTTCAGTATAGCTGTTGGCGGGGCTGGTAACAGCCACAGCTGGCCCACTCATTTTCATCATGTTCAGGCCAACGCTGCCTTGCTGGTGTTGCTCTGGGTTTTGTAGTTTCAATAGCCGACCGTCCCAGTTAAATACCATGCTGCTTTTAATTTGCTGCTGACGGCTTTGGCTAATGGTGAACATCAGTTGTTTGTCATTGACAGGAAACCAATAGCCTTTTTCGGTGAAGGTTTTGTCTTGTTCAAGGTAAGAGCTGCGTAGTTCGGCGCTGAAATCGCTGTTGAGGCTAAGATCCACCACGCGTCCCGAGCCTGACGCGGTGGGTAGCTTCACTTGATAATAGCCAGCCAGCGCTGCGATATCTTGTGTAAAGGGGCGGCGCGCACAGCCTTGATAGCTTTTGCCCTTGTAGTTGAGCTTAGCGGTGTAAGAGTACACGCTATTGACCATGCTACCTAAACAGCGTTGTTGTTGTACTTCTAGTAGTAACTCATCTCCCGATTGCCAATAATGCAGGCCTTGGTCGATGCCGCTACGGCTAATGGTTTTGCTGACCGAGCTGGAGGGCGTAGAAAATTTAATTTGGTTGGCCTGAATATCAATGTGCCAGTCTGGCTCGTTACCCCAAGCGCTGAGTTCGTCAATCTCTTTCTGGCAACCTGGTCCTTCGGCGGCTACATACTGCCATTCTAATGGAATAACTTTGGCAGGGTAGTCGGCTTGTGGTGCTTGTTTGCTGACGTTGTCAAAGCGAGCGCTAAACTCGGCATAGCCTTGGCCAGGTTTAGCGAAGCCTTGTAGCAGCTGGCGGTCACTGGCTGATAACTCCACCCAGTATTGGGTATCTCCGCCACAGGGGGTGAAGATGGCAGTTTGCTGCTTAAGGCTAAGCTGTCCTTTTAATGGAGTGGCCGGGTTGAGCTTGACCGCTACTTTTACCGGCTCTACTTTTTTCGGGGCAGGAGTGGGCTCTGGGCTAGACGAGCACGCCGCTAAGGTAATACAGCCAATAACCGCCGTGCCAAGTAATTGTAAAAGCCTCATTTCCCTTCCTCTATTTGCTACAAATCGTAGGTGCCAATCAAATATTCAGCTACACCATTTTCCTTGTTGCTAAGTGTTTGTTCTAAATGAGGTAATGTCAACTTTAAGCGGTCATGCGCATTGGCCATGATCACACCTTTTCCAGCCAAAGTAAGCATTTCTTTATCATTTAGGCCATCGCCAAAGGCAATGCAGTGTTCTGGGGCAATGGCTTTTTGTTCTAATACCGCTTTTAGGGCTTCACCTTTATTGGCCTTGGCGGTCATTACTTCTAAGCAGTCGGGCAGTGAAAAGGTAATGTTGAGGCTGTCGCCAAAAATATCTATTAGGTCTTTTTCTAGCTCCAGCAGTATTTCGTGGTCTGCTACAAAAAATAACTTACAGATGTGTTCATGTTCTAGCTTATCGAAGTCGACCAGTTGATAGTCGAAACCAGAATGTTTGTTGAAGGAGCGAACGTATTCGTTTTCTTCTTCTACGTACCAGTTGTCTTCGTGGTAGATGTTGCGGTGTAGCTTGTATTTGCGGCTGACCTTAAGAATGGTTTCGATTTCCTCGGGTTTTAAGTCGGCGCGATAGAGTACTTCTCCTTCGCGGTTGTGCACCCGTGCGCCGTTAGAGGTAATTAAATACATCGGAAAATCAAACTGGGCGGCAATCGGACAAACGTCGATGTAGTGTCGGCCAGTGGCAATCAAAAACTTAACGTTCTGTTGATACAAACGGGTAATGGTTTGCAGAGTATGTTCAGACACTTGATGGTCGGGGTTGAGTAGAGTGCCATCGAGGTCGCTAGCGATGAGTTGATACATAGTTACTCCTTGGTTAATCCTGTTACTGCGGATTTAACCTTCGTTAGTATGCTGCGCGAAGAAGTCGAGAACTTTGCTTAAGGCGAGATTGCGAATGGCATCTCGCTCAAACATGATCTCGTGCTTAGCACCAGTAATAATGGAAAACTGGCTCGCAGCTGCCGACGAAGAATTTAGCGCTTGAAAAAAGCCACGCTGCCCTTCTGCCGTTACAATTTGATCTTGCTCTGCTTGTAATAATAGTAGTGGACGCGTGATCTTGTGAGCGTTGTTGATGCATTGTTGCATGGCATTAAAGCTTTCTGTTAACCAGCGATTAGTTGGCCCCCCCAGCTGGATTTGCGGGTGGCGCTGGTACACCGCCAGCATCTGTTGGTAACGGGCTTGGCTGTGGGTGAGGTGGTTAGCAGCAAAGCTACTAGGCCGATAGTCTTTTTGGCCTGGGGCGTAGTAAGGGCCTCGTTTAAAGCGTTGCTCTAGTTGGTGGATGGTGCGGCTTAAGCCTGCGGCAATGGGCTTAGGTACGGCGCCCAGATTAATCCCAAACATGGGGGCCGATAAAGCCACCGCGTTAAAATCGGCAGGCTGTTGCTCTAAGTAACGCGCGACGATAGCGCCGCCCATGGAATGTGCTAGTAGATATTTATCTTGATAGTTATGTGCGGCTAAGTGGCGATTAATGAGCTCGGCTAAGTCGTCTACATAATATTGAAAGTTGGCCACATCGCCGGGTTGCTGGCGAGCTGTTTCTCGGTCTGATAGGCCTTGGCCGCGATGGTCAATAATGAGTACATCGTAGTGTTGCTGAGCGAGGTCGTAGGCCAGTTCTGCATATTTTAAATAGCCTTCAGTGCGGCCCGGAGACAATACAATTAGTTTATTAGTGGGCGTAGCGGCAGGGAGTTTTAAGTAGTGAATATTAAGCTGGTTTACACCTTTAAAGCTGCCAGGCTCTGCGTATTGCTGCCAGTAAGGCTCGATACTTTGACTATAGCTTTGGGCTAAGAGCTGCTCACTAGTGAATGAATAGGACGCATGGTGCAAAAGCTCCACCTCTCGTTGCTTACATACTGTTAGCGTGGTTGCGTTTAGCTGGCTTTATTATTCGCCAAAGCCAGCACGGGCCAGTGTTACCAGCATGGGGATCAGTAATAATACGCTTAATTCTAAACGAATTAGCCAAATAACCGAAGAGTGCTGGCGATAACTAATCATTGACGGTTTGCCTTGTTTTAAGGCTTTACGCCAACGATAAAAAGTGGATGAGGGGTACAGCGACAGCAGTACCACAATAAAAAACAGCAGCATTTTTAAGGCAAAGAAGGGGTTATCTAAATAAACTCGATCAGTGCTATGAAACACAAATAGCCGTAGCGCACCGGTGGTGAAGATCAATACCGTAGAGAAAGCGTGGGTGGCGTCGGCCAACAACAGCTTTTTCACATCATCTTGGGTCATTCCTCGACGGAACAAAAAGGCTTCTGAGTACAGGGCGCCTGCTAGCAAAATAATTGCTGTAACATGCAAACCTGCATTAATGGCCTCAAGTAGACTCATTGATCGTTATCCATGAAATAAAATATCTTAGAAAGCGCTCTCAACGCGTGCCGGATAGTACTGCAAAAACATCCATGATGCTATACCCTAACAGCCCAAAGCGCTTGACGTCCAGAGGGCAAAGGAAAGGTTTTATGAAGGGAAGGCTGTTAGCCTATGGCTTGTTGGTATTACCACCGCTATTTTGGGCTGGAAATTTTATCACTGGGCGTTACATATCAGAACAAATTCCTGCTATGTCATTGTCTTATTGGCGTTGGACCTTAGCCATGTTGATCGCTTTACCTTTGGTTTTTTCTAGTATGTGGCGGCAGCGCGAGCTGATTGTGCGTCACTGGTTAGTGATTAGCGTTTTGGCCTGTTTGGGCGTGGTGAGCTTTAACTCTTGTGTCTATATTGGTTTGCAAACCACCACCGCTACCAATGCCTTAATAATTAATTCGATGATCCCGATTTTTATTTTACTGCTAAGTAGCTTGTGCTTGGGTTACAAAATGTCGCTTCGCCAAGGATTGGGCATTGGTTTATCGTTTTTAGGGGTATTGGTATTGCTGCTGAAGGGGCAGTGGCAACACTTAAGCCAGTTGCGCATTAACACCGGTGATGGCTGGATTGTATTGTCTTCTTTGGTGTGGGCGCTGTACTCGATTGGTTTACGTTATAAGCCCAGCGAGCTCAGCGGGGCTGCATTTTTAGGCTGCACCTTGGTGATTGGCTCTGTGGTGCTGAGTCCGTTTTATTGGCTGAATTTACCGCAGGCGGCCTTTCCCTTAACTCACGATACCCTATGGGCCTTGGCCTACGTAGCCATTTTCCCTTCTTTATTGGCGTATTTAGCGTGGAACTATGGGGTGAAAATTGTGGGTGCCGGCATTGCTGGCCAATATATTCATTTAATGCCGCTATTTGGCGCGATATTGGGGCTGGGTTTATTGGGAGAGCAGCTATTTGCCTACCACGCTTGGGGGGCCTTGTTTATTGCTCTTGGGCTGCTGGTGGCGCTGCTACCCTTCAATGGTGCCATCAGAGGGTGGTTCTCCCACTTCAAAACGCACTAAACGCGAGCCTTGAATGGTGAGTTCTCCGCGTAAGTTTGGGTCTAATTGTTGATACTGGCTGCGTTTTATCGTGAAACGCCGAGCCTGTCCGCCTTCTAAGGGGGAAAATTCAACAAAGTAGCGGTAACGTAGCTGGCGACCGTCATTATGCTTACCTGGACGAGTGATGGGCTGCTCTTCTAGCTTCGACACTCTAACCCAAAGCTTGTGCATGGGTTGTTGGTGATCCCAACGCCGCTGTTGAACATTCCGCCATAGTTGATAGACCACCATCGCTGCGATCAGCGCCATTACTATAAACCACCACCAAGGCATATTTCCCCTCCCTGCCAATAAGCGTTATCGATATTATTTTTATTCCTCTTAAGTTACTAAGTTTTTATCTGGATTTGCCGATCCGTCAAGCCAAGAAAACTAATAGCCTGCGCCTAGCCTGCTTGTTATGCTGCGCTTAGTTGATGTAGTTAAGCCGTTAAAATGAGGTAGGAGCCGGTTAATTTGCAAGCTCATAGCAAGGCTAAGTTAGTGTGGCGAAGGCTAGTTTCTAGCAGCATTCTGGCTGGTTGTCTTGTGGCTTACTGTGCGTTGGCCAATAGCTCAATCAATCCCGCTATATTCGCGGCTTTAGATGATGCGCAGTGGCAAGGCTGCCCACAAACTCAGCTGAGTGGACTTAAGCTAATTGGCCTGCCCTTGCAGTTTGAGCTGGAGCACTTAAAGCTCAACTTGGCTTGTATTAGTCACCCACAAAGACCCACTCAATCAGCCTCTCTGGTAGAGCTAAAAGCTCCATTACAGCAGCTATTTATTCAGCTAGCGGATTGGGCTAAGGCCTTGCCTGCCAGCCAGCTGAAGGTGAAGCGGCTGGAGCTTAAGTTAACGACTAGTACTTCTATTCAGGGCGAACTTTCTCTGAGCCAGAAGGTGCAGCAATGGCAGGCGCAGTGGCGGGGGGATGATGGCAGTCGTGTAGCTATTCAACTAGAGCCACAGCGCCAGCAGCTCAGCTTAAGTGGTGCATTGCAGCCGAGCCTTATTAAGGCGCTTGCTACTGTGTGGCCGAGTTTCAATACTGCCCAAGCTTACGGCCCGTTGAATATCACGATGAATCTTGCCAGCCTCGATGATTTACAGCTTGCTATGCGCTTTAGTTTGCCGCAATTAGGCAGCCAAGTGGATGCTCAACTCAGCGGCTGGGAAAACTGGCGGCTAGATGTCAATAGCTCGCCCTTTGACTTTGCCCAGTGGCAGTTGCCGGCGAGCCATTGGCAGCTGCAAGCTGGGCGTTGGCAAGCTGAGATTGAGCGGTGGCAAACTCGTGGTCAAGGTTACTGGCAGCTAGAGCCGCAACTTAGCGTGCAAGGTGTGATAAACGCACAGCATCTGCCCTTGCTACAGCGAAGCCTTTATCCCTTGGCCGCCAACACTGAGCTGCTATCAGGAGAGGGGCGGCTTGATTTTGTTTGGCAGGCAGAGCGGCTAACTGGTCACGCTTCCTTGGATTCATTGAATGCCTTATGGGGAGAGCAACGCCTTAGCGGCGGGAGTTTAAGTAGCGATTTTGGCTATCGCCCCGAGCAGGGCTGGCAGCACTCTGGGAAGCTAAGCTTAGAGACTTGGGATGTGGGTATTCCACTTACTCAGTTAACGGCCAGTTGGCAGCAACAACAAGCCGCGCCGCTTAGTGAGCTAGCCGGATTGGAACTTAGCCAAGTGCGTTTTTCACTGCTTGGTGGACAGGCCGAGTTGAGTCCTTTTTATTTGGATTTTCCTACTGAGGCGCTGGTGAACTTGCAAGGCTTACAGCTGAGCGAATTAGTGGCGCTGTATCCAGAGTTAGGTTTAAGCGTGGCAGGCTCGGTGTCGGGGCGCTTGCCGATGTACTTAAGCCAGCAGGGCTTGGCGATTTCGGCAGGGCAATTGGCTGTAATCGAGCCAGCTGGCAAGATTGCTTTAAGCCACCAGTCTTTGGTGGCCTTAAAGGCGCAACATCCTTCTTTAGATTTTGCGTTAAGCTTATTAGAAGACTTTAACTATGAAACACTTGCAGCCAATGTTGATTTTGCTGAAGATGGGCAGCTAGACATGCAGGTAAAACTTTATGGGCGTAACCCCAAGGTGAGCTCGCGGCCGGTGGCATTAAATTATCGTCATCAGGAAAACATTTACCAGCTACTACGCAGTTTGCGTATTGGCGACCAACTGTCAGGACAACTGCAGCAATGGATAGACGAACACTCTGCGCCACCCTCGCGTTAAGTTTGGGCTTGGTGGCCTGTACTCCCAAAGTCGAAGTGGCGGTTGATAAGCCGATCACAGTGAATTTAAATGTCAAAATTGATCACGAGATTAGAGTCCGAGTTGATAAGCAACTGGACGACTTATTTAGTGATGATAGTGGGTTGTTTTAGGAGTAGATGATGAACAGCAAAACGTGGTTAATTGCTTTACTGTTGAGCCTAAGCTTTTCGGCTTTGGCAATCGATTTGGGTGAAGCAAAAACGCAGGGCTGGGTTGGCGAACAAACTAACGGCCTGTTAGGCGTAGTGAGTCATCAAGCGGAAGTACAACAATTGGTGAACGAAATAAATCAAAAACGCCTAGAAAAATACCGGCAAATCGCCCAAGAGAATGACTTAGATGCTGAGCAAGTAGCTATTTTGGCTGGAAAAAAAGCCATAGAACGTAGCGAGTCTGGAGCTTATATCCAAAGCCCCAGCGGCGAGTGGCTGATAAAGCCCTAGCTTAGCGGGAAAGTCGGGGGGGCTAGCTTTGTTGCTTCCCCACGAGTTTGTCCTTAACGGGAATCATCCCGCATTAGCTATTCTAGCTTCTGTTCTACTTCGATTAGAATTTCTTGGTAAACCTGCCAGCATTGCTGCAGCGGCTGTTGTTTATGTTCGCTCTGTTTTAGTTGTTGCAAGCAGTAATGTAAGGCAGGGCTGCATAGCAAGGCCGCTACACCCTGCAACTGTAGTTCCAGAGCCGGGGAGCTGCGTTTTTCCAACAGTGCTTGTTGCAATAGCGTCTGCTCTTGCTCGCTACCGGCGAGAAAGTCCTCTAACCAGCGGCGCAATAACTGCGGGTTGTTAAACTGAGCTTCCAGCTTAAACCAGTCGATGGTCAGTTTATTCATGGCTTGGATGTATACAGCGGTGAGGGGAAGGGCATTACCGATGGGCCGTCATGGATTTTTGCCGTGCCTAATTTATCGACTTGGTCAATTCTTAGAATATTGTGCATCGGTAAGTAGGTGCGCTCGACTCCGGCAAATTCTGTTTTTAACTTTTCTTCACTGGGATCTACCACGACTTGTGCGCGGCTGTTAAAGACAAACTCACTGATTTCTATAAAACCGAATAAACCACTTTGCTGTACTTGTTTGGCGTAGAGTTCGTAGGTTTTGCCGTTACAGATAAAATTAACTCGATATAGTTGTGACATCCTTTCCTCGCTAATGACTACTAGTGGCGAGTGACTACCGTAGTGGATATTTTAAGGGGAAGTCGAGCGTTTAGGCTAGCCTTGGATTGGGTATATATTAATGGTTGCGAAATAACTAAAGCGCTTGTGAAAATTTATCTAAGAATTTGCTTTTTGTTCGGCTAGTGTTGGTCTTTTGCTTTCCAAGCAAAAAGGCAGCCTAGGCTGCCTTTTTATTAATTATTACTAGTGTCGCTGGGCGATACAGGGTTGAACTCAGCGATTTCATTTGGATCAACACCTAACTCTTGGCATGCATCTAAAAATGACGCCCCTGTGTGGCACATCAAGATGTCGATGGCCGGGAGCAAACTTGGTACTTCTGACATGCGTGGCTCCAACAATTGTTAATGAAAAGGTATAAACGCGGCTACACTGTCCCACAGTTTGCTGGCTTCCCCAAGAGATCTGGATCACGTTCTTAATGATGGTTTTTTAAGCGGATTTTTCAAAGTCGTCCCATAGCGCTGGGTTTGTAAGGGGATTCTTTTGTTAATCAATAACCTATGCTTTGTTGTGCAAATGTTAAGGAATAAAAATAATTTGTGGTCTGTTAAGCAAGTCAATACACTGGTCGGGCCTAAAATAGCAATTAATGAACAAGGAAAGCTATGCTTGAATATTATCCAGTAGTGAAGCATTTACACATGAGTTTAGCCATGCTCAGTATTCTTGGTTTTATGTTTCGCTGGATCTTGGCACTGTTCGGCTCTTCACTATTAAACAAGACTTGGCTAAAAGTCATTCCTCATATAGTTGATACGGCTTTGTTGCTAGCGGCTATTACCTTGTGCGTAATGCTACAGCAGTATCCTTTGGTTGAAGCTTGGCTAACGACTAAGGTGGTATTGTTGGTGCTGTATATCCTGTTAGGGATGTTTGCCTTAAAACGAGCGCCTAATCAGTGGGTGAGATTATTCGCCGGAATGGCCGCTATTGCGGTGTTTGCTCAGCTGTTAGCGGTGGCATTTAGCCGTTCGCCGTTAGGCCTATTTGCTTAGGGGAGTAAGCCATGTTGTGGGGAGCGTTATTATCTTTATTGTTAAGCTTATGGCGCTTTTCCATCATCTATAGCTCAATTTTAATTGTTTGGCTTTATTGCCACTTTAGAGACTTAGATTTTGAGCAGGTAGACAGCGGAGTCAATCAACATAAAGTCATCATTATCGCTATTTACTTTGGTTATTTAGCATTCTGGTGGCTGGTAAACCCCTACCTATCCAAGGCGAGGCGCCAGCCTTACCGATAACGCCAATAAGCGGGTAGGAACAATACCAATACCGTTAATACTTCCAAGCGTCCTAACAACATGCCAAAAGACAATAGCCATTTGGCTGAGTCGGGTAGCAGATGGAAGTTATGATCGGGACCTATCACTCTACCCAAACCAGGGCCTACGTTAGCCAGTGCTGTCATTGCGCCAGACAGAGCCGTGACCGGGTCTAAGCCTAATAGCGCTAAGCCACTTGCCAGTAGAATCAGAGTAAAGAAAAAGGCAAAGATGAATGCCACTAAGGAGCGAATATGTTGCTCACTGACTACTCGCCCATTATAGCGGTGAGGGTAAATGCCTCTGGGGTGTACCAGCTGTTGTAATTGGCGGGTGAACAAGCCACTGGCTAATTGGAAACGGAAGATTTTAATCCCTCCCGATGTTGAGCCAGAACAAGCGCCCACTAGCATCAAGAAGATGAACAAGACCGTAGTAAAGTTGCCCCAATGGCTAAAATCGGTGAGTCCATAACCGGTGGTGGTGACGATGGAAATAATATTGAAAATGCTGATGCGCAGCGCATCTTCCAAAGAAAAGGTGCCATGTAGCCATAACCAGGCACTCATCATGCCGCCAACTACGGCGATTAAGGTGATAAAGCCACGTACCTGAGCATCTCGCCAAATATAGTGTAGGTCGCGGTGTTGCAGCGATTGTACTAACAACAAAAAGGGCAAGCCTCCCAGTAACATAAAGGCGCTACCTACCCAATGGCTGGCGTTGCTGAAATGGGCCATTGATTCATCGGAGGTCGAGTAACCGCCGGTGGAAATGGTGGTCATGGCGTGGTTAATCGCTTCAAACCAATTCATTCCGGTAAGGTGATAGGCCAAAGCGCAGAACACCGACAGCAGTAGGTACACTTTGAGCATGTTACTGGCGACGTTTTTAGTTTTAGGGGTATTTTTATCTGACCAGTCGGAAGATTCGGTTTGGAACAAGCGCATGCCGCCAACGTTTAAGAAGGGCAAAATAGCCACACTTAATACGATGAAGCCAATGCCGCCTAACCACTGCAGCATAGAGCGCCACAATAAAGCGCTCTTAGGCATCTCATCGAGGCCTGCAAGCACCGTGGAACCGGTGGTGGTAAGCCCCGACATGGTCTCAAAAAAAGCGTCGGTAAAACTAATATGGTCGATTCGATAAAGCGGTAAGGCACCAAACATACAGGCGATTAGCCACACGCTGGTAGTGAGCATGAACATGCCCCTTACCGACAGATTAAACTGGGCTTGTCGACCCCAGCGTAGCATGGTGAAGGCGGCGGTCTGAGTGACGATAATGGTATAGAAAAACTCTACGTAGCCGGGTTCATCGTAGGCCATACCCATGGCCAAGGGAGCCAACATCAGTAAGCTTAATTTAGACAGAACCAAACCTGTCACAAATAGGATAGGCTTTAGATCGGAAGCTATCATCATAGCGCTTGAGCCTATAAGAAAAACGGACTTGGCTGGAATAAGCGTTCGACTTCGGGGATAAATTTCTTATCCACTAAGAACATCACCACGTGGTCATCTTGTTTTATCACCGTATCGTCGTGGGCGATAACGACTTCGTCATCACGTACTACGGCGCCAATAGTGGTACCCGGCGGCAGTTTTAACTCGCCTACGCTGCGGCCCACCACCTTGGAGGTATTACTATCACCGTGGGCAATCGCCTCAATGGCTTCGGCTGCGCCGCGGCGCAGTGAATAAACGTTAACGATGTCGGCCCGGCGTACGTGGGTTAGCAAAGCTGAAATGGTGGCTTGTTGCGGTGAAATGGCAATGTCGATAGTGCCGCCTTGAACTAACTCGACGTAGGCGCCACGCTGGATTAATACCATCACCTTCTTGGCACCCATGCGTTTTGCTAGCATCGCTGACATGATGTTAGCTTCATCGTCGTTAGTCACGGCGATGAATACATCTACCTGCTCGATGTTTTCTTCGCTGAGTAGCTCTTGGTCTGAGGCATCGCCACAGAAAACGATGGTATTGTTGAGCATTTCTGCCAATTGCTCGGCTCGGCGCTGGTTGTGCTCGATCAGCTTAACACTGTATTGGCTTTCTAGACGCTTGGCTAAGGCGGCACCTATGTTACCTCCACCTACAATCATGATGCGGCGGTAGGGTTTCTCTAGTTTTTGTAGCTCGGCCATGACTTGGCGAATCTGATAGCTAGCGGCAACGAAGAAGACTTCGTCGTCGGCCTCAATAACCGTAGTGCCCTGAGGGCGAATCGCACGTCCTTGACGGAAAATCGCGGCTACACGCGTTTCGGTATCGGGCATGTGATCACGTAATACCGATAAGGCGTTGCCCACTAAGGGGCCGCCATAATAAGCTTTAATCGCTACTAAGCTGACTCGGCCATTGGCAAATTCCATCACCTGTAAGGCGCCGGGATAATCGATTAAGCGGCTAATATAATCTGTCACCAGTTGCTCTGGGGCGATCAGGTGATCAAGTGGTACCGCCTCATTACAGAACAAGGCGTCTTTTTCGGCGAGTAACTCTTCAGAGCGGATCCGCGCGACTTTATTGGGGGTATTGAATAAGGTATAGGCAATTTGGCAGGCCGCCATATTGGTTTCGTCACTATTAGTAACGGCTACCAACATGTCGGCATCGTGAGCGCCGGCTTCACGTAATACGCTGGGGTGGGCGGCATGGCCAAACACCACCTGTAAATCAAACTTATCCTGTAGTTCTCGCAGGCGATCTTGATCGGTATCAACAAGGGTAATATCCGATTTTTCACCGACGAGGTTTTCGGCTAAAGTGCCACCAACTTGCCCTGCTCCAAGAATAATGATTTTCATTTTCTAACAATACCTTAAGCGTTTATGGCGAATTTTGTAGTGTTACCTTTGGATAGACTAAAGGCAAGCTCAGCTGAGCGTTTTACGAAGTCGCGCATAGTAAAAACCGTCCATGTTATTGTCGCCGGGTAAAAGTTGCCATCCGGGTTGTTCTATTGTTTCGTCGCTGTTAATCGGCACCAGTTCCGCATCATCTGTTTGTTGCAAAAAAGCAGCAATTTGCTGGCTATTTTCATCAGGTAGTACCGAACAGGTTGCATAGAGCATCATACCACCGGGCTTTAGCTGCTGCCAAAGGGCTTTTAAAATCGCGGACTGCAGTTTTACCAATTCCTCAATATCAGCATCGCGACGCAGCCATTTAATGTCGGGATGGCGACGAATTACTCCAGTGGCGGAGCAAGGTGCATCCAGCAGTATGCGGTCGAAGGGCTGTTGGTTCCATTGCTCGGGTTGGCTAGCATCGGCGCAAATCAGTTTTGCTTGTAGGCCAATTCTATTCAGGTTTTCATCCACCCGTTTCAGACGCGTGGCTTCGCTATCTACTGCAACCAGTTTGGCGAGTTTGGGTTGTAGCTCAAGAATGTGACAAGTTTTTCCGCCTGGTGCGGCACAAGCATCTAGTACTCGCTCTCCGGCTTGGGCGTCTAATAGGCTTGCAGCGAGTTGCGCGGCACCGTCTTGTACCGAACAAGCTCCTTGGTCAAAACGAGGCAGCTTATGTACAGGTTGAGGCTTTTCTAAACACAATGCTTGCTCACCCAAGTTAGCCGCTTGGCTGGCGATTTCTAAGGCTTGCAGTTCTGCCTGATAATCGTTGCGTTGGCTTTGTAAGGCATTAACGCGGATCCACATGGGGGCGTGTTGGTTATTGGCTTCTAGGATTTCGCCCCAGCGTTCAGGGTAGGCGGCCTTAAGGCGTTTACTTAACCAGCTAGGGTGGCAGTAGAGCAGGCTATCGTTGCCATTTTGTGCGGTGAGTAGTTGCTCACTTTGGCGCTCGGCATTACGTAATACGCCATTTACTAGTTTTTTTAGTGAATGGAGTTTTAGTGCATGAGTGGCCGAAACGGTTTCTGAAACCGCAGCGTGTGCTGGTACTCGCATGTAGAACAGCTGATATAAGCCAACCATTAGCAAGAAGTGACCACGGCGTGATTTTCCCTTTAAGGGCTTATCCATCAGCTGTTGCAACATGGCTTCAAAGCGTGGCAACCAGCGTAATACCCCAAAGCAAAGTTCTTTTACTAGGGCGTGATCGCGAGCAACAACCTGAGGCAGGACTCGCGGCAGCATCTGACTTAAAGATTGGCCTTGGTCGACCACCTGAAAAAGAATGCTGGCGGCGGCTGCGCGGGCACTAAGCTGTTTGCTACTTGGCTGTTCTGCCATGGTTGCTCTCCAATACGCTATTTAACTGAAACCATTCTTTGCGGGCATTCAGTACATCGGCAGCCGCAAGCGCTTTTTTGCCGGGCAGTTGAATGGTTTCTAAACGCAGGGCTTGTTCGCTTGTGGCCACCACAATGCCGTGTTTATCGGCTTGAACGATGGTGCCGGGTTGCGCAGCTTTGCTTAAGGGTTGAACGCTGGCTTGCCATACCTTAACGTTTTGTTCGGCGACCATGAAGTAACTGACGGGACGTGGATTAAAGGCGCGGATGCAGCGCTCGATAAACTCAGCGGGTTGATTCCAATCGATGCAGGCTTCCGCTTTAGAGAGCTTGTTAGCGTAATTGGCGAGGCTATCATCTTGTTTTTCGCCACTAAGTTCGCCTTTGCTTAAACCATTTACCGCTTCAATCAGTGCTTGGGGGCCTGCTTCGGCCAGTTTATGGTAGAGCGAGCCACTGGTATCACTGGCTTCAATGGCAATTTCTTTCTTCAGCAGCATGTCACCGGTATCGAGGCCAATATCCATTTGCATAATGGTTATGCCAGTATGGCTATCACCGGCCCATAATGCACGCTCAATCGGGGCTGCGCCACGCCAACGTGGCAACAGTGAGCCGTGTACATTAATACAGCCTAAGCGTGGGCTATCGAGAATGACCTGAGGCAGTAGCAAGCCGTAGGCAACCACTATCATTAAATCGGCATTCAGCTCGGCTAATTGTTGTTGCGCCGCTTCACTTTTAAAGTTTTCTGGTTGGTATACCGCAATGTCGTGCTCCAGTGCTAGTTGCTTCACCGGGCTGGCTTGAAGCTTCTTGCCGCGTCCGGCTGGGCGATCCGGCTGGGTATAGGCGGCCACAATGTGATGTTCGCTTTCGATTAAAGCGGCGAGGTGGCGCGCTGCGAAGTCGGGCGTGCCTGCAAATATTATCCGCAATGGCGTCATGCTGATTTCCAATTGGTTGAATAGTTACTTGCGACGAGCAAGTTTTTCTAGCTTGGTTTTTACGCGTTGGCGTTTCAGTGGAGAAAGGTAATCGATGAACAATTTGCCTTTCAGGTGATCTAATTCATGTTGTACACAAATCGCCAACAAACCTTCGGCTTCAAAAATTTGTTCTTTACCGTGTTCATCCAGCGCTTTCACCTTGATTTTTTCAGCTCTTGGTACTTGCGCGCGATATTCAGGAACCGAGAGACAGCCTTCTTCGTTGAGGGCTTCGCCATCGGCTTCAAGGATTTCTGGATTGATCAGAGCGAGCCGCTGATTGCGCTCTTCTGATACATCTATTACTACAATTTGCTGATGAATGTTGACCTGTGTCGCAGCTAGACCAACTCCTTCTTCCATATACATGGTTTCGAACATGTTTTCGATTATAGTTCTAACATTATCGTCAATATTATTAACGGGTTGCGCTATAGTACGCAGGCGTTCGTCAGGAAAACGCAATACTTCAAGTACAGCCATAACTTCTGTCTTCAATCTGGTTTTGATAGATTGTTGGTAATTCTAGTCATTTATGTGACTAAAAAACAGCTTTGCTTATAAGGGATGTCGCTGGGAGACACTATGAAAGGGAAAAAATTAGTTTGGCTTTGGGCCTCTTTGTTGTTGCTAGTGGGAAGCGCCATAGCCGACACCTTGAAATTAAAAGAGGATTTCCCCGAGGTTTATGTAGTTAAGAAAGGGGATACGCTTTGGGATATCTCGGAACTGTATTTACACTCGCCTTGGTTATGGCCGCGCTTATGGCAATACAACCCGCAAATTGAAAACCCACATTTAATTTATCCTGGCGATCGCTTGAGCCTGATTTATGAAAATGGTGAGCCACGCTTAGTTCGCAAGCGTATTGTGAAAGTTAGCCCCAAGGCGCACATTGAAGAAAAAACCAAACCCATTCCTACTATCAATTTGTCAGCGATTAGTGCTTTCTTGTCTCACGACCACATTGCCGATGAGGACATGTTGAAAGACGTGCCTTACGTATTGGGTGATAACGATGCGCAATCGCGTATTGCCATAGGCAGAGCGATGTATGTTCGCGGTCAACTTAAGCCTGGGAAATATTTTGGGGTTTATCGTTTAGCCAATAAATACCAAGACCCTTTTACTAAAGAGGAATTGGGTCAGAAGTTGGAGTTTATTGCTGTAGCGGTGTCGGAACGTTTACACGATGACAATATTAGTCAAGTTAAGGTGACTCAGGTTTTAAAAGAGATTAATCAGGGTGACATTATTCTGCCCTTACCAGACCAAGATCGCCTGCCCGCCTATTTTGTGCCTACCAACAAGCACTTGGATGACAATGGCTACATCCTATCGGCCGCAACAGATACCTCGGTAATGAGTCGCTACGATGTGGTGATTATTAACAAAGGCAGCCGCGACAAGGTAGCGCCAGGAGACATGTTTGCGATTGCTCAACCAGGTAAAGTGGTGATCGATAAAGTGAAACGTAAGTCTTATGAGGATATGGCGAATCGCTACGACCGGGCTTTCAATGATGAGCAAGAGAATGTTACGTTGCCAAATGAGAAAGTGGGCGAGCTGATGGTATTTAAAACCTATGAAAAACTTAGCTATGCCATTATTACCGACAGCAAAGTCACTATTCGCCCTCAGTACTTGGTAGAGAACCTATAGTTGCTACCTCAGTTATCGGTAGCTCAATACCTGCTGTTAGCA